>VGRO01000087.1 GCA_016875335.1 Deltaproteobacteria bacterium | reverse complement strand
GCCAGCCGTGCCTGCAAGTCGCCCAACTCGTCCCACAGTGCCTTGGGCAGCTTGGCACCGAATTTCGGGTAGTGCTTGTCCCGGATGTCGGCGATTTCGCGCAGCCAGCCGTCGCGGTCCACGCTCAACAACTCCGCGAGATCCGCGGCCGATACGCCGTCTGGGGCGTCGAGCGCGCCCGGCGCCGGCATGGTGCCGATCGGCGTCTGCACTGCCTGACCCGTGCCCTCGCACTGCTCGAACACCCACTTGAGCACGCGGCTGTTCTCGCCGTAGCCCGGCCACAGCCAGCGGCCGTCGGCGGTCTTGCGAAACCAGTTGACCATGAAGATCTTGGGCAGGCTGGCCCCCGGTGTCTGGCCGATGCGCAGCCAGTGCCCGAAGTAGTCGCCCATGTGATAGCCGCAAAACGGCAGCATCGCGAACGGGTCGCGGCGCACCGTGCCCGCCTGCAGGTCCAGGGCCGCTGCGGTCACTTCGCTGCCGACGATGGAGCCCAGGAACACGCCGTGCTGCCACGACCGCGCCTGGTGGACCAGCGGAATGGTGCCCGGCCGCCGGCCGCCGAACAGGATGGCGCTGATCGGCACGCCGGCCGGATCCTGCCACTCGGGCGCGATGGCCGGGCACTGGCGGGCGGGCGCGGTGAAGCGGGCGTTGGCGTGCGCGGCCACGTCCTTGCGGTCCCACACCCGGCCTTTCCAGTCGATGACGTCGCCGGCCGGGGCGTCGTAGCCGATGCCTTCCCACCACACATCGCGGTCGGCGGTCAGGGCAACGTTGGTGAAAATCGTGTTGCGCTCGATGGTCGTCATCGCGTTCGGGTTCGACTTCTGGCTGGTCCCCGGCGCGACGCCAAAGAAGCCCGCCTCGGGGTTGATGGCGTACAGCCGCCCGTCGGCGCCGAACTTCATCCAGGCGATGTCGTCGCCGACGGTCTGCACGGTCCAGCCGGGGATGGTCGGTACCAACATCGCCAGGTTGGTCTTGCCGCAGGCGCTCGGAAACGCCGCCGCCACGAACCGCACCTTTCCTTGCGGGTTGGCGAGCTTCAAGATGAGCATGTGCTCGGCCAGCCAGCCCTCGTCGCGCGCCTGCGCCGACGCGATGCGCAAGGCCAGGCACTTCTTGCCGAGCAGTGCGTTGCCGCCGTAGCCCGACCCGTAGGCCCAGATGGTGCGCTCTTCGGGAAAGTGCGAGATGTACTTCTGGTCCAGTGGCGCGCACGGCCAGACGCCGTCGTCGGCCTGTCCCGGTTGCAGCGGCTTGCCCACCGAGTGCAAGCACGGCACGAACGCGCCGTCGGGTCCCAGCACGTCGAGCACGCGGGTGCCGACCCGCGTCATGGTGTGCATGTTGGCGACCACATACGGGCTGTCCGTCAGCTCGACGCCGATCTTGGCGATGGGCGATCCGACCGGACCCATCGAGAACGGGATGACGTACAGGGTGCGGCCCGCCATGCAGCCCTGGTACAAGCTGCGCATGGTCGCCTTGAGGGCTTCGGGGTCGATCCAGTTGTTGGTCGGCCCGGCGTCCTCGGGGCGCTTGCTGGCGATGTAGGTGCGGTTTTCGACCCGGGCGACATCGGACGGGTCCGAGCGGAAAAGGTAGCAGTTGGGGCGCTTGGCGGGGTCGAGCGGCGTGGCGAGGCCGGCGTCGACCGCCAGTTGGATCATCGCGGTGTATTCGTCCGGGCTGCCGTCGCACCAGTGCACGCGGTCGGGCGTGGTCATCGCGCGGATTTCCTCGACCCAGTTCAGCAGGTGTGCGTTGGTGGTCGGTGCGGTGGTGGCGGGCATGGATCCTCGGCGGGGGCCAGCGCGGGCTTGGCTAGGGACGGCGACCGGGCGTCGGCGTGCTGTGGGCAACGAAAGCACCCGGTTGCACGGCGGCGCGCGGGCTCGCGGGGGCGGCACGGTACTGCGGATCGGCGGTTTTTTCAATGCCAAGTGGCACACCGGCACACCGCGGTCCACCCTTGGCCCCGGGGGTGCTGCTGAGGACCGCAGGCGTCCGCCCCTTCCCCCCGTCGCCGTTTCGGTGCATCCTGGCGCAGCCTTTGGGCAGGGGGCCGGCCAATCCCGTGCGCAATCTCATTGCCATCGCCGTGCGCAACGTGCTGCGCAACAAGCGGCGCACCCTCATCACGCTGCTGGCGCTGCTGGTCGGCGTGGGCGTGATGGTCAGCATCCGCGGCCTGCTCAACGGCTTGCAGTCGTCGATGATCGAGTCGGCGACCAAGGGCCAGACCGGCGCCCTGCAGGTCCACAAGAAAGGCTACCTCAAGAACGTGCTCGCCTCGCCACTCGACCTCGACATCGCGGTGGACGAGGCGTTCCTCCAAAAGATCAAGGCGGTTCCGCACGTCACCGCCGTTGCGCCGCGCATCCTTTTCGCCGGCATGGTCAACGTCGAAGAAGAGACGCTCTTCGTGCAGATCTTCGCCGTGGACCCACTGCGCGAGTTTGCCGCGCTCCCCAAACGCAAAGAAGTGCTGAACGGCCCGGCGGCGGCCTTCGCGCAGGGCGCAGCGGACAACGGCATCGTGGTCACCGCCGAGCTTGCCCAGGGCCTCATCGACGGCAAGAAGCGAAAGGATTTCAACGCGCCGACGGCGGTGCTGGCTCCCGACAAGGACGGTGCGCTGTCGGCCGAAGAGGCCAGGATCCTGGGCACCATGACGTTGACCTCGCCGGGCGAGAAAAAGGTGGCGATGGTGCCGTTGGCGTTGGCGCAGCGCCTGCTCAAGCTGCAAGGCCGAGCCACCGAGATCGCCGTCGCGATCGACGACCTCGACCACCTCGACGCCGTGCGCGACGGGTTGCAGGTCGCGCTGGGGCCGGACTACGAGGTGCACCGCTGGGACGAGATCGCGCTTTTCTTCAAGGACATCGTGTTCCGCCAAAACCTGGTGCTGTCGATCGTGGCGACCGTGTTCATGATCCTGATGCTGCTCGGCGTTGCCAACACCATGCTGATGGCCGTGCTCGACCGCACCCGCGAGATCGGCACGATGATGGCGGTCGGCGTGCGGCGCGGTCGCATCCTGGTGCTTTTCCTGCTCGAGGCGCTGACGATTGGGGTGCTGGGCGGCCTGTCCGGCGGGGCGCTTGGCGGCGCGGTGGTCGCGTACATGAACGCCAGAACCCTGCAGATTGCCCTGCCTACCTCGCCGATTCCGTTCGTCGTCGTGCCCTACGTGACTTCAGGCTACATCGCCACCGTTGTCGGCGTCGCCGGTTTGGGCGCCGTGGTGTTTGCGCTCTATCCGGCGTGGCGGGCCAGCCGCATGCGTCCGGTCCAAGCGCTGGCCGGCGGTTGAGGAAAGCGCGTGTACACCGTAGCCAAACTGGCATTGCGCAATGTGTTTCGCAACAGGGGTCGTTCAGCACTGACCTGCGGCGCCATTGGTCTCGGCGTGCTCATGACGATGCTGCTCGGCGGTTTCGTATTCGGCTTGGGCGGCATCATCGTCGACGACGTCATCCAGGGCCGCACCGGCGCCTTGCAGGTCCACAAGCGCGGCTACGACAACGTCAAGGACAATCTGCCGCTCGATTTCGACATGCCCTATGGCGGGCAATTGCAGGCCAAGATCGCCGCGATCCCGGGCGTGACCGCGGTCAGCGGCCGCATCCTCTTCGCGGGCAGCCTCAACAACGGCACGCGCAACACCTTTGTCGTCGGCAACGCCCACGACGCGGCCAGCGAGCCCAAGGTGTGCCCCAAAGGCAACCGCGGACTCGACGGCAAGGCCCTGACGGTCGGCCAGGACGCCAAGGGCGTGCTCGGTTTCGAACTGGCCGAGGCCTTGGGCGCCCAACTCGGCGCGCAGATGGTGGTGCAGGCGGCGGCCAGGGACGGCCAGCAGAATGCGCTGGACCTCGAGGTGGCGGGCACGGTCAACAACAACCTGCCGTTCGAGTCCAAGCGCATGGTCTATGTGCCGCTGCCGCTGGCCCAGGCGCTGCTCAAGCTCGAGGGCCGGGTGACCGAATACGTGGTGGCCATCGACGACCTGGACCGCCTCGACGCCGTGGCGGGCCAGGTGCAGGCTGCGCTCGGGCCGCAGTACCACGTGCAGACCTGGATGGAATTGCGGCCGCAAGTTGTCGACATCGTCAAGACCCAGCGTGTGGTGTTGCTGGCCGTCTGCTTCGTGTTCCTGGTCATCGCCGTCATCGGCGTGATGAACACCATGCTGATGGCTGTGCTCGAGCGCACCCGCGAGATCGGCACCATGATGGCGGTCGGCGTCCGGCGCGGGCGCATCACCGCACTGTTCCTGGCCGAGGCGACGGCCATGGCCCTGCTGGGCACCGGCGCGGGCACGCTGCTCGGCTTTGCCATCCTGGCGGCCATCGAGCGCAAAGGCGGCCTATCGGTCACCCCGCCCGGGTCCAAGGCCCTGGTGCAGTTGATCCCCGCCGTCCCGACGTGGCTGGTGCTGGTCGTCGTCGCGGCGACCGCGCTGGCCA
Source organism: Deltaproteobacteria bacterium (assembly GCA_016875335.1). Lineage (GTDB taxonomy): Bacteria > Myxococcota_A > UBA9042 > UBA9042 > UBA9042 > SXRM01. The sequence goes on along the minus strand of VGRO01000087.1, from coordinate 18,067 downwards.
CGGTGCTGGCCGCCGTGTATCCCGCGTGGCGGGCGAGCCGGTTGCGGCCGGTCGAGGCGCTGCGCGCCGTGTGAGAATGCAAGCGGCGCGCCAGCCGTTGCTGTGTGCCGAACCGCGGCGCAGTTGCCGCAAACGAGGTGTCTGACATGCGATTGCCCCTTTTGCTCACGGCGGCGGGCGTGCTGCTGGCCATTCCGGCCGTGGCCGACCCGACGGCCGAAGAACTGATGAAGAAATACGACCAGTTGATGGGCCCGGAGAACTTCGAATCGGTGGCGCGCATGACGGCGCACCGCGACGACGGCAGCACCCGGGCGTACAAGATGCTCGTCCTCAAGAAAGGCGACGACAAGCTGCGGCTGACGTTTCAGGAACCGGCGGCGGTGGTGGGCCAGGAGATGCTGCGCCAAGGCGACAATTTCTGGGTCTACATGCCCAACCTCAAGCGCGCCATCCGGCTCGCCAACCGCGAGTCGTTCCAGGGCGGCGACTTCAACAACGCCGACGTGCTGCGCGTCAAGTACCAGGCCGACTACACCGGCAGCGTGGTGGCCGACCCGGCGCGGGCCGACGCGTGGCTGCTGGAACTCAAGGCCAAGACCACCAACGCGAGCTACGACAAGATCAAGCTGTGGATGCGCAAGGCGGATCTGCAACCGGTGCTGGGCGAGTACTACACCGCGTCCGGCAAGCTGCTCCGCAAGGCCGAGTTCAGCGAGTACAAGAACTTCGGCGGCCTGACCCGGCCCGGCAAGATCGTCATGCGCAACATGCTCGCGACGGCGCGGTATAGCGAAATGAAGTGGGATACGCTGAACACCAACATCAACCCGCCGCCGACCAAGTTCCTGCTCGACGACCTGGGCAAGTAGGGCGGTCGTCGTGAAGGTGTACAGCGATCTTGGCGCGGGGCGCGACAGGTCCTTCGCCCCCATGGGCCGCGGGTTCTTGCTTGCTGCAGTCGCGGCCGGGCTGCTGCTGGGGTCTGGGGTGGCCCGCGCCGACGAGCCGTCCGACCCCGCCCCGGAGGCAGCCGAAGGTACACCGGTGACCGACACCGCGCCGGCGGCCGACGCGGCCAGATCGCCCGAGCCAACTGCGCCAGCCAGCGGAGACCCTGGGGACCCGCCGGTCGATGGGCCCACCGAGGAACCCGCCGACGAGCCGTTGCTCAAGGTGCGCGCCAATGGTTTCGTGGACATGCGCTGGACCGGCGGGTACGCCAGCGTCGCGCGGCTGATGCCGTCCCATGACGTGCCCCACCTGCAGAACCTGACCGAGGGCAACGTCCAACTCAAACTCGACTGGGGCGGCGGTCGCGCCCAGGCCTACACCGATGTCTCGCTGGTGTGGCAGCGCGGCTGGATGTTCTGGGGCAAGGGCACCGACGGGTCGCGCACCCGCCTCGCGGACCACGACGTGCCCAACCTGCATCCGGCGGCCATCGTCGCCGAGGGCTACGTGTTGGGCAACCTGGGCGATCGGCTCAACGTCACCGTAGGCAAGAAGCGGGTCCTGTGGGGGCCCGCGCTCGCCTGGAACCCATCGGACCTGATCAACCCGCCCAAAGATCCGACCGACCCGACATTGCAGCGCGCTGGACCCTGGCTGGCGCGGGTCGAACTGCCGCTCGACACCTGGACGTTCAGCGCGGTGGCTGCGGCAAAAACCACCTTGCAGTATGGAGGGTTGCCGGCTGGTCTGGTGACCTACCCGGACTTCATGGCCCCAAAGCCCGACGCCGCCGCGCACTGGACCGTGGCTGCGCGCGTGTACAAGCTCGCCGCCGAGACCGACATCAACGCCATGGTGTACCTGAGCAACCTGTACAACGACGCCTTCCAGGACAAGTTGCGCGCAGCGGTGACGATGAGCCGCGTGTTTCTGGACAGTGTCGAGGTGCACGTCGAGGTGCTCGGCCAGCGCGGTTCGGCGCGGCTGTACGCCGAGGGCGATTGCGTCGCCGACCTGGCCGCCGCGATCGCCTGCGTAGCGACCAAGCGCATGCCGGTCGGCTACAGCAAGGTCCACGACGACGACCTGCGCATCAAGGCGCTGGCCGGCGTCCGCTGGCAGTTTGGTGAGAACGCGGCCCTGAGCGCCGAGTACCTGTACAACGGCGACGGCCTGAACCAGTGGCAATACCGCAACCTCGTCCAAGGGTTGTCGCTCGCCCAGTCGTTGCCTGCGGGGGCGCCGCTGCCCTTCGCGGTGGGGGCGCAGGCCGCCGATCCCGGGACACCGCAGAAGTTCGCGTTCGAGCCCCTGCGTCGACACTACCTTTTCCTGACGTACCTGCACCCGCAGTTGGCCGACGACTTCACCATCAACGCGGTGGTCATCGCCGGCCTCGCCGACCTCTCTGGCCAACTGGTGCCGCAGCTCACGTGGTCGGCGCGCGAGTGGCTCAACGTGACCGCCGGTGCCTTCGTGACGCTGCCCGGATTCGAGTCGCTGGGCGTGCAGGCCGCCGGCCGGACCTGGACGGAGTACGGCATGCAGCCCGTGGCGTGGCGAGCCTTCGTGGCTGCGCGCGCCTTCTTTTGACCCATCGCCGGCCCCCGCGCCGGTCCAAGGAACCCCATGGCGCTGGTCGCCCTGCAAGGCGTGCACAAGTCGTACCAACTGGGAAAGACCGAGGTCACCGCGCTCAAGGGCGTGGATCTGACCATCCAAGCCGGCGAGTTCACGGTGGTCATGGGGCCGTCGGGATCCGGCAAGACCACGCTGCTCAACATCATCGGCTGCCTCGACCGCGCCACGAAGGGGTCGTACCAGCTCGATGGCGAAGAGATCGGTCACCGCGACTTCAACGACCTGGCCGAGGTGCGCAACCGCAAGATCGGCTTCATCTTCCAGAACTTCAACCTCATCCCGGTGCTCAACGTCACCGAGAACATTGAATTCCCGTGCGTCATCCGCGGCGAGGGCGGCCGGGCGCTCAAGGACCGGGTCGCCAAGGTCGCCGACGAGGTGGGCCTGTCGCCGTTTTTGCACCACAAGCCCGATGAGCTTTCCGGCGGGCAGCGGCAGCGCGTCGCCATCGCGCGGGCCCTGGTGACCCAGCCGCAGTTGGTCTTGGCCGACGAGCCGACCGCCAACCTGGATTCGACGACCAGCAAGCAGATCATCGACCTGATGCTGGCGCTCAACAGCGACCACGGCACGACCTTCCTTTCCTCGACCCACGACCCGCGGGTGATGGAGCATGCCCGCCGGGTGGTCTATATTGCCGACGGCGTCATCGTCGACGGCACTGCCCACGCCGCCGCCGACGTGGCCCGCAACAAGGCCGCGCTTGCCCACGCCTGAACCGGGCCTGCATGGGGTTCGCCCGGCCATTCGACTGCGCCCCGAGGCTCGCGCGTGATTCCGCTTGGTGTAGCCGATGCCCGTGTCGCCGGTTGGCCTGTGGTCACGTTTGCCGTGGCCGGTGCCTCGGCGCTGCTGACGGCAGCGGTGTGGATGGCCCCCGACGCCGCCGTCCAACGCGCCCAGGCCGACGTACGGAGGTACGCGACCGACCACCCAGAACAGGCGCCGCCCGAGGGCTGCGTGCCGCAGGTGCTGGATGCGACGCCGCGGTCCAAAGAGCCCGTTGTCCCGGCGACAGCCGAGTTCGAGCGGCGGTGCAACCGGGCAAGCGAAGCCATGCACAGCGGCCATCAGCTGCGCTTTGCCTTGCAACCCCCGGGCCGCCCCACGCCTGGGCTCGCGTGGGTGCTGCACCCTTTTGCCTGGGCCAACCCCTTGGCGGCGATCGCCGGCCTGACGCTTCTGGTGTTGGTGGTCGGCACGTTCGTCGAGGACCGGTACGGACGCGCGCCGTTCGCCGCGATCCTCGCGTTGTCGGCCGCAGTGGCCGCCCTTGCGTGGCGGTGGGCGGCGGGCGAGGCCAGCGCGGGCTGGTCGGGCGGGCAGGGCTGCCTCGCCGCCCTGCTGGCGGTGTTCGTGGTCACGTTCGTCGCGCGCCCGGTCAAGTTCTTGGTGTTCACGCCCTTGCCCAGGATGGTCGAATGGCCGGCATGGGCGGTGGCCGCGTGGTGGTTGGTCGCCCGCGTCGTATCGCTGTGGCTGGGCGACATGGACCGGCCGCTGGTCGTCGCCGAGCTTGTGAGCTTTCTGGCGGGCGGCGCGGCGGCCGTGGCGCTGCGGGTGCGGTTCCCTGGCGGGGCGCTGCCGACTCGGGTCGATCCGCGCGCTGGATCCGGCCACACACCGCGGCTGCCCGAACCTGCGCAGGGCGCCCCGCCGCCCGCCCGCGCCAGCCACATCGCGGCCCCTGCTGCCGCCGACGATCTGCCGCCTGCCGCGCACGGAGCAGCCGCCCCAGATGCCGCGTGGGCGGTTGCCGGAGTGGACCCGCTGGCCGAACCAGAGATCACCGTGCGCAAGCGGTCGGCCGTCGAGGACCCGCCGTCAGTTGCCGCCGTCGCCGCGCCGCCTGCACGCGGAACGGGCGATCAGGCCCCGACCAGTCCTCTGCCCGCGCCGTCGGCCGCCGCGCACGAGCCCGACCTTGCCGGGATGGTCTTCGATTTCTCGGAACCCGCAGGTGTTGAGTTCGCTGGCCAGGGCAGCGGGTTCTCCTCGCCGCTTTCCGCCGCAGTCGCGCCGAGCCAAGCGCCACCCGCGCTGGCCGAGCTCGAACTGCTCCGGCCGCCGCCCGAGGTGGATCTGGAGGCGTTGCTCGCCGGCCTGCCGCCCCCGCCCGCCGCCGACCACGACACCGACATCATTGCGCCGCCCTCGGTCGCCCTCGAGCCGGCATTGCCGCCGCCGCTCGCTGCGGCAACCCTTGGCGGCTACGACGAGACCACGGTGGCCTATGGTCCGGGTCGGTCCGTTGCGCACCCCGTGCCCGCCTTGCAAGCCGAGGATCCCCGGACGCCGCGGGTCCGACTGGCCGCGCGCGTCGACCGCCTCGAAGACGGCGCCTTGCGGGCGCTGGTCGATGGGCAGTGGGTGCCGCTCGACCAGAACCAGGTGCGCGCCGTGGCGGTGGGTCTGGTGCTGCACCGCGATCACCCTGGCGCTGCGCCGGAGATCTGGATCGACGTCATCACCGATTTGGGTGGTCGCGACCGGCCCGCATGCGCCATTCGCCTGCACCCGGCGCGCGACGATCTGGCGCGGTTGCTGCCCGAGGTGGCGCCGAGCCACGCGTTTGCGCGGTTGGCAGAGTTGCTGGCCGCGGGCGGCGCATTCCAACTTCCGCAACAGCCGGTGTGGCCGGGGCCGCCCTTTCCCCGCTACGATACCGCCGCGGAGTTCATCCGCATGTGGCACCGGCAATTGCATGGATAGAACCGGCCTGTGCGTCGCGGCGACCGCGCGTGCTGCGGCGATCGTTGCGTTGGGCGGCTGCGCTCCAGCTTCGCCCCTGTGCGAGTCGGGTGCGTGCCCCAACGGGTATGTCTGCGACGGCAAGACGGGGCAGTGCAAGCCTACCGATGCCTTGGTCGGATCGACGCCGCAGTTCTTCGGTCGCTTTTCGCTGGTGGCACCTGCGGCCCAGCCGCCGGTCGCCGTCGGCTATTGGCCTGAGCGCCAAAGTCTGGTCGCGTACGACGGCAAGGCCGCGTCGTTCGTGGCTGGACCGGCGGCCCGGCCGACCGATCCGCCGATGGGGCGCGACGTGGCCGCGGCGGCCGGCAGCGACGGCAGCGTCCACCTCGCCTGGATTCGGCCGGGCGGCGATACCTTGCACCTCGGTCGATCGTCGTCGGGCGGCTGGCAGGTCACGGCCGTCGATGGGTCGGTGCTTGGCGCCGTCGCCGCTCCGCTGGCCATCACCGTCGCTGGCGACGCCCCCGTGGTCGCCGTGCGCCGCGCAAGCTCTGGACTGCCCGTCGTGGTCGAGCGCGACGCGGCAGGCGCCTGGATCGTGGATGCGGTGCCCGTGCCCCCAGGTCCGCGCAAGGATTTGCCCCCGCCCGCCGCCTTCGGCCGCAGTTTCTCGATGGTGGCGCTGTCCGACGGCGTGGCGCTCGCCCTGCACGACGCGACCTACGGGGACCTGGTGCTGGCCGTGCGCAACGGTGGCGCGTGGGGCACCCAGCGGATCGCTGGCGTCGATGTCGCGACCGGCCTGGACCTGGGCGACGCAGGGGATCCCTCTGCGCTGGCGCTGGCGCCAGACGGCGCACTGGTGGTGGCGTGGCGCGATGCCGGCCGCGGAGAGATCCGCATGGCGCGGGTCGCGGGCGCCCAGGTGCAGGCGCAGACTGTGGTGACCAGTCTCGCGCCCGGGCCGGCGGGCACGGTGGCGCCACAATGGGCAGGCACGGCGCTGGCCATGGCGCTGCGCCCCGACGGTCGCGCCGCGGTGGCTTGGTTCAACGGTTCCACCTGGCGGTCCAGCCTGCTTTTGCAGCGCCAGACCGGCACTTTTGCGCCGACTCCGGCCAAGACCGCCTTGGACAGTGGCGCCAATCTGCAGTTGTGGCCCAGCCTCGCCGTCGACCAGGACGGCGCAGTGCATCTTGCGTGGGTCGAGGTGGGTCGCGGTCGCGCGCTTTCGACCGCCCGGCTGGTGTGGGCCACCGTGGCCGCGGGAGCGTGGCCATGACGGTGCGCCCCCGCCCGGCGATGGTGGCCTCCTGCTTGGTCGGCGCGTGCGGTGGTTTTTCGCCGCTTGCCGCGCCATTGCCCGACGAGGTCCACCAGGTCAACGCGGTGCGCGTGGCGGTGGACCACGGCGATTTGCCGCAACTGGCTGAAACCCTGCGCTCGCTGGCGGGGACCAGCATCGACTTGGCGGCTGCGCCGACCCCTATTGCCTCTGGCCAGTTCGTGCTCGGTGCCATCTCGGGCGCGCTCGCGGTGGCTGGGGTGTCGGTCGCCTGGGTCGGCCCCGGCGAACTGCAGTTGGACGCGACCAGTGCCCCGTTTGCTCTCGCGTTGGCGGTGGGCCGCGCCGGCGAGCCCGCCTGCGCGCTGCAATGGTCCGTGCAGTCGGCCAGCGCGCGCGTGCGCCTGCGGGTCGTGCGCACCCCTGCCGGCGCCACGCAGGCGGTGTTGGCTGCGGCGCCGGAACTCAAAGTCCAGGCTGGCAAGACCGCACCGTCCGATCCCTGCCTGCAACCGTTGCCGTCGGGGGCCGCCCTGCAGATTGACGCCGCCGTGTATAGCGCGGTGCAGACCGCATGGCTGCCGCGGTTGAGCGACGCCGGCTTGCACGTGCTGCGCGCCATCGCCCCAGCAGGTCTGGCAGCAGGCGGTCAGTGGGCGCTCGGATCGGGTCAGGGCGCGGTGCAGGTGCAAACGATCTACCCGGGGCCAACCGGTGCAACACCCGCCGCGCTCGGCAAGAACTACGCGACGTTCTCGTTGTCGTTGGCCACGTTGGCCGATCGCGACCCCTGCGCGCCCGACGTGCCTGGACCGCCGCTGGCCGTGGTCGAAACGCTCGCCCCTGCGCCCTCGCCGCTGACCAAAGCCGTGGTGCGCCGCGCGCTGGTGGTGCACCAGTCGGCGCTGGTCCGGCTGGCGTGGTCGGCGGCGCGGGCGGGCGCGTTTTGCCGGTCAGGCGCTGTGGCGGCAGTGCCGGGCGTGCCGCTGCAATGGGCGAGCGCCGTCGCGCCCGAACTTGCCGGGTGGGTCGACGATGCCGCCGCCCATGCGCGGCTCCTGCCCCACGCGACGCCGGTCGTCGAGTTGGTCGATCTGGCCGCCGGCCCGGCCGTGGCCTGGCAGTTGCCGGATGCCACACTGGAAATCGCCGGGCGCTCGGGCGGCGTACAGGCCGTGGTCTTCGCCGTGCGCGGTCGCGTCTACGGTGTGCTGCGACCCCTGGTCACCGGCGCCGGTCAGTTGGCGCTGCACTTCGAATCGGGCGGCATGGACAGCGCCGTGGTGTCCAGCCCGATTGCCGGCGGCACGGTGTCGGCCCAGGCGGCCGCGCTCGACGCCTTGGTGCGCGCGGCGCTGCAAGGCATGTTTGCGCCCGATCCGGTGTTGCCGCTCTCGTTGCTGCTGCCGGCCGGCACCGTGGCGACCGATGTCCGGCGGTCGGGCGACTCGCTGTGGTTGTGGCTCGATGGCGGCGTCGGAAAACGATAGTTGGTTCGGGCGAATGGGACGGGCGTTGAAACGGCCCGGCTCACCCGTGTACCCTTGCCGGCCGGCTGCGGCCGCTGGAGCCTGTGGATGATTCGAAAACTTCAATGGCTTTGCACGATCGCCGCGGTGGCGGGCGCCGCCGGGTCCGGGCTGGCCGCGACCGCCTGGGCCGGTGAACCCGCGCGCAAAGCCGACACCCGCACCGTGCTGAGCTATCAGAGCACGCTCAAGGACGACGACAACAAGCCCGTGGCCGGCATCTTCCAGATGGTGTTCGAGCTGCGCAAGGCCCGCAACAAGCGCGCCTTCTGGAAGGAAAAACACTGGGTCGCCGTCGACAACGGCCACTACGCCCTTGCGCTTGGCCGCCACTCAGCCCTGCCAAGGGACCTCGACCCCAAGACCGCGGTCATCGTCATCACCATGCCCGGCATCGGCGAAGTCCTGGCCGAATCGTTGTCCGGCGAGGCGCTGACGAACGAACCCAGTCTGGCCGGCGGTGGCGAGGGCAAACGCATCGTCCCGTACGCCGAGAAGGCCGGCTTTGCCTACGAGGCCGAAAAGGCCGCCAACACTGATCGCCTGGGCAATTTCACCGCCAAGCTGCTGCAAGACGCCCTGGACGAACTGCAGAAGCGCAAGCTCAAGGTCAAGGTCGGCAAGAACCACGTCAACTTGTCCAGCGTCGGCGGCGTGGGCGGCACCCCCTTCGAGGCCGTGTGCCCGCCCGGCATGCTGGTGGTCGGCATCCGCGGCGGGGCCGGCATCTACATCGACAACTTCCAGGTCGTGTGCGCCCCGCTCGAATAGCGGTCGGCCGCCCCCGCGACCTCGCCCACAGCGCGTGAAGCCGCTCCGCCCTGTCGCCCTGGGTCCGTGCATCGGGTGGGTACTGTGCGTCGCGGCGTCCGCGGCCACGGCGTGCGCGGGCGAGGCCGACCTCGGTGGCACCTGGCGCGGCCTGGCGCAGTTGGGTCCCGAGGGCGGCGACTTGGTGCACGGCAGCGAAGGCGGCCCGGTCGCGCTCGAACTGGTGATTGGCGAATACGGCCCCGACGTGGCCGGGCTCCTGCGCTTCTTTCGCGGCGATTCATGGCTGCGCGCGCGCAGCGCCGAGGCCCCCGATCGCGAATGCGGGTGTTCGCTCTTGCACGGCGGCCGGGTCGATGCCAGCACGGCCCAGGCTGCGTTCACCTTGCAGGGCTGCCTGCCGGGCGCCGCCGACCGCGCGCGCGTGCGGGCCCGCGGTTCACTGCGCCGCACCACCTCGGGCGCGGTGCTGGTCATCACCGTCGACGAACCCGGCTCGCCGCTGCACAAGCGCAGCAGCACGATTGCGCTCGAGCAGACCGGCGGGCCCGGCGACATTGCCTTGGCGGACCTCGCCTGTCCAACCGCGTTGCCCACCGGCAACACGGCCAGCGGCCAATGATGCGCCACCGCGCCAGCGCCTGGGTGTGCACGCTCGCGTGGACCGTGCTGTGGATGGCCGGCGCGGCGCGGGCTCAGCAACCGGCCGCGCGCAATTCGCCGCTGGTTGCCGGCGACGTGGCCGACGTCCACAAGCGGCCCCGCACCGTCGCGGTGCTGCCAGTCAAGAACTATCTGGTGCGGCCGGCGGACCTCTTTGCGCCCGAAGCCTTGCCTGCGAGCGATCCGGGCGCGCTGGCGGTGCAGGTCGCGGTGCTGGCCGCCCTGCATGCCGCGACCTACGTCGATGTCGTCGCGCCCGACGGCACGCGCCACGCATTGTTGGGCGCACCGGATGCCGCAGGAAGGGTCCAGGCGGCGCAAGCGGCGTACCGCATGGGCCTGGAACTGTACCTCGGGCTGTCGTCGGCGCGGGCCATCGACAAGCTCAGGACCGCTGGCCGCGAGTTTGCCGAAGCGTTCACCGACGTGTTCGACGCCAAGGCTAGCGCGGATGCGCAGTTCATGCTCGGCGTCGCCTTGGTCGACAGCGGCCGGTCAGCCGAAGGCCACGTCGCCCTCAAGGCCGGGTTTTCGCAGCAACCCGACCGGCGGTTCCGGCGCGATTTTTTCCCGCCCGCCGCTGCCAATGCGTTGCAGACGGCCCTGACCGATCTGCTCAGCACCGTCGATCCGCTGCGGCCGTACGGCGACAACCAGCGGATGGCTGCGCTCGCCCGCAAGCTTGGCGTCGGCTGGCTGGTGTTGACGTCGCTGCGCAAGGGCGAGCGCGGCCCGATCGCGTCGATTGCGGTCTTTTCGGCCCACAAGCGCCTGGTCGAGGCCGAGGCCCATTTGCCGATCGAGCAGATAGGCGCGCGCCTGGAGCCCTTCTTGTCGCGGTGGCTGGCGTGCGTGCCCATCGACACCACTGCCGTCGCCCCGGCCAGTCCGCTGCGCGTCTGGACCGACATGGCGGTGTCGTGGGCTCCCTTTCTGCAGCAACCGACGCGCCGCGACTTCCAGAGCTTGGGTTTCGCCGGTGGCGCCGACGTCGTACTGCGCCAGAACCTGCACTGGTTCGGTCGCCTGGGGTTGTACACCAGCGTGCCAGATGCCTACCGCGACCTGTTGCGGTCGTTCAATTCAGCGCGGGTGGTGACCGGACTTGGCGCGGCCGGGCGCACGGGGCCGCTGCGCTATTTCGTCAACCTGGGCGTCGACGCCCACCTGCTCGGCAGCTTCGTGACGTCGGTGGATCCCGATTGCAAGCTGTTTGGCACCGAACATCGGCTGTGCGACCGCGGTAGCCTGCTCAACCTGGAGTCGCAAGTGCTTTTCGGGGCCCACGCCGCGGTCGGCGGCCAACTGCACCTGGGCCGCGATTTCCTGCTGGCGCTGCGCCTGTCGGTGTCCAACTACTTCTTGCCGCTCGACGGCACCGATCGCCTCAATCGCCCACTGGGCGTGGAGTTGGGGTTTGGATATCGCATTTGATCAAGCGGAGTTGTCATGACCGTCGAACGCCTCGCGCGCCACCCGCGCCTGCCCAAGCCCGCGGGGCCCATCGTGCTGTGCATCCTGGACGGCGTGGGATGGGGTGCTCGCGATGGCGGCGACGCCGTCCACCTCGCCCGCACGCCGCACCTCGACGCCCTGTGGCGGGGCTGTCCGACGCGCACGCTGCGCGCCCACGGCACGGCGGTCGGGCTGCCCAGCGACGCGGACATGGGCAATAGCGAGGTGGGGCACAACGCGCTCGGCGCCGGCCGCGTGTTCGAACAGGGCGCCGCGCTGGTCAACCAGGCGATCGCGAGCGGCCGCCTTTTCGCGGGCGAAGCCTGGCGTTGGCTGGTCGAACCGCTGCGCAGCACCGGGACGCTGCACCTGTGCGGCCTGCTGAGCGACGGCAACGTCCACGCGCACCTCGACCACGTGCTGGCGATCGTGCGCCGCGCGGCGGGCGACGGTGTGCGGCGCGTGCGCGTCCATGCCCTGGCCGACGGCCGCGACGTGCAGGATCCGAGCTTCGAGCACTACCTTGCCCTGTTGCAGGCGGTGGCTGGCGAGGTCGCCGATCTGGGATGCGATGCGCAGGTCGCATCGGGCGGCGGCCGCATGGCGATCACGATGGACCGCTACGAGGCCGACTGGTCGATGGTGGAGCGCGGCTGGCGCCTGCACGTCCACGGCGACGGCGAGCTTTTCCCAAGCGTCGATGCGGCGCTGCGGACCCTGCGGGCGCGGCCCGGCGGCGCGTCGGACCAGACGCTCGGCGGGTTCGTCATCGCCGACGCTGGGGGCCCCGTCGGCGCGGTTCTCGACGGCGACGCGTTCGTCCTGTGGAATTTCCGCGGCGACCGCGCCATCGAACTGTCCAAGGCGTTTGAGCAGGGCGGCGAATTCTGTGGGTTCGAACGCGGACGGCGGCCCGCCGTGCGCTTTGCCGGCATGATGCAGTACGACGGCGACTTGCACCTGCCGGCGCGCTTCCTGGTCGAACCGCCGGCGATCGACCGGACCCTCGGCGTTTTCCTGGCCGCGCTTGAGCTTCGGTCGTTTGCCGTGAGCGAGACGCAGAAGTTCGGGCACGTCACCTACTTCTGGAATGGCAACAAAAGCGGCGTCTTGGCCCCAGAGGTCGAGCGCTACGCCGAGGTGCCGTCGGATCGGGTTTCCTTTGACCGGGCGCCGGAGATGAAAGCCGAGCAGATCACCGATGCGATGCTCAGTGCCCTAAACGAGACGCCGCAGTTCCAGTTCTTGCGGTGCAACCTCGCCAATGGCGACATGGTCGGCCACACCGGCGATCTCGGCGCCACGGTGCGCGCTGTCGAAGCGGTGGATCGCCAGGTCGGGCGTCTGCGCGAGGCGGTGCTGGCGCGCAACGGCATCCTGGTCGTCACGGCCGACCACGGCAACGCCGACGACATGTGGATGCGCGACGGCAAGGGGCGGCCTATCCTGCGGCCCGACGGTTCGGTGCTGCCCAAGACCTCGCACACCCTGGCGCCGGTGCCGTTGACGATCTGCGACGCGCGGTCGCCGGCGCCGTGGAGGCTGCGCGCCGACCTGCCGCAGGCCGGGCTTGCGCACGTCGCCGCAACGCTGCTCCACCTGCTGGGCTACGAGGCGCCTGGCGACTACGCGCCGAGCCTGGTCGACGCCGCAGCCTGACGCCGAACGACTACGAGCAACCGCCCGAGGTCGCGCCGCAGTCGCAGCGGTAGCACTTGCCGGCAGGGGTCATCATGCGGCCGCAGTTCGAGCACAGCGGCGCATCCGAGCGCGCTTGGTACAGGCGGTCGGGCGACAGCGTCGCCGGCAGCGGCTGGGTCGGCCGGCCGCCGTCGGCCACCCCGGTCGTCCGCACCAGATCGGGCAACACCTTGACCTTGACCGCGACGCCGGTCGAGCCCTGGCCCAGCGGACCGGTCGGCAGCGCATGGGCCAGTTCGCTCGTCTCGACCTGGGCGTCGCCTTGCAGCAGGAACTTGAGCGACAACCACCGAAAGATGTAGTCGGTGATCGACTTGGCCATCGGGATGTCCTTGTTGCCGGTGAACCCCGACGGCTCGAACCGCGTGGCCGTGAACTTGTCCGCCAGGACCTGCAGCGGCACGCCGTACTGCAGCGCCAGCGAAATCGCGGTGGCGAACGCGTCGAGCAGCCCCGACAGCGTGCTGCCCTCCTTGGCCATGGTGATGAACACCTCGCCCGGTGCGCCGTCTTCGTACATGCCGACGGTGATGTAGCCCTCGTGCCCCGCGATGGAGAACTTGTGCGTCAACGCCTGGCGCTCGTCGGGCAGTTTCTTGCGCAGCGGCTTAAAGACCTCGCGCACGACCTCCTTTTCGACGATGCGCTCCACCACCTCGGCAGGCGTGGCGGTGCGGTCGGCGCTGTCTTCGGCGGACTTGCGCGTGTTCATGGGTTGGACGCGCTTGCAACCGTCGCGGTAGACGGCGACGGCTTTGATGCCCAGGTGCCACGCCTCCTCGTAGGTGCGCGCGATGTCGTCGATCGTGGCCTCGGCCGGCAGGTTGACGGTCTTGCTGATGGCGCCGGACAGGAACGGTTGCACCGCGCCCATCATCTTGAGGTGTCCGCGATAGTGGATCGCGCGCGCGCCGTTGGCCGGCTTGAATGCGCAGTCGAACACCGGCAAGTGCTCGTCGCGCAGCCCGGGCGCGCCCTCGATGGTGTCGTGCTGGTCGATGTAGGCCGTGATCTCGCCGACCTCGGCCTGACTGTAGCCCAGCCGCCGCAACGCCGTCGGAACTGCCTGGTTGACGATCTTGAGCGTGCCGCCGCCGACCAGTTTCTTGTACTTGACGAGCGCGATGTCCGGTTCGATGCCGGTGGTGTCGCAGTCCATCATGAAGGCGATGGTGCCGGTGGGCGCGAGCACCGTGACCTGGGCGTTGCGGTACCCGTGGATCTGGCCGTGGTCCACTGCCTCCTGCCAGATCGCCCGGACCGCGCCCATCATGCCGACCGGAACCCAGCGCGCGTCGATGCCGTCCACGGCGGCTTGGTGCTTGCGCATGACCCGCACCATGGGTTCGGCGTTGTGCGCATGGCCCGGAAAGGCGCCGATCTGCTCGGCGATGCGCGCCGACTGCAGATTGGCCTGCCCGTGCATCATCGCCGTCACCGCCGCCGCGTAGGCCCTGCCCTCGTCGCTGTCGTAGGCCAGGCCGCGGGTCATCAGCAGTGCGCCGAGGTTGGCGTAGCCCAAGCCGAGCGGCCGGAAGGCGTGGCTGTTCTTGGCGATCTTGGCCGTCGGGTAGGCCGCAAAGTCCACCAGGATTTCCTGGGCGGTGATGGTGACATCCACCGCGTGCCGAAAGCCCTGCACATCGAATTCGCCGTCGGTGCCGACGAAGCGCATCAGGTTGAGCGACGCGAGGTTGCACGCCGAGTCGTCCAGGAACATGTATTCGCTGCACGGGTTGCTGGCATTGATGCGCGCCGTGTTCGGGCAGGTGTGCCAGTCGTTGATGGTCGTGTCGAACTGCAGGCCGGGGTCGCCGCACCACCAGGTCGCGTCGGCAATGGCGTTCATCACCTCGCGGGCGCGCAGCGTCTCGACCACCCGGCCGTTGGTGACGGCCTTGGTCTGCCAGGTGCCGTCGTCGGCCACCGCGCGCATGAACGCGTCGTCGACGCGCACCGAGTTGTTGCTGTTCTGGAAGAACACGCTGCCGTAGGCCTCGCCGTCGATGCGGCCGTCGTAGCCGGCGTCGATGAGCGCCCACGCCTTCTTTTCCTCGCGTTCCTTGCAGCGCACGAACTCCAGGATGTCGGGGTGGTCGGCGTTGAGGATGACCATCTTGGCGGCGCGCCGGGTCTTGCCGCCGCTCTTGATGACGCCCGCAAACGCGTCGAATCCCTTCATGAAGCTGACCGGTCCGGAGGCCTCGCCGCCGCCGGCCAACATCTCCTTGGAGCTGCGAATCGGGCTCAGGTTGCTGCCGGTGCCCGACCCGTACTTGAACAGCATCCCTTCGGTCTTGGCCAGGCCGAGGATCGACTCCATGGTGTCGTCGACGCTGTTGATGAAGCACGCCGAACACTGCGGTTCCTTCTCCACGCCCACGTTGAACCACACCGGCGAGTTGAAGCTCATGCGCTGGTGCAACAGCAGCCAGGTCAGCTCCATCTCGAACACGTGCAGATCGTCGTCACTGGCGAAGTAGCGGCCGGCCTTGGCCCATGCGCACAGGGTGCCGGCGACGCGGCCGATGAGTTGGCGCACGCTCGACTCGCGCTCGGCGGTGCCCAGCGTGCCGCGGAAGTACTTC
Organism: Deltaproteobacteria bacterium; assembly: GCA_016875335.1. Taxonomy (GTDB): domain Bacteria; phylum Myxococcota_A; class UBA9042; order UBA9042; family UBA9042; genus SXRM01. Next base: position 2,786 of record VGRO01000087.1, on the reverse strand, counting down.
GACACCACCACCGCAGCGGCCGTCTGCGACCAAAAGGCTGGGAATTCCACGCCCTTTTGTTCGAAGATCACCTCGCCCTTGGCGTTGGTGATGCTGGCGGTGCGGCGCTCCCACGCCACCTCGTCGAACGGGTGCACGCCCGGCCGGGTCAAAAGGCGGGGGCAACGCAGCCCCGGGCCCCGGTCGGCCTTCTGGGTGGGCGGCAGCGGCGTGCCAGCGGTGCTGTGCGACACGGTCACGCTTTCGGTGTCCATCCGCGCCGGCGCGGTGTCGATGGGGGGCGGTCCGGCCTCGACGGGCAAAGGCTGCGCGCCGGGCAGGCTCATGGTGTCAAAAAGGCTGGCCTGGGTCGAAGCGGCGGCGCTCGACCCGGCAGGGGTCACGGTGCTGGCGTCAGGGCCAAAGCTGGAATTGGTGTCGCGTGAAACGGTGGCGTCCATGGTAGGGCTCCAAGGGGCTGCGGTCGACCCTGCGGGGTCGGCCGCGCGGCCTGGTTGGGGGCGCCGCTCGCGGGCGCCGCGTGGATGGGTTTTGGGACTGCGCGGTGGGCTGCCGTGGGCCGACCCGGTCCGTGGTAGGGCAAGCGGGACCGACCGCGCGCCGCCGGCGGGACGCGAAGTTCCGCGCTCGGCGCGAGGCAAAGCTCCGCCGTCGTCGGCCGCAGACCCCGCTCGCGGGCGATCGGCCGAATTTGGCGATAGCGAACTCAACTGGGGCGCGAAAAGCGGCGCAGACGCGGCCGACCCGGGGCGCACACCCTCACCCGCAGACCTTGTCCGCGGGTGCGATGCCGGCTGGGGTCGCGTTGGCTGCTGTGCCAAATCGCACCTCCTACGATAGCCCGACCGGTCCATCCGGTCAATCGCTCGGGCCCGCTGGCGAGCGTCGCACCACTAGGGGTAGCGTCAAATTTTTTCCCCAACGCTACCGGTAGTGGATCCGCCGATCGCGTTCAGCCCGCATACGGCCCCGCGCGGCCCGGTCTCGTTTCCGCCAGGGGCCGGCACCGGCGCAACGCCTTGACCTGTGGGCTGATTGTCCACCGCAACGCTGCCCGCGCCCGGCGGAGCGCCGCCTGATCAAGGCGGACCCGGAATTTCGGTCGCGCGGCGCAAGTGCCGATCGCGCTTGGATTATCTGTCAACCAACCGGCTTTGTTCTGTCGTTGCCGGCAGTTGCGGCGAATCAGCGACCGGTGTACAACCGCACGCCGCCGGTCCACGCCGGGCACAGTGAGGCGCGACCGCCATGCAGTTCATCGACGAGGCCGTCATCGTGGCCAGCAGCGGCGCGGGAGGCCCGGGCAGTCGCCATTTCCGCCGCGAAAAACACGTGCCGCGCGGAGGGCCGGATGGTGGCGACGGCGGCCGCGGCGGCGACGTGGTGATGGTGGCGGACGACCGATCGCGCACCCTGCTGGACTATCACTTCGAGCGGCACTACCGCGCTGGCGACGGCGCCGGAGGCCAAGGCCAAAAGAAGACCGGCCGCGACGGCACCGAATTGCGCTTGGCGGTTCCACCGGGTACGCAGGTCTGGGACGCCGAAAGCGGCCAAATGCTGGCCGATCTCACCGCGCCGGGCCAGACGGTGGCCCTGCTGCGCGGCGGCAACGGTGGCTGGGGCAACGTGCATTTCGCCACGGCGACCCGCCAGGCGCCCGAGCGCGCCAACCAGGGGCAGCCCGGCCAGACGCGCACGCTGCGTCTCGAACTCAAGTTGCTCGCCGACGTGGCGCTGGTCGGGCTGCCCAACGCCGGCAAGTCCAGCCTCATCCGCGCCATCTCCGCGAGCCGCGCCGAGGTCGCCGACTACCCGTTCACGACGCTGGTGCCCAACCTGGGCGTGGTGCGTCACCGCGGCCGGGTGTTCACGGCGGCCGACATCCCCGGGCTGGTCGAGGGGGCTGCGGGCGGCGCTGGCCTGGGCTTGCGTTTTCTCCGCCACGTCGAGCGTTGCCGGGTGCTCGCGTGGTTGCTGTCGCCCGCCGACCCCATCGACCCGGTCGACGCGATCACCCTGTTGCGCCGCGAGCTTGCGGCTTTCGATGCCGACCTGTGCCAGCGGCCCGCTGTCGTGTGCCTGTCCAAAGCGGACCTTCTCGGTGCCGACGCCGACGCGGCGGCCCGAGCCCTTTCCGACCGCCTCGGCGTGCCGGTGTTCGCGATTTCGGCGGCCGCGCGGACCGGCCTCGACCGCTTGCTCGACGCGCTGGCTGCACACTTGGACGCCCCCGCCGCCTCGGCCCAGGAGCCGTTCGACCCGCTGCGCGAGGATCTGCCGGGCAGCGGTCAACCTGCCAAGAAAGGTGAGCACCTCGCGCCTGCGCGCACCGCTGTACGTCGCAAGATTTGACCGTTCGGCCGCCCCTGCCTATGCTTGCGGCCCAGCCATCCGGCGGCAAACGGTGTCCTTCTGGTGGTCGCACACGCCATGGCCGCGCCGAAGCGAAGTTCGGCAAGAATTTCCAACAGTCGCGCGCGGCGGGCTGCTCAGTTCGCTGCGGCTGCGCGGTGCGTGACAGCGCGGTCGCGTCCGTGGCACAATTGCCCGGATCACGGTGCGCGTCCTGTGCACGCGCGGCCGTGGGCAGGGATACCGCGCTCGCGGCGCATCGGTCTGGCCGCACTGGGCCACGCCCCACGACGTCAGGCCGCACGACGTCAGGTTGCACGGGCCGTTGTCGGCAAAGGGAGTCCGTTCGATGTCCAAGCGCATTGAGAAAACAACGTATCATGCCGCACGGCGCGCGGCCGCCGCAGCCCTGTTGGCCCTGGCCGCGCCCG
>VGRO01000086.1 GCA_016875335.1 Deltaproteobacteria bacterium | reverse complement strand
GGGGCGGGCACAGGGGCAGGGGCAGGCGCAGGGGCAGGCGCAGGCGCAGGCACAGGCGCAGGCACAGGGACAGGCGCAGGCACAGGGGCAGGGTCAGGCGCAGGCGCAGGGACAGGGACAGGCACAGGGACAGGCACAGGCACAGACACAGCGGCAGGCACAGCGGTTGCGGCTGGAAAAAGGGCAGAGGCAGGCAGCACTCCGATCGGCCACGCCGACGCGCTGCGGGCGCTGCTGGCCTTGCAGGCGCGCTTGCGTCCAGAGCAGATTGCCGACAGCGAGTCGATGGAAGACTTGTTCGAGGGCGTGTCGTCGCGCCGCAACCAGGCGCTGGCCGATCTGGCGGCCGAGTTCGGCGTGGCGGCCTTCGACGGCGCAGCCGACAAGCCCATGGCCGCGTTGGCGGCCGAGCTCTCCAAGAAAGCCGCTCAGTACACGGCGCCGGGCAAGTATCTCAAGGCCGCCATCGACGACGCGGTCGGGCGCGTGTTCGGCAAGTCGGGCATGCCGCGGCGCGAAGCCCTGGCGTGGCTCGGCAGTCAGTGGGGCCTGGACGAGCCGAGCGCAGACCACGTGTTGCTGCACCTCGCTCTGGCGGCCCGGCCAGGGGACTCGGTGCGCGGCGGCGCGTTTGGCCAGATCCAGCCGGCCGCCTCCAAAGTGCAGGCGCAGGCGCTGCTCGACGGCGCCGCCCAGGCGTGGGCGCAGGCGCGCGGCGTGGGCTTGCGCCCGGTCGGTGCCGGCGGCGGCGGTGGGGGCGCGATGGTCGATTCGGCCGCGCTGGACGCGGTCAAGGCGGAAATCCTCGGTCAAAATGGCATCTTGGCCGACGCCGCGCGCGCCGTGCTCGACCGCCTGGGCCAGGGCGACGCGCCGCCAACCCTGTCCGCTGAGGCCGACTCCGCGCTGGCGCTGCTGCAGGCTGAGCTGGGGCCAGCGTTCGCGCAGTTGTGCGCGCCGGCCTTCGACGCCAGCAAACACGCCGTTTTCGCCTCGGCGTGGGCGTGGGCGCAGACCGCGGTGGTGCGCGCCTGGCTCGACGTGGTCAACGGCCGCACCGACCTCGACGGGGTCCGCGCCACGCTGGCGCACAGCGCCGCCTTCGCCGAAGACCGCCGCGTCGCCGACACCTGCGCCTGGTGCGCGAGCCAACTGCGCCAACGCGGCCTCGACGACGCGGCGCGGGCATTCGCAGAAGCGGGTCGGCCCAGGCCGCTGTCGCCGCTGCACGTTCCGGCGACCCGCCCGGTGACGACCGTGCAACCCGATGGCTCGGCGCGCGCCGCCGAGGTCGCCGACCTGGATCGCGCGGTCGAACCCGTGACGCTGGCGCTGCGCGGCCAGACTGCCCTGGTCACCGGTGCCAGCCCGGGGTCCATCGCGGTCGAGCTGGTCAAGCACCTGTTGTGGGCCGGCGCCCGGGTGGTGGCGACGACCAGCAGCTTCGACGACAGCCGCCTACAGTGGTACCGGCGGCTCTACCAGGACCACGCGGGCCCGGGCGCAGAGCTGCACGTCGTGCCGTACAACGCGGCGTCAGCGCAGGACACGGCGGCGCTGGTGGCGTGGCTGCACGGCCCTGGCGCCATGCCCCCGGACCTGTGTGCACCGTTTGCGGCCCCCAAGGACGGCGGCACGCTGAACCAACTGGGCGACCGCGCAGAGGCCGCCGCGCGCGCCATGCTGTGGCATGTCCACAAGCTCGTCGCGGCGCTCGGTGCGGCCACCGCGCGCAGATCCGACGCCGCCACACCGTGTCACGTACTGCTGCCGCTGTCGCCCAACCACGGCCAGTTTGGCGGCGACGGTTTGTACGCCGAAAGCAAGCTCGGCCTTGAGACGCTGCCGCGCCGCTGGAAAAGCGAACACGCAGCGTGGGGCCAGGGCGTAGGGCTGGTCGGCGTGCGCATCGGCTGGGTGCGCGGCACGGGCCTGATGGACGCCCACGATCAGGTGGCGGCAGGGCTGGAGGCAAGGACCGGCGTGCGCACCTGGTCCACCGCGCAGATGGGCGCCGAGATCGCCAGGCTGTGCTGTGACCCCGTGCGCGCCCAGGCCAAGGTCGCGCCCGTGGACGTGGACCTGACCGCCGGATTCGCGGCCATCGCCGACGTCGGCAGCGTCGTCGCCCAGGTGCGCGCGCAGTTGCACGCGGACAGCGACCGCGCCCGCCGCGCCGCCCGCCTGCGCGCCGACCTCGCGCCCGCCGCGCCCGCCCCCGCGCAGCCCGCCGCCCTGCCCGATTGGCCCCCGCCGTTCGTGCCGGCCGCGCACCCCGCCACCTTCGACCCGCCGCGCCTGCCGCTCGACAAGCTCATCGTCGTGGTCGGCCTGGGCGAGCTCAACCCGTGTGGCACCTCGCGCACCCGCTTTGCGCTGGAGGCCTGGGACGACCCTGATCCGGCAGCGGTGGCCGAACTCGCTTGGCTGTGCGGGCTGTTGCGCTGGCAGGACACGGGGTTCTGCGACGCGGCATCGGGTGAGCCAGTGGCCGAGGCGGACATCGCCGCGCGCTACCTGCCCGAGTTGCGGCGCCGCGTCGGCATCCGGCCGGTGGACCCCAAGACCGCCGGTTTCGACCCGCGGGCGCTGCCCAGCCACGTGGTCGCCTACCTCGACCGCGCCATTGCCTTTGAAGTGCCGAACCAGCACGAAGCCCAGGCCTACGTCGCGGCCGACCCAGCGATGACCGCGGCCCACCCCAACCCCGACGGCACCTGGACGGTCCAGCGCAATAAGGGCGCCGAAGTGCGCGTGCCCAAGACCCTGGCGCTCACCCGCCACGTCGCGGGCCTGCTTCCGGACGGCTTTGACGCGCGGCGCCTGGGCATCCCGGCCGATCTGCGCGACACCGTCGATCCGGTGACCCAGATGAACCTGTGCGCCACCGCCGACGCCTTCGCCAGCGCCGGGCTGCAGCCAGAGGAGCTGCTGCGCCACCTGCACCCGGCGCACGTCGCCAACACCCAGGGCAGCGGCATCGGCGGCATGAAGTCACTGCACAAGCTGTACCTCGACCCGGTGCTCGGCCGCGACCGCCAGGGCGACGCACTGCAAGAAACGCTGATCAACGTGGTCGGCGCCTACGCCGTGCAGGCCTACGTCGGCGGCTACGGCTCGATGTCGCACCCGGTGGCGGCATGCGCCACGGCGGCCGTGAGCATGGAGTCGGCGGTCGACAAGCTGCTGCTCGGCCGGGCCGAGTTCGTGGTGGCCGGTGGCTATGACGACTACGGCCCCGAGGGCGCGATCGGCTTTACCGACATGCAGGCCACCGCCGACAGCGTGGCGATGGCGGCCGCGGGCATCGCACCGCGGCGCATGAGCCGGCCCAACGACGTGCGGCGCAAGGGCTTTGTCGAGGCGCAGGGCGGCGGCACGTTCCTGATGACCCGCGGCGACATCGCCGCGCGGCTGGGGCTGCCGGTCTACGCGGTGTGCGCCTACACCGCGAGCCACGCCGACGGGGTGCATCGGTCGATCCCGGCGCCCGGCCAGGGGGTGCTGGCGGTGGCGATGGGCGGCAAAGACTCGCCGATCGCCCGGGCGCTGTACGACCATGGCCTATGCGCCGACGACATCGCCGTCGTCTCCAAGCACGACACCTCGACCGGCGCCAACGACCCCAACGAGTCGCGGGTCCACGACCGCATCCAGGCAGCGATCGGCCGCACGCCGGGCAACCCGCTGCTGGTTGTATCGCAGAAGTCGCTGACGGGCCACAGCAAAGGCGGGGCGGCAGCGTGGCAACTGGGGGGGCTGGTGCAGATGCTGGCGAGCGGCCGCATCCCCGGCAACCGCAACCTGGACAGCGTGGATCCGGCCCTGCGCGACCACCGCAACTTGTGTTGGACCAACGAGGCGCTGCAGCTCGGCCCGGCCCAGCCGATCAAGGCCGGTCTGGTCACCAGTCTTGGTTTCGGCCACGTCGGTGCCCTGGTGCTGCTGGCGCACCCGGGCGTGTTCGCGGCGGCGCTGAGCCCGCAGCAACGCGCGACCTGGCAGGCCCGCGCCGAGGAACGCGCGCGCCACGGCCGGCGGCGGCTGGCGCAGATGATGATGGGCGGCAAGCCGCTCTTCGAGCGCAGGAGCCACCGCCGCTTCGACGCCGCCGACGGGTCGGCCGGGCAGTTGGAGGCCGAGGCGGCGCTGCTCGTCGACAGCGAGGCGCGCCTGGGCACCAGCGACCGCTATGGAGCCGAGTCGTGATCGGCGGGGTTGGCCTCGATCTGGTCGACGTGCCGGCGTTCGCGGCGCAGCTTGCCGATCCGGCGTCGACGTTTGCCGCAGCGGTGTTCACCGACGGCGAACGGCATGCGGCCGCGGCACCCGGCGAGGGCGCGCGCCACCTGGCCGTGCGCTGGGCGGCCAAAGAGGCCTTCGTCAAGGCGTGGTCGGCGACGCGGCGCGGCCAACCGCCCGCAGTGGCGGACCTGGATTGGCGCGAGATCGAGGTCGCCAGGGACCCGTTTGGTCGACCGACGCTGCTCTTGCACGGGCAGGTCGCGCGCGCGTGCGGCCGGCCGCGCCTGCACCTGTCGCTGTCGCACGACGGCAACGTGGCGGCCGCGGTGGTGGTGTGGGAGGTAGAACCGTGAGCGCGACGCGACCCATCACCCACATCGCCATCTTGAACCGCGGCGAAGCGGCGAGCCGCATGTTGCGCGGCCTGGCCGACTACAACCTGTTGCGCGGCACGAACATCGCCCACAGCGTGTTCTACACCGAACCCGACGCGACCGCACCGTTCGTGCGGCGGGCGGCCCACGCGGTGGCCTTGGGCCCGGCGCTGCGACCCGACGGCGACGGCAGGCTGCGATCGGCGTACCTCGACGTGCCGCGCATCCTCGACCTGCTGCGCGCCAACGGCTGCGACGCCGTGTGGCCCGGCTGGGGGTTCTTGAGCGAAGACGCGGCGTTCGTGCAGGCGCTGGCCGAGGCCGGCGTCGCCTTCTTGGGTCCGTCGGCCGACGCCATGCGCCGCCTCGGCGACAAGTTCGCCGCCAAGCTGCTGGCCGCAGAGGCCGGGGTGCCGCTCGGTCCGTGGCGCGAGATCGGCGACGCCCAGGGCCAGGCGCTCTGCGACCTCGGGGCGGCCGTCGGCTATCCGCTGATGGTCAAGGCCAGTGCGGGCGGCGGCGGTCGCGGCATCCGCAAGGTCAGCGACCCCGCAAACCTGCCAGAAGCGGTGGCCAGCGTGCGCGCCGAGGTGGCCCGCGTGTTTGGCGCCGGCACGGTGTTGCTGGAGCGCTGCATTGAAGGCGGCCGCCACGTCGAGGTGCAGGTCGTGGCCGGGGCCGACGGCCGGGCGGTGGGCCTGGGCGTGCGCGACTGCAGCGTGCAGCGGCGACACCAGAAGATTATCGAGGAGGCGCCGTGTCCGGTGCTGCCGGTGCAGGCCGAGGCGGTGCTGCTGGCGTCGTCGGCGCGCCTCGCCGAGCTGGCGGGCTACCGCGGCGTCTGCACCGCAGAGTTTTTGTGGCAACCACAGACCCAGACGGCGTCCTTCCTCGAAGTCAACGCGCGCCTTCAAGTCGAGCACACGATCACCGAGCTGGTGACCGGCTGCGACCTGGTGCACGCGCAGATCGACATCGCCCGCGGGCTGCCCTGGCAGAGACCTGAGCGACGGCCGGGCGGCCACGCCGTCGAGGTGCGCCTGTGCGCCGAAGACCCGGACCGCGACTGCGCGCCGGCTCCGGGCCTGGTGCGCGTGTTGGAGTTTCCGGCGGGACCGGGCGTACGCGTCGACTCGGGCGTGCAGGCCGGCATGGCGATTGCGCCGGAATTCGACTCGATGGTCGCCAAGGTCATGGCGTGGGGCCCGGACCGGCCGACGGCGCTGGCCCGGCTGCGGCGCGCGCTGCGCGAGCTGGATCTGGTGGTGCAGGACGGCGCCCACAACAAGGCGCTGCTGCTGGATCTGCTGGAGCACCCCGACGTGGTGGCCGGAACTGCCGACACCCAATGGCTGGACCGTGCACTGGCGGCGGGCGACCTGCTCGGCCCGCGCGACCCAACGCTTGCCCTTTTCGCCGCGGCGATCCTCGCGCTGCACGAAGAGACGCGGGCCAAGGTCGCGCAGTTCTTTGCCAACGCGCAGTCCGGTATGCCGCAGTTGCCAGCGCCGGCCCGCGGCCATGCCGTGCATCTGCGCGCGGGCGGCGTGCAGGTGGCGATCCACGCCTGCCAGACCGGGCCAGACCGCTATGCGCTGGCGGGACCCGGGCTGCGCGCCGACGTGCAGTGGTTGCCCGAGACGCCGTGGGTGGCCGTGCTGGTCCACCGCGGCGTGCGCCATCGGGTGCTGAGCGCCCGCGGCCAGACTGGCATGCGCATCGAAGTGGACGGCCGACCGTGGTCCGTGGCGCTGTCGGCCGGCAACCAGTTGGGTGCGCCGGCACCGGCCCTGGTGGTGCGCGTCGAGGCGCAAGAGGGCGACGAGGTCCAAGTCGGCCAACGGCTGGCTGTCTTGGAGGCGATGAAACTGGAGATGCCGCTGCTTGCCGACCGCGCCGGGCGCATCGCCGAGGTGCTGTGCCGCCCGCACCAGCAGGTCAGCGCCGGTACGCCGCTTTTCGCCTTTGCGGATGGTGAGGCCAGTGGCGCCGACGCCAGCGTCCCCTCCTTGGCCGACGCCGACCATCCGCGACCGCTGCTGGCGCTGGTGCGGGGCGATCGCGCCCACCCGCAGGCGGTCGACGAAGCGGGCGCTGCGCGGGCCGCCGAGGTCATCGACGATCTGGTGCACATCGCGCACGCGGTGCTACTGGGCTACGACCTGCCCGCCGACGCCGAAGCGGTGCTGCAAGGCCTGGTGCACATCGACTTGGATTTTGCGGCCATCGCCCACCCCGACCGCTGGCTGCCGCTATGTACGGTGCTCGCCGATTACGCGAGCCTGGAGGCGTGTTTCGCCCGCGAGCCGGTGGGCGACGCCGACGGCAACCGCCACACCGCCGAGTTCGCGTTCTTTGACTTGTGCCGGCGTTTGCACCTGGGCGACGCGCGCTGTGACCCCGGCTATGCCGCGCGCATCGACCGTGCGCTGCGCCGCTACGGTCTGGCCGGTCTGGGCGCGGACTTCGCGGTGCACCAGGCGTTGTGGCGGATGACCGCGGCCCGAAGCGACGGAGCGTTCCGGGCGCGCTGTGCGGCGACGCTGCTGCGGGCAGTGCTCGGCATGCAGGCGGCCGGCGTGGCCTTGCCCGACGCGCTGCGCGAGGACCTGCTGGCGTGGCTGCGCGTGGCGCCGAGCCAATACCCAGCGGTCGCCGACCACGCCCACCAGGCGCTGCTGGCGCTGGAGCTGGCCCCGCGGTGGCAGGCGCTGCGGGCGGCCCGCAGCCAATCGGGAGAGCTGCCGGCCGTGCTGCCGCGGCAACTGCCCGACTCGCCAGAGGCCACCGCGCTGTTGGGCGGCCTGGAACTGCCGGCCGGATTGGACCAAGCGACCGCGCTGCGCATGGAGCTGTGGCGCTACAAGAAATTCCACCTGCACGCGCTGGCGGCCCCCTCGCCGCTGCTGGCCCTGCGGCTGGTCGCCCGCGACAACCCCGACGACGAGCGCATCGTCGTGCTGGCCGAGGTCGCCGACGCCCCGGATGCGATGACCGTCCCCGCCGACCCGCGGCTGGTGCCGTTCGAGCTGGCCTGGCTGGAAGCCACGCGGCTGCTGCGCGCCGAACAAGGCCGCCGCGACGCCCGCAAACGCCTGCACAGCAACCGGTTGGTGCTTTTCGTGCGCAAGGTGCTGCGCCTGCGCCCCGACGACATTGAGCGGTTGGCGCGGCGCTACCTGCCGCAGGGCCGCGGGCTGGGCCTCGAAAAGGTGGTCATCCACGCCCACCTGCACGACGCCAAGACGGGCGCCCGGCCGGTGGCGGTGTCGATCCAGACGCTGGGTCGCCACCGCTTTGAGGTGCGCCAAGAACCGCAGACCCTGGACCTCGTGCGCACCCAGGATGCGCTTGCGGCCCGGCGCGTAGCTGCGCGGCGGCTGGGCGTGCACTGCCCCTACGACGTCGTGCGCATGCTGGTGTCGCCGACGTCCGCAGGGGACACGTCGCTCGCGCCGCACCCCGATTTGCAGCGCGGCACCTTTGAGGAGCTCGACCTCGCCCCCGACGGCGAACACCTCGAACCCGTCGACCGACCGCCGGCGCACAACACCTGCGGCGTGGTCGTCGGCTTGGTGCGCCACCACACCCGCAAGCACGCCGACGGCATCGAGCGCGTGATCGTGCTCGGCGACCCGCTCAAGGCCATGGGTGCGCTGGGCGAACCGGAGTGCCGGCGCATCATCGCCGCGTTCGACCTGGCCGAGCGCCGTGGCATGCCCGTCGAGTGGCTGCCGGTGTCGTCTGGAGCCCGCATCGCCATGGACAGCGGCACCGAAAACCTGGACTGGACCGCCGCCGTGCTGCGGCGCATCGTGACGTTCGTGCGGCAAGGTGGGGTCGTGCACCTCTTGGTCGCCGGCACCTGCGTCGGGGCGCAGAGCTACTGGAACGCCATGGCGACCATGCTGCTGCACAACCAGGGCGTGCTGGTGATGACCCCCGAGGCTTCGATGGTGCTGACCGGCAAGCGCGCGCTCGAGGTCTCTGGCGGCGTCGCGGCCGAAGACGAGCGCGGCATCGGCGGTTTCGACCGCATCATGGGCCCCAACGGCCAGGCGCAGTACCTCGCGCGCGACCTGGGCGAAGCCTACGCCTTGCTTTTCGAGCACTACCGCTTCGCCCACCGCGCCCCCGGCGAAAAAGGCCCGCGGTCTTGGCCAACCCGCGACCCCGACGACCGCTCGATCCTGGGGCACCCCTACCGCGGCGAGGGCAACGGCTTTGCGACGCTGGGCGAGCTGTTCGACGAGCGCACCAACCCCGGTCGCAAGAAGCCCTTTGCCATCCGCGAAGTCATGGGCGCCGTCGTGGACCAGGACGGCGGCAGCCTCGAACGGTGGGCGTGGTGGCGCGAAGCGGAGACGGCCGTTGTCATCGACGCGCACCTGGGCGGCCTTGCCGTCTGCGTCATCGGCTTTGAGAGCCGGCCCCTGCCGCGGCGCGGGCAGATCCCCAACGACGGGCCGGACACCTGGAGCGGCGGAACCCTCTTTCCGCAGTCGAGCAAGAAAGTGGCGCGGGCCCTGCGCGCGTGCAGCGGCAACCGCCCGGCGGTGGTGCTCGCCAACCTGAGCGGCTTTGACGGCAGCCCCGAATCGATGCGCCGCTGCCAACTGGAGTACGGCGCCGAGATCGGCCGGGCGGTGGTCGAATTTGACGGCCCGATCGTTTTCGCCGTCATCGGCCGCTACCACGGCGGGGCCTACGTCGTATTCAGCAAATGCCTGAACCCCAACCTGCAGGCCATCGCCGTCGAGGGCAGCTTTGCCAGCGTCATCGGCGGGGCGCCAGCGGCCGCGGTGGTGTTTCCGCGCCAGGTCCGCCAGCGGGTGGACGCCGACCCGCGGGTGCAGGCTGCGCGCGCTGCGGTGGCCGCGGCCCCGGCGCACAAGGCCCCGCGGTTGCGCGAAAAGCTCGACCGCGCGGTGGCGGAGGCCACGCTCGACCACCAGGCGGCGGTCGCCCAGCAATTCGACGCCATCCACAGCGTAGAGCGCGCTGTGCGGGTCGGGTCGCTCGACGCCGTGGTGCCGGCCGACCGGCTGCGGCTGGAGATCATCGAGCGACTGCGGGCCGCTCTGGGCGCCGGGCCGGGCCAGGGGCAGGCGCAGGCACAGGCGCAGGCACAGGCGCAGGCACAGGCGCAGGCACAGGCGCAGGCACAGGCGCAGGGGCAGGGACAGGCGCAGGCACAGGGACAGGCACAGGGGCAGGGACAGGGACAGGGACAGGCACAGGCACAGGCACAGGCGCAGGCACAGGGGCAGGGACAGGGACAGGGACAGGGACAGGCACAGGCACAGGCGCAGGGGCAGGGACAGCATCAGGGCCAGGACGGCAAGCGCGAGCCACCCGCCCCGCAGCGCGAACGGGAGGCATGACATGCCCCGGCCCAAGAAGACCGACGGCGTCGACCCGAGCAAGACGCGCAAGGAGACGCTGCGCACCGCCGCATACCGATTGTTCCGCGACCGCGGCTACGAGTCGACCAGCGTCGAGGCCATCTGCGACAGCGTCGGCGTGTCCAAGGGCGCGTTCTACTGGCACTACCCGAGCAAGCACGACGTATTCGTCGACATCTTGGAAGTGTGGACGCAACAGGTCATCGAGCAGATGTTCGCGCAGTTCCAGGCCGCGTTGCGGTCGCCCGACTACGTGGCGCAGACCACCCAGGCGCTCGACCGCGAACTGCGGCGCGGCCGGGCCATGGTGCCGCTGTGGTTGGATTTTTCGCTGCGCGCCCGCCGCGATGCCGGCCTGCAGTCGGCGCTCGGCCGCTTCTACCAGCGCGCGCGCGGCGCCGTCGGCGACATGCTGCGACCGGTGCTGCATGACCGCGTCGACGAAGTTGGGCTGCAAGGCCTGGCTGCGGCGGTGTTCGGCGGCTACATGGGCCTGCTGGTGCAGGAGATGGCCGACCCCGAGGGCGCCGACGCTGGCCGCGCGGTCGTCGGATTCATGCGGGTGTTCGAGCGGGTGGGGCTGGTCGGGTAGGCGGGAACGGAGGACGGACGCCCGGCGCGGGTGCCGTCAGGCGACCGGCAGGTAAGGCTGAGGCCCTCAGGCGACCTGGTCGCAACCCGCAGCATCTGTTGGAGAAATGCACTGCGCAGCGCCAAGGACCGAACCGGCGCCCCGATCGCATGTGGTGTTGCAACGCGCGGTGCCGACCGCCATCTCCGCGCCATCGCGGCGGGGGACGGTCACGGCCCCAACTGGCACGGTTCGCTCTTGCGCACGTCGATGCCCAGGTACGCGTTGAAGCAGTAGTCCGTCGAAAACCCGGTCTTCTTGGCCTCGTCCCACTTCGCCAAGCCCGCGGTTTCGCCGCCCAGCCGATGCCACATCTGCCACGCGGGGTCGAGGAACGCCGCGCCGCGCGGCAGGTCGTAGTAGCTCGCCGACAGCGTGCCCGGCTTCCAGCGCCATGCCCACGGCGGCCGGGCGAAATCGTCGGTCTTGGCCGACACCAGCTTGGATCCCAAGCCGTATCCGGGGCCGGTCGGCCGGCCCTGCGCGGGCACGTACACGAACTGGGTGTCGACGAACGGTCCAGCCGGTCCAGACTCGTCACGGTGCAGCCACCACGACTGCAACAGCGGCACCAGCGCATAGGTGGCGTTGCCGTCGGGCAGCGCAGCCGCGGTCGCCACCGGCGCGGGTTGGTACTGCACGACCTTGAGCGCGGCCTTGGTCGCCGCATTGAGCACACACTGCTGATCGGCCACTTCGCCCGCGTCGGTCCACAGGCAACTCTGGTGGCTGCCGGCCGTCAGGTAGGCGGGGTGGCGGCGCTTGCAGCTCGCGGCCGTCGCGTCGGCGCAGCCTGGGGCGTCCACGACCTCGAAAAGCTGGTCGCGCGGCACCACGGCGCGGATGAACTTGCTCTTGGTCGGCCACCCCGCCTCGGTCGCCGTCCACAGCCACGACTGCTCGTCGCTTTTGGCCTTGAAGAACGTCTGCAAGGCTACAGGCAACTGGGTCTTGCGGTCCACGACGACCATGGCGCCCGCGGTGTCGTTGTCGAAAGGCACGCCCGGCGCGACCGCCGACCGGGCCGGCCAGTAGTACAGGTAGGTCAGGTACAGGTGCGAACGGGTTTCGGTGGCCGCCCAGGCGACCTGGCCCAGCGCCGGCTTGTCTGCGGCGTTCTTGGGGTTGTCGGCCAGGAGCCAATCGCCGTCGAAATCGGGCGCGCGCAGGTAGTCGCTGGGCCCGCCGATGGCCTGCCGCACGGTCGGCGCAAAGCGTTCGGCCAACTGCGCATAGCCGGCCTGGTCGGCCCAGTCGGCGGTGTACCACGACAGCGCGGTCTCTTGCAGCGGAACCCCTTGGTACGATTGCACCAGCGTGCCCAGCACCACTGCGACGCGGCTCGCCGCCGGCGCCGCGGCGATCGGCGTGATCGTCAACTGCTTGCCTGCGACGGCGAATTTGCACGGCAGGCCGACGCCGCCATTGGTGGTGACGGCAATGGTGTTCTTGGTCGCCGCGGCGGCCTTGAGGTCCGCCGAAAACGTCAGCGTGATCGAGAACGCGTGGGCAAGGCCCGTGGCGCCAGCGGGCGGGGCGACCGCCACCAATGCGAAATCGGCGAGGCCCGCGTCGGGGACGGCCACGCCATCGTCGCCGACCTGATCCCAGCCGTCGCCGACGAACGCTGCGTCGGCTGGCGCGGTGGGGCCGTCCGGGCCACTGTCGCCGGCCTGCGCGTCACCGGCTGGTGCGTCGCCGGAAGGTGCTTCGGCGGGCCCAGTTGCCGCGTCGACGATTTCCGTCTTTGCGGTGTCGGCGCTGGCGCGCCCGCCGGAGCCGTCCAGGCCGCCGGCCGCAAAGTCCGCAACTGCGCCTGCCCCCACATCGAGCGCAGCAGGCGCAAGGGGCGGATCGCCACAGGCGACCCCGGCGGCGGCGCAAAACGCCACCGTCACATGCCAAAGCCGGAGCCACGTTGCCGAATTCGCCATGCGCTTGCGTCTCCACCGCGACCGTGGCAAGGTCCGGCCGTCGGCGACAGGTTCGCCAATGGGGCCCGCGTCGTCAATCGGGCGCCCGCAGATGGCCGCCTCGCATCCTACCTCCACCGCTGCCACCCCTTGCGCTCCCGGCCCGGTCGGTTCGCGGTGGTACGAACTCGTCCTGACTGGCCGGCTGCTCAACTCGCGGCGCAGCGCGCACCTGTCGCTGGTCACGGCCCTGTCGGTGGCGGGCATCGCGCTCGGGGTCGCGGCGCTCATCGTGGTACTGGCCGTCAACACGGGCTTTCAGGTCGCGTTCCAGGACCGCATTCTGGCGAGCTATCCGCACCTGGTGGTCATGCAGCGCGGCGTCGATCTGCGCGACTGGCGGCCGGTCGTGGACAAGCTCGCGCGCGTGCCCGACGTGCGCTCGGCGAGCCCCGCCACCTACGACGACATGATGCTGTCGGCCGCCCAAGGCCGCGCCGGGGCCATCGTGCGCGGCGTCGGCCCGCAGGCCCTGGCCAACCTGCCCGCTGGCGCCGTCGTGCAGGGCAAGGTCGAGGCGACCGGCGAGGCGCCCACCGTCCAGGTCCGCGACGGTGCCCTCTGGGTGGACCGGGGCGTTGCCGGCGCGCGCCACCTCGCCATCGTCGTCGGCGAGGCCGTGCACGTACTGGCGGTCCTGGCCACCGGGTCGAGCCTGGGCGGCCTGGTGGTCTTTGACGCCACCGCGTGCGGCAAGGCGGTCGCTGCCCCTGCGGGCACCGTGTGGCTCAAGGCCCCGGAGTTGGCCGAACCCATGCGATCCGGCCCGCGCCGGCCTTGCGGCCTGGTCGGCACCTGGGAGGCCTTGCCCGGCCGCTACATCGTGCGCTGGACCGACGGTAACCGTCAGTTCGACCGCGAGCTGACGGTGGACGCGGGCCGGACCGGGGCGGTGGTGGTGCACGGCGACACTGCGACGCTGGTGCCGGCGCCCCCGGCCGAACTCGGCGCCATGGCGGCCGCGGTGGCCGCGGTGCGCGCCGAGGGCGGCCCGATGGCGGTGCGCGCGGTCGTCCACGGAAAGAGCCAGGAGATTGCAGCGTTCGAGATGTGGCACCCCTTCGCCGGCCAGCTGCCGGCCATGGTGGTGGGCGAGGGTCTTGCAGCCCGATTGCGCGTGCAGGTCGGCGACGAAGTGCGCGCGGTGTCGCCGCTGCGCGGCCTGGACCGATCGAGCGAAGGCAGCGACAGCAGCGCCTCAGGGCGCTTCCGCATCGCGGCGGTGGTGCGCACGGGATTCCACGACCACGATCAGCGCCTCGCGCTGGTCGATTTTGTGGCCGCCCAGCGCTTCCTGGGCCGCGGCGACATCGCGCGCTGGGTCGAGGTGCGGGTGCAGGACCCGATCCTTGCGGCGGCCCAGTCGCAGCGCTACGCGGCGGCGCTCGACCCGGCCGACCTCGGCGAGTTGCTGGCCTCTGCCAACGCCTTGCAAGCCAAGCTGGCGGGTGCTCCCTCGGCTGCCGCAACACCCCGCGACACCGTCGCCGCGGTCGACAGCTGGGCGGGCGGGGTGCGGACTGCGCGCGAACTGCGGTTGCGCGGCCACGGCCAGTACCGCGTCATCGACTGGCAGGAGATGAACCGCAACATCTTTGACGCCGCGCGCATGCAGAAAGTGGCGATGTCGCTGTTTCCGTTCATCATCGTGCTGGTGGCCGCGCTCAACGTCGTCGGCACCCAGGCCGTGGTCGTCCACGAGCGGGCGCGCGAGATCGCCATCCTGCGCGCCATGGGCGCGGCGCGGCGTTCGGTGGCAGCGATGTTCTTGCTGCAAGGCCTGGTGGTCGGGATCCTCGGCACGGCGATCGGTCTGGCGCTCGGCGGTTTGACCTGTTGGCTGCTGGACACCGTCGGCTACCCGCTGGACCCGCAGGTGTACCTGATCTCGCGCTTGCCGGTGCACGCCGAGCCGGCGACCTTTGGGCTGGCGGCCGCGGCGGCGGTGGCGCTGGCCTTCGTGGCGGCGTGGCTGGCGGCGCAGCGCGCGGCGGGGCGGCCTCCCGTCGATGCCCTGCGGCGCCTGGACTGACCACCATGACGGACACTGGCTCGCGATCGCGTTTCTGGCGCCGGACCGCGGTTGCCGTCGCCGCGGCGGCCCTGGCGGCCGGGGCAATGGCGTGGTGGTCGCCACCTGGGCCGGCCGGCCCGACCATGCCCGAGGCACCAGGCCCGACGACCGGGCCGAGGGGCAGCGCAGTACCCGCGCGGGAACCCGAAGCGCCCATTGGCCCGCGCACGCCGGCCGAGTTCCCGCCCGGCGAACTGACCCGCCTGGGCTTCGCCACCGCCCAACTGTGGCCGGCGGTGCGGGCGCGGACCCCGTGGCTGATCGTCGACGCCCCGCCGATCCAACGGGCCGAAGTCGGCCACCTGCGCGACCTGGCCCGCGCCGTGTGGCTGCGCCGCGACGTGGCCGCAGTGGTGGCGCTCGCCCCCCCGCAAGATCCGGGCGACGCGCGCAACCTCTTGGCGGCGACCCTGGACGCGCTGCAGGCCCGGCCCGACGGCAAGGGCCGGCGCGCAGTGGTGGTCGCCGTGGGAGCGCGCTGCCGCGATGCCCTGGCCCAGGTGACCGACGACCGCGTGCAGGCGGTGGCGCTGGTGGATCCGCCGGCCGACGTCACCAGCGTCGCCGCGCTCGACCCGACCTTTGCCGTGCACGCCGGCCGCAAGTTCGCGTGGATAGCGGGGCCGGTGGCGGCGCACAGTGTGGTGCGCGATGTGGCCGGGCGCTTTGCCCACGGCCGGACCGTGGTCCAGGGCGAGGCCGCTGGCGCGGCGTGGCTCGGTGAGACGGCGAATCGGGCGGCGCTTTTGGGGTGGGTCGGCAGCGTCTTGGGGCCGTGATTGGGTGGAAAGCGTGCCGCGGACGCGGGCGCGGGCCGGCACCGCGGGCACCCGCAGGACGGGCCGGGCGGGTGCTCAAACGACAGCCACCTCCAACCGGTCTCGACCCGGGTCGGCCCCGCGCACCAGCAGCGTGCACCACTGGCCGACCGGCAGGGTGCGGCTGCGCAGCGGCACGTCCAGCGCCAACTCGGGGACAAAAGCCAGCACGCCGGCGGCGAGCGGCCGCACCACCTGGGCCTGCCAGACCCGGCCCTGGCCGTGACCGGCGAGCAGCAACAGCTTGAAATAGCGATCGGCCGTGCGTTGCCATGAGCGCAGTCGCGCCGCTTCGGGCTCGCACTCGGCCAGCCATGCCTGCACCTGCGCGGCATCGACCGGCCGTCGACCGCGCAGGTGGGCGGCGAACTGCCGGTGGGCGATGATGTCGCTGTAGCGCCGCAGCGGCGAGGTCACTTGGACGTAGTGCGGGACGGCCATCAGCGAATGGCCGCCCGGTTCGGTCAGCGTCGACGACGGTTGGGTGGCGCGCAGCACATGGGCCACCTGGGCGGCGTCGGTGTACAGGCCTGGCGGCAGTGGCGGCTTGTGCGGCGGCGGCTGGCAGCGGTAGGGCAACGCCAGGCGCAGGTCGCGGCCCAGTTGTCCGGCGGCGACTCCCGCGGCAATCATCAATTCGGTCACCACGCGGCGGGCGGGACTGGATTGCGAGGCGTCCAAGATGCGCACCGCGCCGAACCGCGGCGCCCGCACATCGACCTCGGGCCGGTACAGCAGCCACGCGCCGTCGGCGATGCGCCGTTGCTCGCGCAGCTGCGCGAACTGCCACAACAGCCGAGCGCAAGCAACCTGATCGGGGTCGCCCGCCTCGCCGGCGAGCCAGGTGTCGACCGCCGAATATCGCCAGGCCCAGCGCACCCGCACCCACTGCTCGGCGACCCGCGGGTTGCGCAAGGTGCCATCGGCCGTCACCTCGGCCTGGAACACCAGCGCCGGCCGCCATGCGCCGGCCACCAGAGATGCGACCTCGCGGCCGATGCGGTCACACAGCATCGGGCATACCGTGCGCGGGTGGTACAAGGTTGCCCCGCGTGCCCGGGCGGCCCGGTCCACCGGGTGCTCGGGGCCAAACCACAGGGCCGGGTAGGCAATCGCCACCGCCAGGGCGTAGCCGTCGCCGCTTTGCGCCACGTGCACGGCATCGTCGATTTCGTGCGGGTCGTCGTTGTCGATGGTCACCCACGGCAACTCGCTGTGTGGCAGGTCGGCCGGCAGCGACGGCGGGATGTCGGAAAAGGCATGGTCGGGCAGCGTTGCGGCGTGGCGCAGCACCGCGGGGTCGTCGTGCGGGTCGAAGGTACCCAGCAACACCAGCAATTCGCGCACGGCCCGGCTGGCTTCGGCGCCTGTGCAGCCCTTGCGCTCGACCCATCCAGAGGTCACCGGACCACGGTCTGCGTCGGCGAGCCAGGCCAAAAGGTCCGCCGACATCGCGTCGCGCTGGGCGTTGGCCAGGCGTCGGCCTGTGGCGAGGTGGCGCAAAGCCTCGTCCCAGGTGGCGAGTTGCGCATCGAGTTCGGCGCGGCGCTGGCGTTGGGTGCGCAGCGCCTGTCGTTCGTCGGGCGATCGCGGCAGCAGTTGGCTGCGGTCGAGCCGGAATGCATCGTCGTCCAGGCCCGCGACCAACAGTGCATCGTCGCGTTCGGCCGGTCCCTGGGCGCCGTACAGCAACTGCGCCACCTCGCCGGTCCCACAGGGTTGGCCCAGTAGCAGCGACCACGCCGTCTCAACGGCATCGGCTGGGGTGCGGGCGCGGGCGGCGGCGAGGCGCGCGACCGCCGCCGGCAAATCCGCCGCGGGCAACGACAACACCGCCAGCAGGGCATCGAGCGCGACGCGCACGACCTCAGGCCCGTCGGCCGCGGGCCATTCGACCTTGCAGAACGACGGCAGACGCACGGCGACCACGCGGCCCAAGCGCGGCGCACCGTCGTGAGCGACCAGCACGATGGCGTGGACCTGGAGCATCTACGGGTACCTCCACTGCAAAAACCGCGGCGGGTTCTGCCACGATCCGCGTCGAGGTACGTGCGGCCGCGGCTGCAAACGGGCGCAGGGGCGAGCGCGCATCGGTGCGCGCATGGGAAGCGGTGCTGCACGCGCGGCCTGGCCCGAAGCGGCGGCACGGTTGCCGGGCGGACCTTTGCCTGCCCGCTCAGCGCGTCAACACCGCCGACGCGGAAGGTCGCGCTGGCGTTCCT
The DNA here is from genome assembly GCA_016875335.1 of Deltaproteobacteria bacterium. GTDB lineage: Bacteria > Myxococcota_A > UBA9042 > UBA9042 > UBA9042 > SXRM01. The sequence goes on along the minus strand of VGRO01000086.1, from coordinate 4,960 downwards.
GCGCCGCGGGGGACGAAAAACCCTTCGCCTCGGCGTGGGCCCAGGCCTTGGCGATCGAGGCGACGGCGACGGGAGTCTTGCACGCGGTGTCGCCGTGGTCGACCTCCACCCGGCCGATGCGCCCTGCCGCAGCGAGCGCCGCGTCGCGCAAGGTGGGGTTGCGGTCGCCGATGCCGATGAGCGCGTTGTTCATGCCGTAGCGGACCGCGTTCTCGGCGCGGTGGATGCCGCGCTCGATCTCCGCGAGCCGCTCGAGGAAGAAGGCGTCCGGCAGAGACTCGTCGCGTGCGGCGAGTTGCCCGACGAGCGACCATCCGACGAGCACCTGCGCGTGGTCCTTCGACGCGAGCCAGGCCCGCGCCCGCGAGAGGCCGTACGGCCCCTCCGCGGCGAGCCCCGCCACGTAGGTGCCGCAGCCGATGGCCTGACTCGCCTCGCTGGCCCAGCGGTCGAGGTCGGCCTCGTCCATGCGGTGCGGGTCGACGATCTTGACCGCGAGATTCCGCGCGTCGAAATTGCCGCTATTCCAGAGGGCCAGCGCCAACTCGTGGTCCACGTCGATGCGCTTTGTCATCTCCTTGAGCGTGGCAAAGCTCACTCCGAAGCAGGCACCGGTCACGCCGTGACGGCGGTAGGTCTTGACCGCCTGTGCAGTTCCGGCCGCCTCGAGCTCGGCCATGGCAACTGCGAACGACATGCGGGGTTGGGCCGCCTTGGTGGCGCGATTGGCGGGAGGTTTTGCTTGCATGGGCAGCCTCTTGGCGCAACGATGGCCTGCCGCGCAGTGGGCACTGCCGGATCCGGTCCCTGCTCCTGCGCAGGCATGTGGCGGCAGCGGGACGGCGATGCTGCGCCGACCGGGATTGCGCGTCAAGCCGCGGTATCGGGCGCCCACAGCCGCGCTCCGACCTTGACGCCCAGACCCGAGCGCATAGAATCCGCCGCCCCGCCGCCTGCCGGCCCGCAGGTCACGCCATGCACCTGACCGTCCCGTCTTCGCCCACACCAGGCTCACCGGCGCCGCCGCTCCGTCCAGGCCGCGTCGAGGCCGCCGCCGTGGCCTGGGACCGCTCGGGCGCCCGGGCCAACGCCACAGGCAAGGGTGCCGTGGATCGGGCGCGCCGCCGCGGGATCGCGCGTGGCGGCATTGGCTTGGCGGCCGCAGCAGTCCTTTTCGCCATAGGCTGGCAGGTCATGGCCCTGGTAGCGGGCGGGATCGCCTTGACAACCGCTGTCATGGCGGCTGCGTCGCCCGGCGGCGCCTACGCGTGGATCGAAAGGGCGGTCGACGCACTGGTCGTCGGCGTCGGCCACGCCCTGACCTGGCTGACCATGGTGCCGGTATTCTGGCTGTTCTTCGTCCCGTACGGTCGCCTGGCGCGGCGCGGCGACGCCGACCCGATGAAACGCGCTTTCGCGCCGGGCCAGCCGAGCTACTGGACCGACCGCTCCGCTGTGCGGCGCGACTACCTGCGGCAGTTCTAAAGACGATCGCTCGATACCTCCCAGGCACTGCCACGCCGTGCTGCGCAGGGCCCCGACCGAGCAAGAGGCTTCCCTGAAACGTATCCTTGGCATCAGTTGCTACTACCACGACGCGGCCGCTTGCCTTGTCGAAGACGGCGTCATCGTCGCCGCAGCCCAGGAAGAGCGGTTCACGCGCGTCAAGCACGACGCCAACTTCCCGGTAAACGCCGTGCGCTACTGCTTGGCCGAGGCAGGCGTTTCAGGCGCCGCGGGCAGTTTGGACGCCGTGGCCTTCTACGACAAACCGCTGCTCAAGTTCCACCGCATCCTGGAGACCTATCTTGCCGTGGCACCCAAGGGCCTGCGGTCGTTCCTGCAGGCCGTGCCGCTGTGGATGCGGGAGAAGATTTGGATCGAGCCCGAAATCCGCGAGGCCCTCGAGAGCGCCGGGATCACGCCGCCGGACCACCTGTTCTTCCCAGAGCACCACGAGTCGCACGCCGCCAGCGCCTTCTACCCCTCGCCTTTCCAGCAAGCGGCGGTGCTGACGCTGGACGGCGTGGGGGAATGGGCGACTGCGACCGTCGGCGTCGGCGAGGACCACAGCCTGCGCCTGGTGCAAGAACTGGGCTTTCCGCACTCGCTGGGGCTCTTGTATTCGGCCTTCACCTACTACACCGGCTTTCGCGTCAATTCCGGCGAGTACAAGCTGATGGGCCTGGCGCCGTACGGCGAGGGCCGCTACACGCAGACCATCCTCGACCACCTGATCGACCTGCGGCCCGACGGCTCGTTCCGGCTGAACATGGCCTACTTCGGGTACCTGGACGGCCTGGTGATGACCAGCGGAAAGTTCGACGCCCTGTTCGGCGGCCCGGCCCGTACGTCTGAATCGGCGATCACCCGCCGCGAAATGGACCTGGCGCGGTCGATCCAGGAGGTCACCGAAGAAATCGTCTTGCGCATGGCCCGCCACGCCCGCGCGGTCACCGGCAAACGCCATCTGTGCCTGGCTGGCGGCGTGGCGCTCAATTGCGTCGCCAACGGCAAGCTGCTGCGGTCCGGCATCTTCGACGACCTGTGGATCCAGCCGGCGGCGGGCGATGCGGGCGGAGCGATCGGCGCGGCGCTGGCGGTGTGGCACAACCACCTGGGCCACCCCCGCCAGGCCGACGGCGTGCACGACGCCATGCAGGGCGCCTACCTGGGGCCAGCGTTCAGCGACGCCCTGGTCAAGCCCTGGCTCGACGAAAAGGGCTACCCGTACCGGATGCTGGACGACGACACCTGGGCCGAAACGGTGGCGGGCCTGCTGGCGGAGGAGAAGGTCATCGGCCTGTGCCAGGGCCGCATGGAGTTCGGGCCGCGTGCGCTCGGCAACCGGTCGATCATCGGCGACCCGCGATCGCCGCGCACCCAGTCGGTGATGAATCTCAAGATCAAGTTCCGCGAGAGCTTTCGACCGTTCGCGCCGTCGTGTCTCGAGGAGCGGGCTGCCGACTACTTCGAACTCGACCGGCCGTCGCCGTACATGCTGCTGGTGGCCGACGTTGTCGAAGCGCGGCGCATCGCCAAGCGCGGGGACGAGCGGGATCTCGACATCATCGCCTGGGTCAATCGGCCGCGATCCGACGTGCCGAGCATCACCCATGTCGACTACTCGGCGCGGATCCAGACCGTCAGCAAGGCGACCAACCCCCGGTATCACGAACTCATCTCGGCTTTTGAGCGCAAGACCGGATATGGCCTTGTCGTCAACACCAGCTTCAACGTCCGCGGCGAGCCCATCGTGTGCACGCCCGAGGACGCCTACCGCTGCTTCATGCGCTCGGAAATCGACTACCTGGTGATCGGCAACTGCCTGCTGTACAAGCAGAACCAACCCAATTGGCAGGACCGCGAGAACTGGCGCGAAACGTTCAAGCTCGATTGAGAGGAGCACGACACCATGGGCAAGCTGACCCATTCGACCAAGCTGGCCCGCGAGCTGTGGGCTTTCGCCAAGGCCAACAAGGCGTGGTGGATCCTGCCCTTGATGATCCTGCTGAGCCTGGCGGCGGTCCTGGTCGTCGCCGGTCAGGGCACGGCGCCGTTCATCTACACGCTTTTTTGAACGATTCGGGCTGCCCGACTCCGGGCTTGCACAGCGGGCTGATCGGCGAAACCCTAGATTCGCGCCGGGAAGCAAGCGGCACCGTGCGCGACCATCCGCCGCGCCCTCGCCAAGCGCCCGGGGGCGCGCCGCGCCGACGCCGGTGCAGTGGCCGAGGCCTTGCGCCGCACAGGCGACCGTTGCCGTCCGCCGCGCTAGGAGCCTGTCGGCGAAGCGCCAGAATCGCCAGATTGCAGCCGACAGGCTCCTTGGGGGCGGCGCTTGCGTATGCGGGGGTGGCAGAGGTGAGCGGGCTCAGCAGGGTTCGAACCTGCAACCTTCGGTTCCGTAGAAGCCTGTGTTCGCCTTGCCTTGCTGGTGTTGCTCGATAACGTGAGATTTTTGCACGGCCTGCTCCTTGCGGGCCGGGGCCAAGCTTGCCATCGGCCCTGGGCCTTTGGCAGCGGCGCTGGCAACGGACCGGACGAGAGCGACCGTTGACAAGGCCAAGAGCGCAGCGCACAGTGGCCGATGCGCTCACGCTGGATGGTCCGGCGGCGTGGCGGCGGCGAAATGGCGGAATTTGGCGCACGCTCGCGAAGGGTAGCAGGGCGCCGGTCGGCACAGCTCAAGCGGGCACGCTGTGGCCGAATTTGACAGCACAACGGTTACCATTTCCAGGCACGCCAAGCGTCGCATGCAGCTTTATGGCGTCACGGCCGACGAAGTCAAAGCTTGTATTGCGGAGCCGCAAGCTGCCACCGTTCAAGCCGATGGTACGTTGGTTGCCGTGCGACAGTTTCCTAACCGCTTCAACGAATTGCCACTCAAAGTTGTGTACCTTCGCGACGGCGCTGTTGCCCATGTGTTGACGGCGTTTCCATGGAAAGGCAAATCTGGAGGCTGATATGCGAATCGAATACGACCCAAACGCCGACGCCCTGTACATCCGCCTGTCGACGCGGGAACCGACCGGCGCGGTGGAAATGGCGCCCTACCTCCACGTAGACACGACCGCTGACGAGCACGTCGTGGGCGTCGAAGTGCTCGCCGCGAGCAAGCATGTGGATCTGAAGGGGTTGCTTGGGCGGGAAGTGCGAGTAGACCAGTTGGTGCCAAAGCGGAAAAAAGCCGCGTGAAATTGCGGGAGACCACACTGGAGGCGATTTGATAGCTGGTGGCCGAGCGCGGACGTGTCGACCTGCCAGTTCATCCGTGTAAGGGCCCGGAAATGATTTACTCAATCATTTCTTGGACCCGTTTGCTTGCTCAGTGGGTCGCCAGCTCGCGGACCAAGGGTCCGACTCGCGGCTCCGTCCTGATGTGAGAGTGATCGACTTATTGTTTTCCAGTCCCTAAGGGCCAGGAAATGATTTACTCAATCATTTCTCGGGCCCGTTT
>VGRO01000085.1 GCA_016875335.1 Deltaproteobacteria bacterium | reverse complement strand
GGGCGGCAAAACCGGGGGCAAAAAAGGTCCGCCGGGCGCTGCCGGGCACGGCGTGGAGGCGAAAAAAGGCGCCGGCACCGCCGCTCCGCGGCTGGCCGGCGCGGGGCGGTGGATTCTGGACGGCGGGCCTCGTTGACCGGCCCTGCGAACCCTGCTAGAAAGCCGCGCCGCCGGGCTGGCACGCCTGTCCCCCCGGCGCCCCCGCGCACGCGGCGGCCCTCGAAACCTCCTGTTCTCTCGCGCGCTTCGACCGGCGTTCCCCATCTTGGACTCGGTCTTGGCCCCGCAAAGGCGCTCCAGCGCATGCTGCACCTGCTCTCGCCCCTCGGGGCCGCTGTTCAGCACACCGACGTGATTCCAAGGGCTTGCGAGTTGACGCGGTTGGCGCGTGCCGGCCTCATCGACCTCGACGCCACGATCGTCACGCAGGCGGTGTTCTTTTTCGCGCTGCTGATCCTGCTGCCGGGTCTGGTGTACAAGCCGCTGCTTGCGCGGTTCGACCAGCGCGAGGAGCGGACGGAGGGCGCGCGAACGACGGCCAAGGCCATGCGCAAGCAGGCGCGAGAAGAGGTCGCACGGTACGAGGCGGCCGTCGCGGCCCAGCGCAAGGACGCCCTCGCCGAGCGCGCCGCCACGCGGTCCCAGGCCCAGGCCCAGGCCGACGCCATGGTGGCCACCGCGCGCAGAGAGGCCGCCGAGCGTGTCAGCGCCGGGATCGCCGAGCAGCGCACCGCTGCGGAAGCCGCCAGGCAATCGCTGCGGGCCGAAGCCCAGACGCTTGGGGGCGCCATCGCTGACAAGCTGACGCGCGCGTAGCGCCCCGGCGCGGCAGGCCCAACAGGAGCCGTATGCACTCAAATCGTCCACAACCGGCGACGCAAAGGGCCTGGGCCACGGTGGCAGGTTGCACCCTGGCCTTGCTGCCCACGCTTGCCTGGGCCTCGGGTGGCGGCGGCACCTGCAACGCGCACGACGGCTGCTTCGAGTTCCAGGTCCACGGGTATTACATCTTGAACTTCCTGGTCTTTGTGGGCCTGGTGGTGTGGTATGGCCGCAAGCCGATTGCCGCCGCTTTGGACAAGCGCTACCGCGATGTCGCCAAGGAGATCGAAGCCGCGCAGGCCGCCAAGGCGGAGGCCGAGGCGCAGTTGCGGGATTACCAGACCAAGGTCACGCGGCTGGCCGAGGACAATGCGCGGCTGCTAGCCGAAGTGCGCGCCGGCACCGACATCGAGGTCGCGAACATTCTGGCCGAGGCGCGCACCTTGGTCGATCGGGCCACCGCCGACGAGAAACTGCGGCTGGAGCAGGAATCCAAGCGCCTGCGCGATCAGTTGGTCGATGAGACTGCGCGCATCGCCGTCGACCTGGCCGAGCAGTTGGTCCGACAACGCCTCGACGGCGCCGCGCAGGAGCGGCTGGTCCAGGCCGCACTCGCCGACCTCGAGGCGCTGCCCTCCAGTCCGTCGGTCACCGCGGGGGCAGCATGAAGTCCGCTTCGGTCCGTGTCGCCCGCCGCTATGCGCGCGCGGTGGCCCAACTCTGCGAGGCCGGCAACGACGGCGCCCTTGTGCGCGCCACGCTCGACGCGGTGGTCGCGGCCATGCAGGGCGTGCCCGATGCCCTGCCCTACCTCGCCAACCCGACCGTGCCGATCGCCGACCGACGGCAGGTGGTGACGAGCGTCCTCGACGCCTGCAACGCCCAGGGCACCGCGCGCAATCTGGTGCTGCTGTTGCTGGACAAGGGCAGGATCGCCGCGTTGCCCACCGTGCATCGTGAATTCAATGCACTGCTCGATCTCAAGACGGGCCGCGTCGAAGGAAGCGTCGCTGCGGCGGCGGCCCTGGGTGAACCAGCTCTCGCACGGCTGCAAGCGCTGCTCGGCAGAATGGTGGGCAAGCAGGTGCTGCTGACCTCATCGGTCGACCCCGATCTCATCGGCGGCTTGGTCGTGCGCATCGGCAACACCGTGTACGACGCCTCGGTCGCCAACCAACTCGCGCGGCTGCGCCAGACTCTGACAGCCGCGTAGCCGGCTGCCCCTTCCTTCCTTGGACTGCAACGAAAGGACAAGCTCATGAATATCCGGGTTGAAGAAGTCAGTCGCGTGCTGCGCGAGCAAGTCGCGAGCTACGGCGCGAAGATCGACGTGCAGGAGACCGGCCACGTGCTCACGGTCGGCGACGGCATCGCGCGCGTGCACGGTCTGGAAGGGGCGCTGGCCGGCGAACTGCTCGAGTTTCCGCATGGCGTCAAGGGCATGGTGCTCAACCTGGAGGAGGACAACGTCGGCGCCGCCCTGCTGGGCAACGCCAACGTGATCAAGGAGGGCGACCTGGTCAAGCGCACCGGCCGCATCGTCGAGGTGCCCATCGGCAAGGCGCTGTTGGGGCGCGTCGTCAACGCACTGGGCGAGCCGATCGACGGCAAGGGCCCGCTGGCCAACCCGGACGCCGCACCGCTGACCTTCGGCCGCGTCGAGGTCAAGGCCAAAGGCATCATCAGCCGCAAGCCGGTGCACGAGCCGCTGCAAACCGGGCTCAAGCCGATCGACGCGATGGTGCCGATCGGCCGCGGACAGCGCGAGCTCATCATCGGCGATCGCCAGACCGGCAAGACCGCGGTCGCCATCGACACCATCATCAACCAGAAGGGCGAGCACGCCCGCGCCAACGCCGGCGACGCGTCGGCAAAGCCGGTCTACTGCATCTACGTGGCATGCGGCCAAAAGCAGTCGACGGTGGCCCAGGTGGTCAAGAAGCTGACGGACCACGGCGCGATGGACTACACCATCGTCGTATCCGCGGGCGCATCGGAACTTGCGCCGTTGCAGTTCCTGGCCCCCTACACCGGCGCGGCGATGGGCGAGTATTTCCGCGACAACGGCATGCACGCGCTCATCATCTACGACGACCTCAGCAAGCAGGCCGTGGCCTACCGCCAGATGTCGCTGCTGCTGCGCCGGCCGCCGGGCCGCGAGGCGTTTCCGGGCGACGTGTTCTACCTGCACAGCCGTCTGCTGGAGCGCGCCGCCAAAATCCGCGACGAGGAGGGCGGTGGGTCGCTGACCGCACTGCCGATCATCGAGACCCAGGCCGGCGACATCTCGGCCTACATTCCGACCAACGTGATCTCGATCACCGATGGCCAGATTTTCTTGGAGTCGGACCTTTTCTACAAAGGCATCCGGCCGGCCATCAACGTCGGTCTGTCGGTGTCGCGCGTCGGCGGCGCTGCCCAGGTCAAGGCCATGAAGGCGGTCGCCGGTCCTCTGCGGCTGTCGCTCGCGCAATACCGTGAACTCGCAGCGTTTGCTCAGTTCGCGTCGGACCTGGACCCGGCCACGCAGCGGACGCTGGCGCAGGGCGCGCGGTTGACCGAACTGCTCAAGCAGTCGCAATACACGCCGCTCGACGTGGCATCGCAGGTCATCCTGCTGTTTGCGGCGACCGCGCCCGAGGGATTCATCGAGCACCTGCCGGTGTCGGCGCTGCGCCGCTACGAGTCCGAACTTTTCGCGTTCCTGCGCAGCCAGAAGCCGCAAGTGCTCGAAACGATGAAGACGGCTGTGTTCAGGACCGATCTGAAGAAGAAGGACGACGAAGTCCGCCAGGCGCTGGCCGCGGCACTGACGGAGTTCAAGGCGCTTTTCCAGGCGTAGCCGCGCGCGCGGTCGGTGCTGCGGCCGGCGCGCCTTCGAGGTTCCCACCATGCCGAGTTTGAAAGCGATTCGCCGGCGCATCACGTCGGTCAAGTCGACCGGCAAGATCACCCGAGCGATGAAGCTCGTCGCGACCGCGAAGCTGCGGCGCGCCCAGGAGCGGCTGGTGCAGAACCGGCCGTATGCCCTGCGCGTGCAGGAGATGATTCGCGAGTTGGCGCGCGGCGCCGCCACCGACGACCACGTGCTGCTGTCGGTGCGTCCCCCCAGGCGCACTTTGCTGCTGTTGCTGACATCGGATCGTGGTTTGGCGGGCGCCTTCAATGCCAACGTCAACAAGGCCGCGTGGAACTGGGTGCAGCGCAACCGCGAGGGACGCGACCACATCGAGCTGCGCATCGTCGGCAAGAAGGGCCGAGATTTCTTCAAGTCGCGGCCAGTCACCGTTGGGCACGTCTACACCGACGTGCTGAACAACTTGACGTTGGAACGCGCCGCGGACATCGGTCGCGAACTGGTGGCGGCCTACGTCGACGGGGGATTCGACGAGGTGTTCCTGGTGTTCAACGAGTTCAAGTCGGCGATCACGCAGAAGGTGTGCATGGAGCGCATTCTGCCGATTCGGCCGGAGCACACCGAGGTTGAGGGTGCACTGTACGAAATGCCGGCCCGGCCGACCGCGGACACCCTCTACGAACCGAGCAAGGACGCGGTTCTCGACAACCTGCTGCCGATGTCGATCAACGTGCAGGTCTACCGCGGCCTGCTGGAATCGGTGGCGTCTGAAATGGGCGCTCGCATGACCGCCATGGACGCGGCGACCAAGAACGCCTCGGAACTGCTCGCGCGCATCACCTTGCAGTACAACCGCGCGCGCCAAGCCATCATCACCACCGAACTGATGGAAATCACGTCGGGCGCTGAAGCGCTCAAGGGCTGATTGCCCACATCTACCGATTCTCGAAGCAGGAGCCAACATGTCGTCAGGTCGCATCAGCCAGGTCATCGGCGCCGTCGTCGATGTCGAATTCCCGGGCGGGGCCGTTCCCGACATCCTGACCGCGTTGCGCGTCAGCAATCCCTCCATCAACGACAGGCCGTGGAACTTGACGCTGGAGGTCGCCCAGCACCTTGGCGAGGGTTCGTGCCGCACCATCGCCATGGACAGCACCGACGGCCTCAAGCGCGGCCAGGAAGTGCAGAACACGGGCAAGCAAATCCAGGCGCCGGTCGGCGACGAAGTGCTGGGGCGGATCCTGAACGTCGTCGGCGATCCGGTGGACGACGGCCCGCCGGTCCACGCCAAAGAGAGTTGGGAAATCCACCGCGAGGCGCCCAGGTTCGACCAATTGACCACCACGGCCGAAATGTTCGAGACCGGCATCAAGGTCATCGACCTGCTGGCCCCGTACACCAAGGGCGGCAAGATCGGCCTGTTTGGCGGCGCCGGCGTGGGCAAGACGGTGCTCCTGCAGGAACTCATCCGCAATATGGCGGTCGAAAAAGGCGGTTTTTCGGTGCTGGCCGGCGTGGGCGAGCGCACCCGCGAAGGGCGCGACCTGTACAACGAGATGATCGAATCGGGCGTCATTGCTGTCGAAAAAGACGAGCACGGCCACCCGAAGTTCGTGGACGGCCTGCCGCAGATCATCCCTGGCAAGTCGCAGGTGTCGCTCATCTACGGCCAGATGAACGAACCGCCCGGCGCCCGTGCCCGTGTCGCCCTGACTGCGCTGACCATCTGCGAGTACTTTCGCGACGCCCGCAACAAGGACGTGCTGCTTTTCGTCGACAACATTTTCCGCTTTACGCAGGCCGGCTCCGAGGTGTCGGCGCTGCTGGGCCGCATCCCCTCCGCCGTGGGCTACCAGCCGACCCTGTCGACTGAGATGGGTGGCCTGCAAGAGCGCATCACCTCGACCAAGAGCGGCTCAGTGACCTCTGTGCAGGCCATCTACGTGCCGGCCGACGACCTGACCGACCCGGCGCCGGCCACCGCTTTCTCGCACCTGGACGGCACCACGGTGCTTTCACGGGCGATTTCTGAGTTGGGCATCTACCCGGCCGTCGATCCGCTGGACTCGACCAGCCGCATCCTCGACCCGCAGGTGGTCGGCGAGGACCACTACAACACCGCGCGCAAGGTGCAGTCGATTCTGCAAGAATACAAGGATTTGCAGGATATCATCGCCATCTTGGGCATGGAGGAGCTGTCCGAGGATCAGAAACTGACGGTTGCGCGCGCGCGGCGCATCCAACGGTTCTTGTCGCAACCGTTCTTCGTCGCCGAAGTGTTCACCGGGTCCTCTGGCAAGTACGTCAAGCTCAGCGACACCATCAAGGGCTTCAAGATGATCTGCAACGGAGAACTCGACCATGTGCCCGAGCAGGCGTTCCTGATGTGCGGCGCCATCGACGAAGTCATCGAAAAGGCCAAGACGCTGTAGCCGTCGTATCGGGGTCCGCATGCAGGTCACCATCGTCACGCCCGTCGGGGTCAAGTTCGCAGGAGAAGTGGCCTCGGTCATCGCGCCGTCGCAAAGCGGCGATGTCGGCATCCTGCCGGGCCACCAACCGCTCATGGCTGCCTTGCGCACCGGGCCGGCCGTCGTCACGATCCCAGGCCAGGAGGCGCTGTACCTCGTCGTGGACGGCGGGTATGTACACGTGGTCGACGGCGAGAAGGTGTCGATCGTCACCGAACTGTGCGAAGGCTGGCGCGACATCGACGCCGCCGCAGCCAAGGCCGATTACGAGGCGGCGTTTGCCGTGCTGCAAAAGGCGAGCGAGGAGACCGAGTCGGCGACTTGGAAGCTCAAGAAGCACGACGTCGATCTCGCCGATACGCGCATTCGCGTCGCGGCCACGCGACCGTAGGCAGCCCGGAGCCTGCGAACCGTGCGCGGCGCCATCGCCCCATGGCTGTGTGCCTTCGGACTGGCGTCGTGCACCACTTCGACCGCAGTGCTGACCTGGCACGACGCGTGGCGGGCCGAGCAGACGGGCGACTTGGAGCGGGCCGAGCGGGCCTACGCCGCAGCGTTCGAACTCGATCCGGGCCTGGTGGGCGCTGAGTGCAACCGCATTCGCTTGGTCGCTGCGCACCCTGACCGCGCCGCCCAGGCCCAGGCGTCGCTGGACAAGCTTGTCAAGGCCAAGGCGAGCGCACCGGAGGTGGCTTCGACCGCTGCGCTCGCGGCGCTGGCAGACGGCAAGCCGGATCTGGCCCGCAAGCGCCTGGACGCCGCGCGCAAGGTCACCGACAAGGACCGGCCCGATGTCGTCGCTGCGCGGCGCACGGCCGAGGTCAGGGTGGCCGTGGCCTTGGAACGCCACGCCGAGGCACTCGCCGCGGCCGAAGGCCTGGATCTGGCGGACCTTGCGACGACCGATCGCGAGACCCTGGCCGTGGCAGCCTGGAATGCGCAGGACAGCGTGCGGGCCGCCCAGTTCGCGCCCCCTGGCTCCGAATCCGCCCTGTGGGCTGCGTTCGCGCGCGCCGACCTTGCCGAAGTGGTGCGGCGCTCGGCCCGCCTCGACAAGGACCGCGCGACGGCCGCGACGCTGGCGATCGCCGCATGGGCGCACGGCCAAACGGGCGCAGGGCAGGCCGCGCGCGCCTGGCTGGCCGAAGGCGTGGCCCGCGACCCACACGACGCGACGGTGACCCAGGTGGTCGCGGCGCTGGCGCTGCTGGACGGCCAACCGGCGGCGGCCCGCGACACGCTGACCGCGGCGACGGCCCGCGCGCCGACAGCGCCGTGGACAGCCTGGTTCAATTTGGGAATTGCCCAGTTGCGGCTGGGCGACGCGCCCGCGGCGCATGCCAGCTTTGCGCGGGCGGCGACCGCGTGCCCAGCCTGTGCCCAAGCCGTGCGCAACCGCGACGCCTTGGCTGCGCTGGTGGGCGCTGGGCCGTGAACGCCGCAAGGGTGCGGGTCTTTGCACCGGCGTCGATCGGCAACGTCATCGCTGGCTTCGACGTGATGGGCGCAGCCGTGGCTGCCTTGGACGGGGCGCCGCTGGGCGACACGGTCACCGTCGAACCGGCCGCAGAGACCCAGTTGGTCGTCGAGGGCCCCTTCGCGGCACGCGTGCCCGCCGCGGCTGCGGAGAACCTGTGCTGGCGAGCCACCTTGGCCGTGGCAAGCGGCCGTGGAATCCCCCTGCCAGCGTTGCGTATGACCCTGTGCAAGGCAATGCCAGTCGGCAGCGGGCTGGGTTCGTCCAGCGCGAGTGCGGTCGCCGGCGCCGTCGCAACCGCCGCTTGGTTCGACGCGGTGGATGTCCGTGAATTGCCCTCGTTTCTTGAGTGGAGGGCGGCGCGTGCCGGCGAACTGCTCGATGCCGCCGGCAAGGCGGAGGCCCACGCAGCCGGGGCGACGCACCTGGACAACGTGGCCCCGTGTCTGCTCGGCGGGTGGCAGTTGCTGACACCGGCGGGGCCGCGCTCGCTGCCGGTGCCGCCTGGGCTGCGGTGGGTGCTGGCATGTCCGGACTTCGAACTGGCGACCAGGACCGCGCGCGCCGTGCTGCCGGCACAGCTCGATCGCGCGACCGCGGTGGCCCACAGTGCCAACCTGGCCGCCGCGGTCCACGCGCTGCACAGTGGCGAGTGGTTGTTGCTCAAAGCCGCCCTGCGCGACGTGGTTGCGGAACCACACCGCGCTGCGCTGGTCCCGGGGTTCCGCGAAGTTCAGTCCGCGGCCCGGGGCGCGGGCGCCCTGGCTTGTTCGCTGTCGGGTGCGGGGCCGGCCGTGGTGGCCCTGGTGGAACCGGCGAGCGTTCAAGCCGTCTGCGCGGCCATGTGCCGAGGTTTTGCCGAGGCCGGCGTGTCCAGTAGCGTGAGGGTGTGCGCCGTGGACCCGATCGGCGCGCGACCGGGGGCGGCCGATGTGGTGGACCAGTAGCGCCGACCCGGCTCTGCGTGTGGACCTGCGGGCCGCGCTGTCCAGCAACCTCGCGCCCGATGGCGGCCTTTTCTGCCTCGTGCCCGAGCGGTGGAACGACTGGGACGACCTGCTGCGGATGCCCTGGCCGGACCGCGGCGCCGAGATCGTGACACGCCTCGCCCATGGCGCGCTCGATGCCACCGCGGTGCGCCGGGCTGCGCGCGAAGCACTGGACATCGCGACGCCGCTGCGGCGCTTGGATCGGAACACGTATGCGTTCGAGCTGTTCCACGGGCCGTCGCTGGCCTTCAAGGACTTCGGCGCGCGGATGCTGGCCCGCCTGCTGCCGCTGGTGGACGATCGCCCTGGCCAGCCGCGCACTGTCCTGACGGCCACCAGTGGCGACACGGGCGCGGCGGTCGTGGCGGCCTTTCTCGGCGTGCCGGGCGCTCGGGCCGTTGTGCTCTATCCCAAGGGCCGCGTATCGGCGCTGCAAGAGCGGCAAATCGCCTGCATGGGCGGCAATACGGTGGCGCTGCAGGTCGCGGGGTCGTTCGACGACTGCCAAGCGATGGTCAAGGCAGCCTTTGCCGATGCGCGGCTGGCGGGCGACCTGCGGCTGACGTCGGCCAATTCGATCCACGTCGGCCGCCTGGTGGCGCAGATGACCTATTTTTCGGAGATCGCCGGCAAGCTGCGAGCCGCCGCAGTGGACGATGAACCGGTCGTTGCGGTGCCGAGCGGCAACTTCGGCCACCTGTGCGCCGGTCTGTACGCCAAGGCCATTGGCGTTCCTTTGGGGCCTTTGGTTGTCGCCACCAACCGCAACCGCACCGTGCCCGACCACCTGGATGGCCTGGGCTGGCGTCCGCGGCCGAGCGTCGCCACGCCGTCCAATGCCATGGACGTGGGCGCGCCCAACAACTGGCCGCGCGTCGAGACCCTGTTCGGCGGCGACCTGGACCGCATCCGCGGGGCTTTGCGCTGGGGCAGCGCCGACGACGAGGCGACCATGTCGGCACTAGCCCGGTACAGTCAAGGCGGGATCGCCGTGGACCCGCACACCGCCGTGGCCTTGGCGGTGCTGGAACGCGCGCGCCGTCCGGGTGAATGCGGCGTGGCTGTGGCGACGGCCCACCCGGCCAAGTTCGCTGAAGTGGTCGAAACGGCGCTGGGCCAGCCCGTGGCACTGCCCGAACCCTTGCGCGACATTGCGACGCGGACGGTCCCGCTGCGCCCGCTGCCCGCCGACCCCGAGGCCTTGATCGCCTGGTTGCGCATGGGGAGCAAGGTGTGACAAGGGCTGAAATGTCCTATGGTTTCATTGCTTTTGGTCTCGTCGTTGACAGGCGAACGGCCGCGGACGCATCCTACCGGGTCCGCGGTCGTCCGCCTCGGCGCGCGGCCGCCGCCGGCGATCGTCAGGAGCCCGATGCGTTTCTGCCCCGACACCACCTACCTCAATCGAATCGCAGCCGGTTATGCCTGCGGACGTCGGCGCATCTGGCGTGGGCTGGTCGCGGGCTCGGCGATCGCCGCGCTGGCCAGTTGCGGCGCGACCAACTTTGACCGGTTTTCCGGATCCAAGAAGTACAGGCAGTTGCCAGGAGGCGCCGTCATACGGGTGGTGGAGATGCGCGCCGAGCTGCCGCAACCGGTCGAGGTGCTCGGCACGCTCAAGACCAGCACGCGCGGCGACCCCGCGGATCGCACCGAGGCCGAGGCGGCGTTCAGGCGCAATGCGCCGGTGTACGGCTGCGACGCGGTCGCCGAACTGAACTCAGTGCGCATCGAAATCCCGGTCAAACGCAAGAACCGTGTCCTCGGCGCCGACGGCAACCCGCGCTACATCGAGGAAACGACCATCGTCGCAGAGCACCACTGGACCGGCCTGTGCGTGCGCACGGCAGAAGCGCCGCCAGATCCGGGTACTGCGCCCAAGATCGTGGCCAAGGCCGAGCCGGAACCGGATCCTCTGGCGGCCCCGGAGGCCAAGGCCAAGACCAAGAAGGGCAAGCCGGAACCGAAACCCAAAGCGGAACCGCGCCCCGAGCCAAAGGCCGAGCCGAAACCGGAGCCCAAACCAGAGCCCAGAGCCGAGCCCAGGCCTGAGCCCAAGCCTGAACCAAAACCGGAGCCCCGCCCGGAACCCAAGCCGGAACCGAGGCCCGAACCGAAAGCAGAGCCGAAGCCGGAACCCAGGCCCGAGCCCAAGGCCGAGCCCAAGGCCGATCCCAAACCGGAACCTCGACCGGACACCAAGCCCTGGAGCCCGCCCGAGAGGGCTGAGGCGACGCCGCCGCCGAACCCGAAAATCGCCGTCGAGGTCAGCAAGTTCTTCCGCCAGTGGAGTCGCATGGTCATGCAGGGCAACGCCGACGGCCTGTGCGGCGGGCTGGACGAGAATGTGGCGTTCGATCTGTCCAGCAGCCAACCCAAGTTCAAGGTCAAGCAACAAATGGCGGCCGCGGAGGCGTGCGAATCGCTCAAGAGCGGCGACCTGAACGCCTACCTCAAGGAATTCGGGCCCGCCGAGGTCCACGCTGAGGTGGACTACCTGCTGCCCACGCTTTTCGGCCTGAACGGTGGCCCGTTCCTCAAGCTCGAGGAGGCGCAGCAAAAGAAACTGGCCGAGGACGTCAACAAGTCGCGTCAGGCCGAGGGCAAGAAGTTGCTCTTGTGCACCCAGTACTCCGCCGCGCCGATGAGCGAGGATACCTTTATGATTCAAATGGGTTGCGACGGCGTCAACGCGTTTCGCCTGATCGTGCGGCGGCCGGCGGAAAACCAGTTCAAGGTCATCCGCTACATCCACACCCGGCCATGAGACCTGCACACTGCACTCGCTACGCCCTGATAGCCTTGTTGGCCGCATCCGCACTGGCGACTTCCGTCGTTTCCGGCGAGGAACCGGCGCTGTACGTGCCGTTCCAGACGGTGGCCAATCCCGACGCGGCGCTCAGTGTCCACGGCAACCCTGCCGGGTGGGCCACGACGGCGGGCACCGATCTGCGAGCTGCGCTGAACCTGGGCGGAGCGGCTGTCGGCGCCGACCGCGTCGGTGACCACAATCGGGCGGTCGGGTTTGGTGGCTATGCAGCCGTGCCGCTGTCGGCGCTCGCACTCGGCGGCGGCGTGGAATCGGTCGACGCGGGTCGCTCGGGCCCGGCCGTGCGCAGCCACCTGGGCGCTGCCTTGGACCTGGGCGAGACCGTCGCCGTAGGCGCCGTAGCGAAGTGGTCGATGCGCGAGACCCTCGAAACGCTGCGCAGTTGGGACGCAGGCCTGCTGATTCGGCCGGCGCGCTGGGTGTCGGTCGGCGCGGCGCTGCGCAACTTGGGCGATGACGCCTCGCGGCGCAACGGCTTCGAAACGCGGTTCGCTGCGGGCCTTGCGATGCGCCCATGGCTGGGCAGCGACCGCGTCACGGCCAGCGCCGAGGTGCAGATGCCGCTGGACGAAGCGCGTATTGCCAGCTTGGCCGCGACGCTCGCCGTGCAGGTCGCGCGAGGGTTCGACCTGGTCGTGGAGCATGTGCGCTTCGCCGGAGATGTCGACGGCGACACCCACCGCACGGCGCTCGGGGTCCAGGTCGGCCTTGGGCGGTTCGGCATCGCTGCGGCCGGGCACGCGGACCGGGCCGCCGGGGCGAGCGCCGCGCCGGGTGCCGCACTGACGCTGCGCATGTCCACCGACGCGCCGCCATCGGTGATCGACGAGGGGGACCCCGCGGTGTTCGTGGCGCTGCAAGGCGAACTGGTCGAGCGGCGCGGCGCCCAGGGCACCCACCTTGGCGCATTGTTGCTGCGCCTGGATCGCATCGCACGCCGGCCGGGGACGCGTGTCGTCGTCCTGCAGACCGAAAACCTGTCGCTCGACTGGGCCCAGGTCGAGGAACTGCGCGGTGCCATTGCCGATCTGCGCAAGGCGGGCAAGAAAGTGCTGTGGTACGCCGACCACCTCGGAACGCGCAATTTTGGCGCTGCGGTCGCGTGTGACCAGGTGTGGCTGTCTCCGGGCGGCACCCTGCAGGTCCACGGCGTGGGCGCAGATTTCGTGTCGCTGGCCGAGGCCTTGACGCGGGTCGGCGTCGAGGTCCAAGTCGTGCGCTACCGCGCACACAAATCGGCGGGCGAGGCCTTTGACCATGCGCAGCCCTCGCCCGAGCTGGCCGACACGCTGCAGCGTTCGGTCGAGCGCCGGTGGCGCGACTTGGGTGCGTGGGTCCAGGCGGGCCGCGACGTCAGCCCGACCCAACTCGAGGCGGCCCTGTTGCAAGGCGCGGTGTATCCCGACGACGCCAAGGCGGCAGGCCTGGTCGACGCAGTGGTGCCCACCCGGGAAATGGACGAGACGCTGCGCAAGATGGGCTGGCTGGCGCCCGGGCAACGGGTGGTCGCCGAGTCGACGACGCCGCAGCGCAGCCGCCGGTGGGGACCCGTCCCCGAAATCGCCGTGGTCGAAATCGACGGCGCCATCGCCGACCACCGCGAGTCCACCGGTGTTCTAGGTCGGACGCTTGGCGGTGCGGCGATCGCCAAGGTCGTCGAACGGGCGCAGAAAGACGGCGACGTCAAGGCCATCGTAGCGCGCATCGCCAGCCCAGGCGGCTCGGTGTACGGCAGCGAGGTCATGCGCGAGGCGCTGGCCGAGGCCGCGCGCGTCAAGCCTACCGTGGCCTCGATGGGCGGCGTCGCGGCTTCTGGGGGCTACTGGACGTCGCTCGGCGCAGACACCGTACTGGCGGACCGCGGCACGGTGACCGGCTCCATCGGCATCTTGTCGGTGCGCCCGAACACGCAGAACCTCTACGATCGCCTCGGCCTGCGTACGACGCGGTTTGGCGCTGGGCCGGGCGCGGGCGTGATGAGCACCAACCGGCCGTTGTCGCCCGAGGAGCTTGCGCTGGTCGATCGGCAACTTGGCCGGTTCTACGGCCTTTTCCTGGATCGCACCGCGCAGCGCCGCAAACTGGACCGCGACGCGGTGGACGCGCTGGCGGGCGGCCGCATCTGGTTCGGCGACGAAGCCGTGGCCAAGGGCTTGGTCGATCGCAGTGGGGGCCTGCTCGACGCGTTGGCCTTGGCCCGGGTTCGCGCCGGGTTGCAGGAGGACGAGCCGCGGATTCGCTTCCTGCCGGCGCCGACACTGGCGCAGCAACTCAAGGCGGCGGTTGGCCTTGCCAGCGCCGACGACGGGCAGCGGCAGTGGACCGAGATGCTGGTCCGTGCGGCCGGGCCGTGGTTGGACGCAGCCGCCGTCGCTCTGGCGGTGGCCGAGAGCGCTCCTCTGGCCGTGGGCGTGTTGGCCGCCCACCCGCGCACACCGTGATCGTCCGTGATCCTGCCGTGCGGTTCGAGCACCTCACCGTGGCGCGTCGCGGCGTGGGTCCGTACCATGGCGTACGGGCGTGCCGCCGCTCGGGCCGCGTGGACCTATCGCACATGACCTGCCCCCGCGCTGCCATCGTCCTCACCTTGCGCTCATGGCTGGTTTGCGCTGCATGCCTGCCCGCATGCAACAACCCGGATCCGAGCCTCGGCGGCGCCGCATCCGCCGACGCGAGCGCGCCAGACGCAGTGACGCTGGCCGATGGACTCGTCGTGCCGGCCCTCAAACTCGCGTCGGTCACGCCCAAGCAGGGCGACCTCGCCGGCGGTGAGACCCTGGACATCGCCGGCCAGGGCTTTCTGCCGACGGCCCGCGTATTCGTCGGCGCCGAAGAAGCCACTGTGGACTGGCGCGCTGGCACCACGCACATCTACGTCAAGGCGCCGGCCGCCAAGCAACCAGGGACCGTCGACGTCCGCGTCGAGAACGGCAAGACGACCAAGTCGACGCTGAACCGGGCCTACGCCTATCTCGCGACCGTGACCGTCGACGGCTTCGCGCCCGAGGCGGGTTCGATGCTCGGCGGCAGCGAAATCACCGTGCGCGGCAGCGGCTTTCGGGCGGGCGACCGCGTGCTGGTGGCGTACCACGAGGCCGCACAGACCAAGTTCGTCGACGACAAGACCCTGGTCGCGCTGGTGCCGCCGTACTTGGAGGAGCCGGGCGCGGTCAAGACCGACCTGGCCAAAGTACAGGTCTCGGTGCGCCACGGCAGCGGGGTGACCCACGCCAAGGCCACGTTCACCTATGGCCGGCCGCCGCGCGCCGATAGCGTCGCCCCGCCGGTTGTCGGCGTCGACGGCGGAGCGGTGCAGGTGCAGGGTTCAGGACTCGGCAACGCGACCGCCGTGTACGCAAACGGCGCGCAAGGGACGCTTGCGCCCGGAACGGCCACCTCCGTCCGCGGCGCGCAGGTACCGGCGCTCAAGGCCGTGGACAAGGGCGCAACGCCCGGCCCGGTCGAACTGGTGCTGACAAGCCCCTATGGGAATCACAAGCTTTTCCCGGCGTTTGCCTACGTGGCCGATGCCGCGACCCATGTCGCGCTGTACGGCGCATCGCCGGCTTCCGGACCGACCAGCGGAGGCAATACGGTCACCCTCATGGCGGCCATCCCCGAGGGCACTGCCATTTCGGCGGTGACCATTGGCGGCAAGCCCGCGCCGCACAAGGTCAAGGGTTCGTCCATCGAAGTCACCGCGCCATCGGGGTCGGCCGGCGCCGCCGCCATCGAAATCGCCACCACGTCGGGCAGCGCCAGCTTGCCGGCAGGCTACCTGTACATCGCCGACCTCAAAGTGGACGTGGTCGAACCCGGCCTGGGACCGACCGCAGGCGGCGGCGAGGCGCAGGTTCGCGGCAAGGGCCTCCATACCGCGTGCACCGTGCGCATCGGCATGTATTCGGCCAAGGTGCTGTCGGGCAACGCCAAAGGCACTGCGCTTCAGGTCGTCGTGCCTCCGGGCGCCCCCGGGGCGGCGGACGTCGTGGTGCGGTGTGGCGGTCTGGAGGTGACCCTGCCCGGCGGCTACGGCTACGTAGATGGCCACGCGCGCATCAACGCCGTCAGTCCTCCGTCGGGATCCACCGGCGGCGGCGCCACGGTCAAGGTCCATGGCAGTGGGCTGCGCCCGGGCGTCAAAGTGTTCTTCGGCGGCAAGCCCACGCTGGGCCTGACCTTCGTCCACAGCGGCTTGTGCGAGGCCAAGATCCCGCCGCACCCCGCTGGCCTGGTCGCGGTGGACCTGATCGACGGCGACCTTTTCGACACGCTCGTCAACGGCTTCAACTACTACGCGCCTGGCACGCCAGAGGGCGGCACCTGGGGCGAAGGGGTCGGCGGCACCTTGAACGTGACGGTGCTCAACATCTACACGCGGGCCCCCATCGAAGACGCCGTGGTGCAACTCGGGTCCCCCGGCGAGGCGATCTACCACAAGTACACGGGCGTGACCGACGCCAAGGGCATGGTTGTGTTCAGCGGATCTGATGTCGTGCCGCCCATCCGCGTGTCAGCGACCAAGCCTGAGTTCACGGCGAGTTCCATCATCCATTTCGACGCCAGCAACGCGACGCTGCTGCTTTTCCCGTACACGCCGCCGTCGAGCGGCCAAGGCAACGGCAATGCCGCCGCGTCGTCGTCCGCGTTGCTCAAGGGCAAAGTCGTCGACATCGACAAGTACTTGCTGATTCCGCCGGCCAACTGCCTGGGCTCGACGGACGCGGGCGATTTGACCTGCAAGTCTTGCGCGCAACCGGTGGATTGCACGGGGACGACCTCGGACGGCACCAACTTCCATTGCGTGAACAACGGCCCGGCCGGTCAGCGCTGCCTGCCCTCGTGCGCCGATTCCAATAGCTGCAAATCCGGCTTTGTGTGCGTACCAGACGAGGTGGCTCCCGGGGCCAAGGTGTGCAAGCCGACCATCGGCATCCGCAAGGTCTACTGCGCCACGACGGTCCGCGACATCGACGCCGACGAGCAGAACCCGATTCCCTCGACCGTCGGCAACGGCGGCGCCCTGCCCTACCCCACGGCCCCGGTGGACGAGAAGACCGGCGAGTTCGAAATCACCAGTCGCCTGGATGAATTGGCAGTCGTCTGCATCGGCGGCTACATCAGCAACGCCACCAAGAAGTTCGTCCCTTCGGCAATGGGCGTGCGCCGCCACGTCTTCCCAAAGCCCTACATCGACAAGCCCAAGGACGCCATCACGGGCCTTGAAGTGCGGCTCACCATCCCGCTCAAGCGCGAGTTGCAAGTTCGCCTCGACCACCCGCAGCCCTATTACGGCGGCATGGGCGGCCAGTTGGCGCTCAAGGCCTGGCTCGACCTGGGCAGCGACGGTCTGGTGCGTCTGCCTTCGCTGGTCAACCCCGGCAACCTCGGCGGCGGGACTACCGTCGTCGACGACGTGCCGCTGCCGTATCAGCCGGTCATGTTGCCGGCGGGGATGACCGACGCGACCTACACCTACTATGCCCATGCGCTCTATGGCCAGTCTGAGGAGATCGGCCCGGTGTCGCTGACCATCCACGAGGGGCTTGTGCAACCCGGCGATGCCAACCTGCGCGTGCGCAAGCCCGACGGCACTTCGGTGGAGGACGCGCTCGGCGTCCACCAGACCTTGACCGGCGTCGTCGCGGGCCCGGATGGCAAGGTGCTGATCCTCGGCCGCAATGGCGGTCTGTGGCGGGGACCGGTGCAGGCGCCTCAGTTGCTCTGGCTGCCCCCGGTGGTCGACCCCTACGCAACGCCAGCCGCGGCCCTGGCGCTGGCTGGCACGCCCACCGATGCCACCGTTGTCGGCGCAGGTGGCATGGTGCGGCGCGTCGCGGGCAACAAGGTGTCGAACGAAGCGAGCGGCACCAAGGCCGACCTGTTGGGCGTCTGCCACGGCGAAGGTGCCCGTGTGGCGGTCGGCGACGCGGCGACGCTGCTGGTGGACGAGGACGGCTCCTGGCAGCCCAGGCCATTGCCCGTCCTCGGCAAGGCCGGCCTGCGTGCCGTCGCCTGCGCACCGGACCTGGCAGTGGCGGTCGGGGACGACGGCTGGGTTGTCGCTGTGGACCTCGCCGCAGGTGGGGCGGCCAAGGCCACCAAGATTGCACCGGTCGCGTTGCACGCAGTGGCGTGGCGCGCCGGCACCTTCTATGTCGCCGGGGACAAGCCGGCCGGCGATGGCCCAGTCCTGGTCAGCGGCAGCGGCAAGGGCCTGTGGCTCAATGCGTGGCCCGCCGGCACGGTGACGCCGACCTTCAGGCCGCTGCGGGCCGTAGTGCCGCTGGCCGACGGCGCGCTGATCCTGGCTGACCGCGAGGGGCACGTGGTCCGGGCCGACGCCAAGGGCACGACCGACGAGTCGAGCGAGCGCCTCGACCTGCGCCCGCGCGCTGGCGCCGTTCTTCCGGACGGTGCCGCCGTGCTGGTGGGCGAACCGGGGCTGTGGCTCGGCCCGTTCTTGACGGTGCCCACGATCGACAAGCCCCTGCCCAATACAGGCCTCTCAGGCTCCGTGCCGGTCGAATGGTCGGTGGCGCCCGGGCCGACGCCGTCGTTTTCGCGCGTGCACCTCGACGGCAACCTCGACCCGAAATCGGGGTGGGGCTTCCCGTTCTGGTGGATCTACGTCGGACCGGAGATCACGAACTTCCTGCTGCCGGACTTCGAAGAAAAGGGCATCCAAGTGTTCATCGACAATCCCAAGATTCAATATTGGGTGCGCGTCGACCGCGGGTTCGTACCGGGCTTCTCGATCAACGGCTTTTCGACCCTGGACCTGGAATTCGGCCGGTGGCGATCGCGGGCGACCAACACGGTCAAGCTCGGCTCAAAGTAGCCGCTGGTGCGGGCCATGCGACAACTGACCGCGCGCGACGAGGCCATCCTTGACGCCGTCCAGACCCGCTGCGCCGTTTTCGGCCGCGACGAATTGCTGGCCGTGCGCGTCAGCGGTCGCGACGCCGTCAAGTTCCTGCACGCGATGATCACGCAGGATGTCAAGGCGTTGTCGCCAGCCGGCGCCGACTCGGCGTGTCTTTGCGATCCCCAGGGCGCGATCCTGGCAACGCTGCTGGTTGTCGTCCACGGCTCCGAGGCCGTGCTTTGGACCGACCGCAGTCGCGCGGCTGGCTTGGTCGACGCCCTGGACCGCTACGTCATCGCGGACGACGTCACGTTGCTCTTGGACGAAAGCGTCGCCCTGTGCGAGTGGGTCGGCCCGATGGCCCCGGCCTTGGCGCAGGCGATCTTCGGGGCAGAGGCACAGAGGGTGCCGACCTTCGAGCGCGTTGCCGGCCATTCGGTGTTGTCGTGGCGCGCGGACCTCGCGACGACCCCGTCGCCCTGGTGGCAAGCGGCGCCGCGGTACTGGATGCAGGTGGACCGCGATGCGCTGGGAGATGTCGCCGCCGCCTTGGTCGAGGCTGGCGCCCAACCGGGCAGTCACGCGGCGCGCGAGGCCCTGCGCGTCGCGTGTGGCGAGCCGCGCCTGGGCCTGGACGTGGACGACGGCAGCCTGCCGCTGGAAGTCGGCCTCGCCGCGGCGGTCAGCTTTCGCAAGGGGTGCTACCTCGGCCAGGAGGCCATCGCCATGATGAAGTACCGAGGGCAACCGCGCCGCTACCTCGCGTGGGTCTCAGGCGAGGTAGCGGCCCCTGATGTGGGCGCAGGCTGGCTCCTGCGGACCGCGGAGGGCAAGCGCGCAGGGCGCCTCGGAACCTGCGTGCGGGCCACGGATGGCACGTGGCGCGGACTCGCGGTCGTGCAGCGCAAGATGGTCGAGCACGGCGCCCGCTTCACCGCGCACGGCGAGGCCGAGGACGAACCCGCGACGGTGACCCTGGTCGCCACAACCATGCCGCTTGCATCCGAAACACCGGCAGGACAAGGACCATCGCCATGATCATCGGCTTGACCGGCCGCAACGCCTCGGGCAAGGGCACAGTGGCCCGCTGGTTGGTCGAACGCGGCTACCACTACGCATCGCTGTCCGACGCGATCCGTCGCTGGCTGGCCGAGCAGGGCGTAGAGGCCACGCGCGACAACCTCACGGCTGCGGGTCGGCAGTTGCGCAGCGAGGGCGGACCTGGGGTGCTCGCCGAGCGGACGCTGCGCGCGTTGCCGGCCGGCCGGCCCTGCGTGGTGGACTCCATTCGCAACCCTGCGGAAGTCGAAGTCCTGCGCCGATCTCCGGGGTTCTGGCTGGTCGAGGTCGTCGCCGACGAGCGCGTCCGCTACGAGCGTCTTCGCAGCCGAGCCCGGGCGGGCGACGCCGCATCGTTCGAGGAATTCCAGCGCCAAGAAGAGGCGGAACTGACGTCGGCCTCAGCCGCAGGCCAGCAGTTGGTTGCGACGGCCGCGCTGGCCGACGAGACCCTGCGCAACGACGGCAGCGAAGACGACCTGGTCGCCATCTTGCAGGTCCGGGAACCGCAGTGGCACGAGCCGCACAAGCGCATGTGAATACGAACGCTCCGGGCCAAGGAGCCTGTCGGACTATCGTCCGACAGGCTCCGTGGTGGTTGCGATCGAGGCAGCGACCAAGAACTGCCTGAAGTAAATTCAGGCAGTTTCGGTCGCTGGCAGGCCGCAGCCGCGGCCTGCCTAGGAGCCTGTCGGCCAGAATCTCGCGATTCTGGCGTTTCACCGACAGGCTCCTAAGGGACTGGAAAATAATAAGTCGATCACTCTCACATCAGGACGGAGCCGCGAGTCGGACCTTTGGTCCGCGAGCTGGCGACCCACGGAGCAAGCAAACGGGCCCGAGAAATGATTGAGTAAATCATCTCCTGGCCCTAAACCGGCCCACTGTGCCCGCAGCATGGCCGGGAGATGCGAGAGAGCCATGGCTGCGGCCCCGCTTGGCGTGAGCCGCCCGCTCTCCTACTTGCAGTCCTTCGAACAGGTCGCCGGCGTCTCGCCCGGGTCGCACTTGCCGTTGCCGCAATAGGGCATGTCCATCTTGCAGTCCTTGTCGCAATTCGTCAGCGTTTCTCCCTTGTTGTACTCGCACTTGCCGTCACCGCAGACCGGCGGCGTGCTGTCACAATCTTGCGGGCAGTTGCCGGGGGTCTCGCCATTGGCGACATCGCACTTGCCGTCGCCGCAGCCGCTGGCCAGCTTGCAGTCTCCGGGGCAGTTCTGCTCGGTCTCCTGTTTGTCGATGTCGCATTTACCATTGCCGCACAAGCACTTGCCTGGTCCAGTGCAGTCCTTGGGGCACGTGTCGCAATCTTCCTTGCTGGCGGCGTCGCATTTGCCGTCGCCGCACGCGGGCGGCTGCGTGCAGGACCCGGCGCAGTCCAATGGGCATGAGGTACAGGTCTCTCCGCCCGCCGCATCGCACTTGCCATCGCCGCACTGCGACGACGGACAGGTCCCGCAATCGGCTGCGCACTCCTTGCAGGTTTCGCCGCCGACGCCGTCGCACTTGCTGTCGCCGCAGGGCGGCCCGCAGTCCTTGTAGCACGTGGTCGCCGTCTCACCGGGATCGCACTTGAAGTCTCCGCACTTGGCCGTGCCACTGCCACCGCAATCGGCAGGGCAGTTGTCCTTGTTTTCGAGCTTGGTGTAGCAGAACCCGTCGCCGCAACTGCTCTTGCAGTCCTTGTCGCAGTTGATGGGCTCCTCGCCCTTCTCGTGTTCGCACTTGCCGTCGCCGCAGACGGGCGGCGTGGTCATTGCGCAGTCCTTGGCGCAGTTGGCCGACGTCTCGCCTCCGGCGATGTCGCATTTGCCATCGCCGCACACTGGCTTGCAGTCCTGCGGGCACTTGAAGGTGTCCTCGCCGTTTTCGCACTTGCCGTTGCCGCAACCGCCGCCGGTCGAGGTGCACGCGCAGTCGATGGCGCTGGCCTCGACGGTGGTGATGTCGCTGTTGGCGAGCGTGTCGACCAGGATGCGTTGGGTCTGGTCTTTGGTTCCGTCAAAGGTGACCAGCCACTCGGCGGCGCACATCGCTGGCGCCGGCCCGCCTGATGTGCCGCACTTCTGCTGCTTGAGCGTCAGGTCGGTACACGTCAGCGGCGCGGTGCAGGACTGTGCGGATGAGGCGGCCGATGCAAGGAACACATGCACGGACTGCTGCGCGAGGGGCGCAGTACCAAAGGTGCCGTTTCCGGTCACACGAATCAGCACCTTGACCGTGCCACTGCAGCTGGGGTTGACCGTGAACGACCACTCCTTGCCGCCGAGCGTGACACCGCCCGCACAACCGTTGGTCGAGAGCACGCTGGTGACGTTCGGATCACCGGCGAACAGGAATTTGCCAGGTTGGCCACACAGAATCGCGGTGTCCTTGCACGAACCGGCACAGGTGTTGGTGCCGGCCTTGCAGGCGCCCGCGGCGCAAGTGTCTTTCTGGGTGCATGCCGATCCGTCCTCGCACGGCTCGCCATCTGGCGCCGCGAAGTTCTTGCATCCGGCCTTCGGATCGCAGCTGTCCGCGGTGCAGGAATTGCCGTCGTCGCAGTTCTTCTTGGCGCCAGGCGTGCACGTGCCGGCCTTGCACGCATCAGTCGTGCACAGGTCGCCGTCGTCGCAGGGGGTGCCGTCGGCCTTGCCCTGGCAATTGGCGGCCGGCGCGCAGTCGGCGATGCAGCTCTTCGCCGTTTCGCCCAGCGCTTCCTCACATTTGCCGTCGCCGCACTTGGGACCGATCCCTTTGCAGTCGAGCAGGCAGGTGGTCTCGGACTCGCCCTTGAGCAACTCGCACTTGCCGTCGCCGCACACCGGCTTGGCGCAGTCCTTGGGGCAGGTGCTCTCGGTCTCGCCCTGCACGCAAAGACCGTCGCCGCACACGATCGGCGCGGGCTTGCAGTCTGTGTTGCAGTTCTTCTCCGTCTCGCCCTTCTGCGCCTCGCACTGGCCGTTGCCGCAGGAGCACTTGCCGGGCGCCAAGCAGTCCGAGGGGCAGTTGGTGCAGTCCTCCATGGAGGCCGGGTCGCATGTGCCGTCGCCGCAGGTCTGCCCGCAGCTCGCCTGGCAGTCGATCTGGCACGTGCTGCATGTCTCGCCGAGGTCCTTTTCGCAGACGCTGTTGCCGCAGACCGCCTTGCACGGACCGCAGTCGGCCTGGCAGTTCTTGCACGTCTCGCCGGCATAGGGCTCGCACTTCTTGTCGCCGCAGGGCGGGCCGCAGTCGGCGTAGCAACTCGTAGCTGTTTCAGGCAGTTGACACTTGTCGTCGCCGCACACGGGACCGCTTTGGCCTTGGCAGTCGCTCGGGCAGGTGGTTGCCGTCTCCTTGTTTGGATCGCAAAAGCCGTCGCCGCAGCCTTGTGTGCCCTGGCCTTTGCAGTCGGCGGCACAATTGAGCGCAGTCTCCTTGTTGGGATCGCACATGCCGTCGCCGCACACGCTGACGCACTCTTTGGGGCAGGACTTCTCGGTCTCGCCCTTGGTCCACTCGCACTTGCCGTCGCCGCAGACCGGCGGCCCGCAGTCCTTGAGACAACTGCTGGCCGTTTCGCCCGGGTCGCACTTGCCGTTGCCGCAGACCGCGCAGGTATTGGTGATGAACGTGCAGGACCCGCCTACGCACTTGTCGCCCGTGGAGCAGCTTTGACCGTCGTCGCACGGTGCGCCATCGGCCAACTTCTCGATCTTGCATCCGCTCGTGGGGTCGCAGGTGTCTTTGGTGCATAGGTTGGCGTCGTCGCAGTTCTTGGGCGCGCCGGGCGCGCACTTGCCAAACTTGCACGCGTCCTTGTCGGTGCACGCGTTGCCGTCCTGGCACGGTCCGCCATCGGGAACCGGCGGGGCCACGCAACCGACCACCGGATCGCACTTGTCCGCAGTGCAGGGATTGCCGTCGTCGCAGACTTTGGGCGCAGCCGGGGCGCATTTGCCCAGCACGCACGTCTCGTTGGTGCACACGTTCTTGTCGTCGCAGTCGGCGGGCAGTTTGCAGGCGGGGGGCGGCGGCAGCTCTGCGGTTCCGCCGTCCAGTGGCGGCAGCACCGTGTCGGGCGGCGGCAGCACCGTGTCAGGGGGCGGCAGCACCGTGTCGGGGGGCGGCAGCGCCGTGTCCGGGGGCGGCAGCGCCGTGTCGGGAGGCGGCAGCGCCGTGTCCGGGGGCGGCA
>VGRO01000084.1 GCA_016875335.1 Deltaproteobacteria bacterium | reverse complement strand
ACGATCGCCGCGCTCAGGTGGCGGCGAGGGCATCCGGGCAAAGGCGGGCGCGGTGGGCGCTGGGCGGGCGACGAACGGCGGGCGAAAAGTTGCCAGGGTACGCGGGATGGACGGCAGTGGTCTTGGACAGGGGGATTGCGAGGTAGCAAACGTCGCGGCCGCGGTTTCGCTTGCGGCGCCGAGTAACCGTATGGCTGCACCGCAAGCGCAACCGACAGCCGCTGGCTACGACTACGGCACATTCAACTTCCTCAACCCCGATCAGTTTTTGCCGCCGCAGCATGGCGGACAAGCGTACACATTTGTCCACGAGTACAAGGCTTCCACTACCGCAAACCAACAAGTTCGGGTGGTTTTGGTTTGGAACAGCACCCCGATGTGCTGGGACCCCGACTCATGTGCGACGACTGAGGCTATCGTTCCCGACCTCGACCTCCACGTTACCAACCAGGCTACGGGTCAATTCGTTGCCACTTCGACCAGCTACGATTCCAACTACGAAGTCGTCCAATTCACTGCGTCGGCAAACGAGGTGTACTTGATTCGCTTTGTGTGGCTGGTTGGCGGTTCTCACAGCTGGTACGCCGTCGCTTGGGCGCCAAATGCGATCTGATCTGCTGTCGATAGGCGTCGTTTTGTTTGCCTTCGCAATGCTGGGCTGCCGCACCCCGGCACCGGCACCCAGCACCGCAACCTTGCCCAAAGTGGCGGCTGGGCTCGGCGTCCACGACTCCTCGTCCCGCGCAGTGCCTGCCGATATCGTCAAGTCCTCAGAAACTGGGCAACTGGATGCCATTGCGAGCGCATGGGTTGCGCCTGATTCCGCCGGTCGATCGGACTTGATACTGGACATGGATGAGAGCGTCGGCGACCTCGATGCCTCTACGGCGGAGGCGAAAGACACGCCCAAGGATGGCGACAGTACGTCCGCGCCAGCGGATGGCGACGCGCTATTCGATGGTGCGCCGGTGCCTGATCAGGTTCCAACAGGCGACGTGAGTAGCGATTTGCAGCAGAACCCGCCGTGTCCTCCATTCAATGGGGCCGGCAATGTTTCAAAGGTGCTTTGCACGGAGGGCGAATGTTGCATCAGCGGAATGACCGCTGGCCCTTGCGGCTGGGTCCATTGCTGTGATGATCCCTCCTTCTACTCGCCTTGGGCGTGGAAAGGTCCTCCATGCCCGGAAGTAGAGCAGCCGACTGAGCCCGTTCCGCCATGGCCTTGGTTCATACCCGCCGGCAAGTGCCCTGCGCTCGCCCTCTACGACGAGACCAAACCCCTGCCTTCGTGTGCCCCCAAGTGTTGGTGTCCCACGGAAAACTGACCCTGGCTGCGACCGCCCAAGCGCACGCAGTTCTGGCGCCGACACGCGCGCGGATATCGGGGATAGATGCCATGCACCGCCCGCCAGCAACGGCGGTTCCTGCGCGCCGGCAACTTGCCGGTGCGCCGAACGCCAGGGGCCTTGCCCCGGACCCCGCGGCCTACGCGGCCAGCGCCGGGGTCCCCACGGTGAGCGCAGCGAATGAGCCGTGACTCCATGTCACGGCGAAAGCGGGGAGGGCTCCGCCCTCTGGACTCCGGCCAAGGACTCCAGCTACGGGTGCAGCACCGTGTGGGTCAGGCTCGACAAGTAGTAGTGGTTCTCGACGACACGCTTGCCGGTGGTCTTGTCGGTGCGGACGTTGCAGACGAGGACGACGGTACGCAGGTGCTTCCAGTCCAGGTAGCCGGTCATCTTGTTGGTGATCCAAACGTACCGCTCGACCACCACACTGCCGACCAGGTCGGTGGTCTTAGCCTGCGCGGTGTCTGGGGCCTTGCTGGCAAGCAGGCGGGTGGCCTCGGCCAGCAACGTCGGTTGATTGCCGTCGAGCGAAAACACGTAGTCTAGGCCACTTTTGACGCTGCATGGTTTTGCCTCAGGGTGTTGCCGGCGGGCGGCCCAGGCGCCATGCTCATGCCGCCCGCCGGCCTCGTGGCGTTGTAGCCGGGGGCGCAACCGCGCGGCCAACGCCCAGGATTTGCGGGGCGCAAGCATCGCAGTCTCCGGGGTCGGCGGGCAATTATTCAAGGAACATCCAGCAGTGCCAGGGCGTCGACACGGCCGGCGGGCCACGCCGCCAGCGGCAAGTGCCTGGTCAATCCGGCGACGGTAGTCGTGTGCGACACCGACGACGACCCTGCGTGCTTGCGCGACGTCTGCAACCCAAGACCGCCAGCTGCGCGCCCATCGCCTTGCCCAAAGACGGCACCCCGTGCAGCGTCGGCAACCCGTGTACAGGCAGCGATGTGTGCGCCGCCGGCGCGTGCAAGGGCGGTACCAACACCTGTCAGTGCCAAGGCGACGCGGACTGCAAAGCCAAGGAAGACGGCGACCTCTGCAATGGCACGCTTTTGTGCGACAAAGCCAAAGGCGTGTGCATCGTCAACGCCGCAACCGTCGTGCAGTGCGCCGATGTGTTCGATACGACCTGTCTGGCCAACCAATGCCAGCCGAGCACCGACAAGTGTGCGATGACGCCCGTCTGGCAGGGCAACCAGTGCGGCGGGCAGAGTGTGTGCTCGGCCGGCGGGTGGTGCAAGCTCGGCGAGTGCGACGAGCAGAACCTGGACGTCTGCCAATGCCAGGCCGACGCCGACTGCGGCCCATTCGAGGACGGCGACCTGTGCAACGGCACCCTGTACTGCGACAAGGCCGCCGCCAAGCCGAGTTGCGGGGGTAGGAACTCAAAGAGCACTCCGCCCCGAACCCTCACCGACGAAACGCCACCGTTCCGCCGCTTGCGCAGCGCCGGACCTTCCAGTGCGCGCGCAGCCGGGATGACGCAGAGGGTTTTCGACCGCGTCAAGCTGAAAAGCGTTGGCTCTTTGGCTGGCCTGCCATGGATCAACCGTCAGCCCCACGCCGGCGCCAGAACCATGCTACGCTCGCGGCCCGTTGATGGAGCCCCCATGCCCACCTATCTCCGCTCTCGCCATTTGTCCTGGTTCCGCCGCGGCGACGCAGCCTACCTTTACCACGACCTCTACGGTTATCTGCTGGAGATGTCAGCCGACCTCAAGGCGCTGGTCGACTTCTTCGCCACGGCGCAACCCGCCGAGGCCGCTGCGCAGGCGTTCGCCGGTCAATGGCCGCAGGCGCAACTGGGCCAGTTCCTCGGCGTGTTCGCCCAGCAGAAGGTGCTGGTGGACCCGGCGGCCCAGGAGCTCGACGGCCTGGTCCATATGGTGCCCATCAAGGGTCCGTGGATCCTGGCGTGGCACCGCGACGACGGCGCTGTCCGCTGCGTGACCAGCCGCGGTTTTGGCCACGAGCCGTGGGCGCAGCCGCAGTTTCTCGACCTCGACCCGTGGCAAGCCGACCTGTGGAAGGCCATCGACGGCGAGCGCACCGTCGAACAGCTTGCGATGGCGCTGTGCGAGCAGTATGACGGCGACCCGGCGATGGACCTGGGCCGCGCGGTGGTGTCGGTGGCGCAGTGGACCCATTCGTCGCGGCAGTTGACCCGCACGCTGCCGGCGCCCAAAAGCAAGATGTCGCGGTTGCCACCGTATGCGACGAGCACTGTTCCCTATGCGCCGTTCGATGAGGCCGCGACCCACGACGACGGCCCGCTGCGCGACCTCGCCGCCTACCACCAGACCGGCATCGCCGACGCAGAGGCGCAGTTCGAGGAGAACGAGACGACGCTGTCGCACCTGTTGAGCGACCCACACCCGGCGCTCGACGGCAGGACCTACGCGCAGACCTTGGCAGACGTTGCCCTGGACCGCGCCTGGGCCGGCGCCGGCCGGGCCCACATCGTCGAGGTCGGCGGCGGCACTGGCCGCTTTGCCGAACAGTTGGTGACCGCGCTGCGCCAGACCGTGCCAGACCTCGCATACACGGTCATCGACGCCTCGCCAGCGCTGCACAGTGCCCAGGTGGCGCGGCTGGCTGCGCTGGGCAATGGCGTTCACGCGCGCCTCGGCGACGCAGGGGCGTTGGGTCTGCCGGCGCAGTCGGTGGATTGGCTGGTCAGCAACGAGGTCATCGCCGACCTGCGCATCGGCATGGTCACGCGGCCGTCGTTGGACGCCGGCACGGCCGACGCCGATACCGACCCGGAGGCGCTTGCGCTGGTCCAGCACTACGGCCTGAACTGCGCCGCAGCGCCAGAGCCCGTGCCGATCCAGGTCGGCGCCACGCGGCTCATCGAGCAGGTGGCGGTGGCGCTCAAGCCCGGCGGATTCGCGCTGTTGACCGAGTTTGGCGCCAAGGACCAGTTCCCCATCGAGTCCACGCACCTGGACCACGCGGAGTGGTCGGTGCATTTCGGCCACCTGATGCGGGTGGCAGAGAAGCTGGGGTTGACCGCCGAGCTGGTGCCCGTGCCGGCGCTGCTCGGGCTGCGCGAAGACGTGTGGGTGCTGGCCAGCAACCGCACCCAGTTTCGCAACCTGCGGTTCCTGTTGCGGTCGCTCGGATCGGACCTGCCCAAGCGGGCGATGACGCCCGAGCAGTTTGCGGTGTTTTGCGCGGACAAGCTGCGGGCCGACAAGCTGGAGGGGTTGCAGTTCCGGCCGATCGGCGAACGGGTGATGGGGATCGTGCCCGGGGAGTTCAAGGGGTTGGTTTTAGGGCGGCCCGCTTGACCTTGCGCGACCCTGCACGCCGAACGCAAGGCTGATGGCTCGCAAAAAAACCTATGCAGGTTTTTTCACCCCCCTACTTCCCCACCACGCCCACGCACCGAAACCCGATCCACGGGCTGCTGGTCGTGCCATCCACGGCAAACCGCGCGCTGGTCCGCACATCGGCCGGCTTGCTGGCCCCGCCGCCGCCGCGCACGACCCGCGTCTGGCTCACCGGCGCTATCGGGCTCGGCTTGCTGGCGTCGGCCGTCGCGTAGAAATCGGCCTTGTAGCCGTCGGCGGTCCACTCCTGGACGTTGCCGGCGAGGTCGTAGCCGCCCCAGGGGCTCTTGTCGGCGATTTTGGCGCCGGTCTCCAGCGTTGTCTGCTGGTTGCAGCCTGCGGCGACGTTGCCGTGGATCCACGCCATCGCGCAGTCGGCCGACGGCAGCGGCAGGTTGCCCCAGGGGAAGCGGAACGCCACCGCCTTGCACAGCGGGGTGCTGCAGGGGCCCCGCGCCAAGAGTTCCCACTCGGCTTCGGTGGGCAAGCGGCCGCCCTTCCATGCGCAATACTGTTCCGCTTGCGCGGCGTTGACGCAGTTGACGGGCTGCAACTCGGCGTAGGACAGGCCGCTGTTGCACAGACCGTCGCCGAGTTTGCCCTTGCCCGCCGCCACGCATGTGCCCGCCTGGACGCACGCCGCGTAGGCGCCGACGGTGACCTCGAAGCGGTCGAGCGCCACTGGCAGGATGGTCACCAGGTGCTGCGGCTTCTCGTCGGCCTTGCACTGCGGGTCCACGGCGGCGTTGCAGCCCATCCAATAGCTGCCGCTGACCACGATTTGGGCGTCGGGCACGGCGGTGCATGCGCCCGCCACGCAGGCAAGGCCCGGTCCGCAGGCGGTGCCGTCGCCGTAGGCTTTGGCGCTGCAGCCGCCGATTTTGGGGTCGCACGCGTCGGCCGTGCAAGGGTTGCCGTCGTCGCAACTCTTGAGCGCGGTGGCACAAACGCCGGTCTTGGGGTCGCAGGCAAGGATGTCGCAGCCTTTGCCGTCGGGCGGACACGCCACCGCCGCGCTCGCCGCGCACTGGCCCTTGGCGCAGACGGCGACGCCGTTGCACGGATTGCCGTCGTCGATGCAGTCGGCGTTGGTCTTGCAGTTGCAGGCGTTGAGACCCGCGATGCACTTGCCGGCCAGGCAGGTGTCGCCGAGCGTACAAGGCACGCCGTCGTCGCACACCTTTCCGTCCAACACGGCAGGATTGCTGCACTTGCCCGTCGTGGGGTCGCACGCGGCCTCGGTGCACGGATTGTCGTCGGCGGTGCAGGTCACGATGCTCGCCAGCTTGATTTCGCAGTGCGCGGGCCCTTTGGACTTCTCGCAATAGAGCGTGCCGTTGCACACGTTGCCGTCCTCCTTGGCCGCGCAGTCGGCGTCTTTGAGGCAACCGCACAGGTTGGCGCCGGCCGCGCACTTGCCGCCCGAACACACGTCGCCCGGTGTGCAGAGGCTGCCGTCGGCGTCACAGGGCGCACCGTCGCCCAAGGGTGCGAACTTGCAGGTCCCCGCGGCCTTGTCGCAGGTGCTCTGCTGGCACGGGTTCAGGCTGACCGGGCACTGCACCACCGTTGCCGGGTTGACCTTGCAGGTGGCGGTCACCGGGTCGCAATAGAGCGTGCCGTTGCACAGGTCGCCGTCCTCGAACTTGGCGCAGTCGGCGCCGACTTGGCACGCGCAGACCAGCGTCCCGGGCTTGCAGGTTCCGGCCTGGCAACCGTCGAACGCCGTGCAGGGGGTGCCGTCGGCGTCGCATGCCGCGCCGTCGGGCTTCTGGGCGGTCTTGCACAACCCCGTGGTTTTTTCGCAGGTGGTCGCGAGGCACGGGTTCGCGGGCGTGCCACATTCGACGACCGTCGCCGGGTTGACCACACATTTGGGCAAGGCCTGGCTGAGGTCGCAAATCAGGGTGCCATTGCACAGGTCGCCGTCTTCGGCCTTGGCGCAGTCGGCGTCTTTCTGGCACAGGCACACGTTGGCGGTCGGCGTGCACTGGCCCTTTTCGCAGTGGTCGCCCGCCGTGCACAGGACACCGTCATTGCATGGAATGCCCTCGTTGGCGTCCTCGACCTGGCAGGCCCCCTTGTCGGGCGCGCCGGGCACGGGCTTGCACACGTTCTTGGCGCAAAAGCTCCCAGATGCGGGGCAGACGACCGCGGTCGCGGGATTGAGCTTGCACTTGCCCGCCGCCTTGTCGCAGTAGAGCGTGCCGTTGCAGGGGTCGCCGTCTTCCTGGCTGGCGCAGTCGGCATTGCTGCTGCACGAGCAGGTCTGGGTGCCGGGCTTGCAGGCGCCGCCGCCGCATTGGTCGCCGATGGTGCACTTGTTGCCGTCTTCGCAGTTCAGGTTGGTCTTGGGCGGCTGGCCGGGTGGCAAGGGCTTGCAGATGCCGGTCTGGCAGTCCACCAGCTCGGCGGGCGTCGTCTGGCACTGGCCAGTTGTCGGGATGCACACGTTCTTGGCGCACGCGCTGTCGCCGTCGGTCGCGCACTGCACAACCGTGGCCGGGTTGACCTTGCAGACGTTCTTGCCCGGCGTGCTCTTGTCGCAGTACATGGTGCCGTTGCACAAGTCGCCGTCCTCCTTCTTGGCGCAGTCGGCGTTGCTGGCGCACTCGCACTTCTTGGTCTCGACCACGCACGCGCCGGCTTGGCACGCGTTCAGGGTGCAGGGGTCGTCCGACGGGCACAGTTCACCCTCCTTGACGGCCTTGGTGGCGCATAGGCCGGTGGCGGGCTGGCAGGCGACCTGCACGCACGGCGAGGCCGCGGTCGGGCAGACGACCACGCTTTGCGGCAGCGGCTTGCACTTGAAGGGCAAAGCCGAGGTGTCGCAGTACAGCTTGCCGTTGCAGGCGTTGCCGTCGCCTTTGAGGCCCTCGCACTCGGCCGGGTCGGCGCCCTGACATTCGCAGGTGTTGGCGCCCGATTTGCAGGTGCCGGCCTTGCAAAAGGCGTCGCCGGGCAGGCAGCAGGTGTCGCCCACCGTGCAGTCGTTGGCGTCGTCACACGCCTTCGCCTGGGTCACCGGCTTGCCGACGCAGGTGCCGTTGTCGCAGACGCCGACGAGGCACGGTGTGCCGTAGGAAAGCGTGGCGCAGTCCTGGACGCACGGCTTGGCGCCTGTGTCGGCGGGCACGTCTGGCGGCGTCGCGACGTCGACGGTTTCTGGGCCGCTGTCCGGGGTAGCGACGGTTTCCGGGGCGGTTTCTGGGGCAGTCTCTGGGGCCACGTTGTCCGGCGTTTCCGGGGCGACTGTTGCGTCCCCGGCGGCGTCTTTGGGGTTGCCCTCGTCTTGCAGGGTGTCCTGGACAGCGGCGTCGGGGGCGCTGTCGGGCGCCGCGGCGGCCTCAGGCTTGACGTCGACGACGGTTTGGGCGGCATCCTCTTCGGGCACCTGGATTTTCTGCTGGCAGGCGGCCCAGGCCACGCTCAACGCCGCTGCCCAACCCGCTACAGAAAACCGTGACATGGGGCCTCCGGGGTGGAGCGTAGCCGGCACCTCGCACGACCCGCAAGTTGCCAACCCGCCCAGATTGCCGTACACCGGGCGCAACGGCGCGACCGCCGCGGTCTGGCGGGCCGGTGGCCATGTTCTTTGGGTTTCGCAGCAATTGGGGTTGGGCCTTGGCCGCGGCCCTGCTGGCACCGGCCATCGCGTCTGCCAACGGCGCCGGCAAGCCTCGGGTCGAGGTCTTGGCGTTCGCCCAGGGGGGCTGCAACCCGCAGGCCGTTCGCGCCACCGCCAAGCGCCTTCGTGGCGCGATCCTGCGCTGCGTCGACGGCAAAGCGATCGGCAAGCACCACTGGACGATGGCGTCGTCGAAAGCCGGCAAGGCCACCAACCTCAAGGGCCGCGGCGACTTTCCGCCCGAGGTCGCGCGCTGCGTCGAGGCCCGCGTCGAGGCCGCGACGTGGCCGAAGGCGGCCTACTGCGACATGGAATTGACGGTGGTCGCGAAATGACCGCCAAGGAGGGCCCTGTGGCCGCATCGAACCGTTGTGCCTGGCCGGTGCTTTTCGCGCTGTGCGCCGGTTGTGGATCCGAAGCCCCGCCCGCCGCGCCAGCACCCGCCGAGGTCAAACTCGTGGCCAAGGGCGCGATCACGGCGACCGCGGCGACCGGGCCCATCAGCATCGACTATTCGGGCGTCAAGGTTGCCGTTGCCGCGACACACCGCCTCGCCAGCGACGCCAAGGGCTACGGGTGCTTCACCAAGGTCACGCTGGCCGTCGAAAAGGCCGATGGGTCGTGCCGCATGGAACTGGTGTTCTCGCCTTCGACCAGCGGTCCCAAGCTGACAAGCGGCAAGCTGTATGCCGTCAAGGCGCAGATGAGCGACGGCCAGATCGTCGGCCTGGTCAAGTGCGGCGGCATGCCCGACGTCGACAAGGCGACCAAAGAGCGCGTGTTCGAGGTCATCGAGGGCAACACCACCTTGAATCTGCAGCCGCTCGGCCCGGGCAAAGCCAACCAGAAGCTGTACAAGGCGACCGGGCAAAAGTTGCAGCTCTCCGGCAACCTCGACGTCAAGAACCTGGGCACCAAGCTCAGCTTCGCGACCGCCGCGTTGTCCTTTGAAGGCAGCTTCGAGTCGATCGGCGACCCGGCGGGCGACTGCGGCGGCGGCGCGCCCAAGACCGGCAGCGCGCAGTGCGACAAGGCCGGCAAGCCCGGCGAGAACCCGGGGGAGACGTTTCGCCGCGAGACCCGGCCGTTCCGCTGCGACGCCGAAACCGAGGAGTACGACCTGGGAGAACTGTGCGGCAACGATGCGATCTGGATCATCGACTGGCGCAACTGGGCCAAGAACAGCCTGCTCAAGTCCATCGACGGCGTGCGCGGCGCCTTCAAGGGCAAAAGCATCGGCGTGGCGGTGGTGGTCGTCGAGGGCAACACCAAGATCCCCGTCGAGGACCCGCCCGGTTCCGGCACCTTCAAGCCGCTCGGCCCCGCGCCCGCCGCGACCGAGTGCCAGGCCATTGCCACCGAAAACAAGGTCCCGCAAGACGTCATCATGCTTTTCGACAAGGAAAAGCAGTTGACCTACCAGGGCAAGAAGTTGACCAACTCCAAGTTCATTCCGGCCATGCTGTTTGCCAAGCCCGACGGCACCATCGTCAAGATCCTGCCCGAGACCGACGGCAAGGAGCCCCAGCTCTCGGACATCACCGGGGCGATCCAGATGGTGCTGGACGCGCCGTAGGCGGCCTCAAGGGCCACTCGGCGTCGGCGCGTTCGCCGGCTCCACCGCATCGGTGTCGGTCGCCTTTGCCGGCAGGGGCTTCGGCGCCGGCAGGCCCTTTTTCGACCGCATCTCGTCCAGCGCCACGCCCAGTTCCGCAGCACGGCGACCGCGCACGTCCACGAGCTTGTCCAGCCGCGCACGCAGCTTGGCGATCGCCGCGGGCGGCGTCCTGCCCTCCAGCCTGGCCAGCTCGTCTTCGGCGGCGTCGAGATCGCCCGTCTCCATCAGCAACTCGGTCAGCCGCGCCGGCCCGCCGACCAGGCTCGCCTGCGGTCGCGTGCCCGGCCGCACCTTCGGCCACAGCGCGCTCGGCGGTGCCACCAGGGCCAGCTTGCCGCGAAAGCGCGGGACGGGTTCGACCAGCACCACGCCGCGGGCCTCGACGCCGACCCAGTGCATCGCATCGTCGGTCGGCAGGGGCGCCAGCCACGGTTGGTCGCCGCGCACCAGTTCCACCGCGTCGGGCAGGTTCCATTCGTCCCAACCGGGTTTGGCCGGGCCGTCGTCGCGCAGCACCCGCAACCCGGAACGCGCCATGCATCCGTTCAGCGGTTTCTTGGCATGCACCACGCCAAGCCCCGCGCTGTCGTGCATCCATTGCAATGCGAACACGCCGGTCGGCAGCGCGGTGCGGGTGATTTGGCCGCTGGCCGCGCCAAAGCGCCCCTCGTTCTGGATGACCGGCCCCATCACCTGCGCCCGATAGCGGGTGTTCGGCGAAATCGCTGCCAGCCTCGGCACGCGTTGGTCATCCGGCCAGCCGTCCTTGGACTCGACGACCGCGGGTTCCCGTCCGTCGATGGCCTTGCGCACGACCACGCGCCGGGGGTTCCGCCACGCCGTGCAGCGACCGGTCGGCGACGGGATGCCGGTGGCCACGACGACGGCGACAGCCCATTGGTCGAGCGGACCGAGGCCCACGACATCGACCACCGCCTCGCCGGGTTTGATCGCGACCTGTGCCACCTGACTCGCCTTGGCCTTGTCGGGATCGATGGCAGTCACCAGCCCCTGTGCGCCAACTGCGTAGAGCCATTGGCCGCCCGGAGAAAACGCCAGCGCCGCCAGTCCAGGCGCCTCATGGACCCGCCGGCGCTCCAACGTCAACATGTCGGTGACCAGCACCTTACTGCCGTCGCTGGTGGCGACTTCGAGGCGGTATGGCGTGGCTTCCAGGGTGCGCAGGCGCGCGGCGGACTTGTCGACCGGCGGCGCGGCAAATGCGACCAGCGGCGCAAAGAGCGCCGGCAAAATCAATAGGTTCTTCATGGTTGGTCGGTTCGGCTTGGGCCGCGGGGCGCGGATTGTACGCCCAAACGCGCGCGTGTCGCTTTTGATGAGTCCGCGCCTACTTGGGCAGCCAAGGCGGCAGTCCCTGTTTGGGCAATTCCGTCGCCGGCACGGCACCGGGCACCTGCGGATACACCGGCGGCTCGTCGGTGCTGCGCACGTGGTAGGCCCACGACACCCAGCGGCTGTTGCTCAGGTTCTTGGTCGAGAAGCTGTCGATCTCGGTGCCGGGCGCGTAGATGCGCCAGATGCGGACGTAGTTGGTGCCACCCGGCAGCGGGTTGCCGGCGCCGAGCATCGCGAAGTTTGGCAGGTGCGCCGTGGTCACCGTGCCGCGGACGAAAAGCTCCCACCTGGTGTTGTAGCCAGCGTCGGTGATGCGCACGAGGTTCAGGGTCGGGTCGGTCCCGGGCTTGGCCGTCCACAGGATCTTGTAGCTGCCCTTTTCGCCGGTCACAGGCTGACCTTGCGCGGGGATTTGCAGCCACGGGAATTCCAGGTACGGCCCGAGGCGCAAGATCGGCTGGCCGGCCGCCACCCGACCGCCGTCGAACATCGGCATCCATCCCTTGAGGTCCACGCGCAAATCGGGGTCCGACAGGTCCACTACCTCGCCACTGGCGTGGATCCGCAGCCAGGTGCCCCGCCCGCCGACCACATCGACTGGCGCATCGCCGCCCAGGCCGCGCAGGCCATAGAGGGGCTGATCGGTCTTGGTGTCGTACACCTTGGTCGCGCCGAGGGCGTGGCGAGCGACGAGGCCCCGGTCGCCCACCATCCACAAGGGGCCACTGTTGTCGCCCCACAGGCCGTGGATGGTCCACAGCGTACTGGCGTTCAGCGTCTCGAACGTTGGACTCTGCGTCTGCTTGGCGGCCGGCAGCCGCAAAAGCGTGCCTGCGTCGCCAGCAAGGAAGAGGTCGCCATTGTGCGCGTGCCAGATCGCCCGGAGTTGCTTGGGCGGCGGCTTGGCATCGTTCTTCGGCGGCGGCGCCGGCACCGGCCACGGCCCCGACGCGGCTTGCCAGACCTTGCCGTTCCAGTGCATCAACTGGCTGGCGCTGTCGACGAGCCACGCGTCGTCTCCGGCCCGACCGGCCATCGCCACGATGCCCCGCGGTGCCGCTTGTGGCCACACCTGCCAGCCGAGCGGCCCCTTGCGCAGCAGTTGGCCGTCGCGGGCGCCAATCCATCCGTCGCCCGTGCCTTTGGGGTCGAGCCACACCGACGTCAGGTCGGCCTTGACCGGGCACGCCTGCGGCGTGAACGTGCCGCCGGTCCAGTGCAGCACAGTGCCGCCTTCGCCGACGGCCACCTTGAGGTCACCCGCGGCATCGAGCGCGGCAATGCCCTGCAGGTTGGCGCCGGCCAGCACCAGCTTGGGCGCGCCAGCGGGCAGGACTGCATAGCGCCCGAAACCGCGCGGGTCGATGTCGGTGGCTTGCGAGGTGCTGCTCGGCGGCGACCCGTAGACCTGCGACAAGCCGCCGTACACTTCGTAGCGCAGGTCGCCGTTCTCGCCCGCCCACAGCGACGGCGCCGGTTGCCGCTCAAAAACCAGCGTGTCGGTCTGTGCGTAGGTCTGCACCATGCCCAGCGGAATGTAGCCCTCGGCGCCAAGGTCGAGGCCGGCGTACAACTGACGCTGCCCGGTGGCATCCGCGCCCATCGGCACGCCTTCCATGCGCACGCGCAGCGTCCGGTCGAGCGGCACGTTGACGTGGACAAGCACGTTCTTGACCTGTTGGCCAGGAAACGCAAAGAGTTTTCGCGTGACCCCCATCGTCAGCGGCACGAACTCGCCGGTCTTGGCATCGAGATACCCGTACCGGCAGACCACGGCGGCGTCTCCCGGGTTGATGGCCACGGTGACTTTGCCGTCGGGCCCGGCGACGCCCTGGTTGGGCGAGGTCGGCGCGCCGCCGAAAACCGAATAGGTCGACCCCTCGCAACGGGCCTGGCGGGCACCGATTTCCGGGACGCAGCGGAATACGGCACTGAGCAGGCTCTCGCCTACGGCCCGGCACTCGTAGCCGGCGTCGCAATCGCTGTGCGCGGCGCACGCCCGCAGGCAGTACTGCGGCACGGTTGCGGGGGTGGCCTCGCTCGGCAGCGGCGGGCTCGCCAGGGGCTGTTGCAGCGCAGAGCAGGTCGTCTGGCCCTCGCAGGCCACCGTGCCAGAGCAAGGTTGGCACTGTCCGCCCTTGCCGGGCTGGCCCTTGCAGGTGCCCATCGGAAACACCGTGTATTTCTCGGCATCGACGACCGTGACGCTGACCATGCCGGGCGGCGGTGCAGGGGGCTGATTGGCGGCGCCGCCTCCCGGAGACGCGGGCGGGATCTCCCGAATGCGCAAGGTGATGTTCTCGACGCCGAGCGCGATCGCCGACGCCGCCGTCCAACCGAGCTTGCTGGCGTGGACATGCAGCGGACCCGCGAGGTCGTCGACGCTCAAGGTGATCTGGCCGTTGCCGTCGGTCGTGCCCTTGAGCGCGGTCTTGGGGTCGTCGCCGATGATGACCGTGGCGTCGGGCACCGGGCCGATCTTGCCGAGCTTGACCACCGTGACATGGAGCGCGCCGTCGATGGCGTCGCCCCACGATCCGTTCTCGACCGAGATAGGGTCGAAGTACACCAGGGCGTGCGACAGCGACACCTGGGTGCCGTTGTCCAACGTGGCAAGCAGCGTCGCCGCCCCGGGCTTGTGCGGTGGCGCGCGCATGCGGATGGCGCCGTTGTGCTGGATTTTCCACTCCTTGACCGCCGATCCGTCGAGCGCCAAGGCAACCACCCGGTCCAGGCCAGTGCCGACGACGGTGACCAGCGCACCGCCGGACTTGGCGCAACTGCCGGGAACCACCGCGTGCAGGGCTGTCTTGGTCGCCACGAAATGGGCTCCGCCGGCCAGCACCGCCGCGCTGCCATCGGCCAACGACACCACCACGTCCGCCGGTCCCGGCGAACCGGGCGGCGCCACTGCGACGAGCGACTGGGCCGCACCGCCCTTGCTCGGGCCCGTCTTGAGTTGGGCGGCCAGCAGCGCGCCGATCCGCAGGCCGACGACGCCGCCGTGGGCCTGGGCATGGTCGACCTCGACCTGCAGGGGCGTGCCCCCGGTTGCCAGAAGCTGGGCCGGCGCGACCGACACCACCTTGGCCACGGGTGGAAGCCACGTGAACGCCTTGGCCTTGGTCAACGTGGCCGGCCCGAACTGCACCGTCACGTCCACGGCCTGGGGCAACGGCCCGGCAGCCGCCGCGACAGGCATGACCAGCAACGTGCCGCCCGTGTTCACGAATGGGCTGGCGGGCGCCGATTGCAGGAGCTTGGCCGGTTGGTCACCGATGAGGACCTTGGCGGCGGCCAGGTTGTTGGCGGTCAGCGGACCGGAAAGGGCCACGACGACCGCCTGCGGCACATTGACCGGCAGGGCGACCGGCACAACGCCAAGCACCTGAGCGCCCTGGTCGGCGGCGACGAACGCCACAGCGTGCTTGATCAGGGCCTCGCCGTCCTGGCCTTGGTACTGGACCGACCATAGTCCCGGTTGGTAGGTGGCGGGGGCCTTGACGGTCAACTGCGAAGCGGATGCATTGCCCGCGACGACGGGAGCCGCAAGCGACGTTGCGCCGTCCGTGAAGGTGACCTTGGCCCCGGCGGCCAGGAGCCCGGACCCGTGCAACGTCACCGGTACGTCGCCTTCGATGGGCACCACCGCGGGCCACACGCGCTCCAGGCTCGGCGGCGCGCGGT
Source organism: Deltaproteobacteria bacterium (assembly GCA_016875335.1). Classification (GTDB taxonomy): domain Bacteria; phylum Myxococcota_A; class UBA9042; order UBA9042; family UBA9042; genus SXRM01. The sequence continues at coordinate 8,603 of VGRO01000084.1, read as the reverse complement.
ACAGAAAGGCCTTCTTGAGCACCGCCTGACCGTCGCCGTTGGCCGCCGTCAGGTGCCGCGGCCCCGGCAGACCGGGCGGCGTCAACATCGTCGCCGTCTTGTCGTCGATCACCACCACCTGCAGCGCCGCCCGATCGGCGAACACGAACTGGGTGGCCGCGGAGAATCCAGATCCAGCAACCACGACCGCGGTGCCCCCGGCCGCCGGACCCTGGGACGGAGCCACGTGGTCGACCGACATGGTCGCGACGAAGCGGTAGGCGTCGGCCAGCACCGCATCTTTGCGGTCCTTGGAATGCACGGCGACATCGACCAGGCCCGGCGGCCGCGGCGGGCTGCGCGCGACGATGGTCTGGGCGTCGACGACCTCGAAATCCACGGCCGGGGACTCGCCGAATCGCACCTGGGTCGCGGCGTCGAAAAACTGACCGGTGATCGTGACGTATTGCATGCCGCCGGTCGGCCCTTCGTCGGGCCACACCTTGTCGATGGCCGGCAGTGGCGCCATCCACGGCGTCTTGTTTTCGGGCGGGACGTCGGCCAACTCGCCAAAGCGATCGCCCGCAGCGGTTTCGCCGCCCACCACAGCATCGACTGCGAGGGTGTGGCCTGGTGCTCGGTCGACCTCGCCACACGACATCGCCGCGAGCGCGATCGCCAAGGCCCGTGCAAAGCGGAGCGAGAACCGCCAGTTGTCGATCCAGGGCAAGGCCAAAGCGCATCCTTGCGCGCCCGCCCGCGCGCCGATCGCCGGCAAGCCTAGCAGATGGCCATGGCTGCGTCGTCCGCCTTCACCGGATTGCGCTGTTGCCGCTCGTTCTTGCGCGTTGCGGGCCGCAGCCGCACCATCCGCTCCCTGCCCACCTGGAGCGCCACCGTGTCGCCACAACCGAAAACGATTCCTCCTCTCACTTCCCTTTCGGCGACCGCTGGTTGCGCGGCAAAGATCGCCCAGGTGGACCTGGTGGCGGCGCTCGCCCACCTGCCCCGGCGGGCCGATCCGCGCCTGCTGGTGGGCCTGGACACCGGCGACGACGCGGCTGTGCTGCAACTGCGCGACGACCTGGCATTGGTCGAGACCATCGACGTCTTCACGCCGATCGTCGATGACCCCTACGATTATGGGCGCATCGCCGCCGCCAACGCGCTGAGCGACGTGTACGCCATGGGCGGGCAGCCCGTGTCGGCGCTGTCGTTTGTGGCCTGGCCCATGGCCGAGCTGGGCCCGGAAGCCCTTGGCCGGTTGCTGCAGGGCGCGCAGGCCGTGTGCGACGAGGCGGGCATCGCGCTGGCCGGGGGCCACTCGATCGTGGACAAGGAACCGAAGTTCGGCCTCGCGGTGGTCGGCACGGTCCACCCGCGCGACGTGGTCACCAACGCTGGTGCGCATTCGGGCGACGCCCTGGTCCTGACCAAGGCCATCGGCACCGGAATCCTCACCACCGCCAAGAAACGCGGACTGTGCACGCATGCGGAGTTGCAGCCGGCCATCGACAGCATGTGCACGCTCAACGCCGCGGCTGCGCGCGCCATGGTTCAGGTCGGCGTCCGCGCGGCAACGGACGTGACGGGGTTCGGCTTGCTCGGCCACTTGGGCAACGTGTTGCGGGCGTCGTCGATGCGCGGCGGTGTTCCATTGGGTGCGCGCATCCACTGCGATCGCGTGCCTCTGCTGCCCGAGGTGGCTCGGCTGGCGACCATCGGCGCCTGTCCGGGCGGCAGCGCGCGCAACCTGGCGTTCGCGGCACCCCTGTTGCAATGCGGTGACGCGGTGGACCACGCCCGGCGCTTGGTCATGGCCGACGCGCAGACGTCGGGCGGCCTGCTGATCGCGGTTGCCCCGGAGCGGCTCGACGCGCTCCTGGATTCCCTCTCTCGTCAAAAGGTTGCCGTGCGAGCCGTCATCGGCGAGGTGGTCGATTCCGACGCGGCCGGGCGGATCGCGCTGCTTGAATGACGCACCGGCCCATTGACAATGACGCAGTGCGGCATAACGTGCACCGCCGCAGCGGCCCGCCGCCCGATGGCTTTCGCTGTCCCATGCCTTCAATCCCCCAGTGAGGTAGCCATGGCCGCCCGCAAGAAAGCCGCAGACGCCCCCGCCGCAGACGCCCCGGAGGCTGCTGCCGCCGAGCCGGCGCTGCCACGTGCCGCCCCCCAGGCACGCCGCGCACCGATGACCGCCGGCAAGGATCGCATCGCCGTGGTCTCGGTGCTGCGCACGCCGTTCTCGCGGTCGTGGTCGGAACTCAACGACGTCGACCCCGTCGAGTTGTCGACCCAGGTGGCCCGCGAGTTGTTGTTCCGCCTCGAGTTGCCTGGCAAGGCCGTCGATCAGGTGGTGTGGGGCACGGTCGTCGCGGTGCCGCGCAGCCCCAACATTGCGCGCGAAGTTGCACTGAACCTCGGCCTCTACCATGCCCACGGCGTCACGACCTCGCGGGCGTGCGCGACCGGCTTTCAGTCTATCGCCTCGGGGTGCGAGATGATCTGGGCGGGCGTCGCCGACACGGTGCTGTGCGGCGGCGTCGACGTCACCAGCCACGCCCCGGTGACGTACAAGAAGCAGGTCATCGACACCTTGCAGGAGATGCAGAAGGCCAAGGGTCTCGACCTGCTCAAGAAACTGCGCAATCTCAACCCGCTCGACCTGTTCCCGACCCCGCCGGCGCTGACCGAGCGCTACACCGGCTTGACGATGGGCGAGCACGCCGAAGAGACGGCGCAAGCGTTCGGCATCACCCGTCAGGCGCAAGAAGAGTTCGCCATCGGCTCGCACCGCAAGGCCCACGGCGCCGTGCAACAGGGACTCGTCGCGGAAGAAGTCATCACCGTGCAGACCCCGAAGGGGCCGGTGACCGCCGACAACATCATTCGCGGCGACATCGACCCGGCCAAGATCGCCAAGCTCAAGCCGGCGTTCGACAAGCGCAACGGCACCATCACCGCAGCCACCTCCAGCGCGCTGACCGATGGCGCAGCGTCCTGCCTGATTGCCCGCGAATCGCGCGCCAGGGAACTCGGATTGCCGATCCTGGGCTACGTTCGCTCGTACAATTTCGCCGGCCAGGACCCCCGCGAGAACATGCTGCTGGGCAACGTGTACAGCGTTCCGGGCGCGCTCGACCGCGCGGGGCTCTGGCTCGGCGACCTGGATTTCATCGAGATCCACGAAGCGTTCGCGGCGCAGGTCCTCAGCAACCTCAAGATGTTCAGCGATCGGCAGTTCTTCGCCGACAAGCTCGGCCGTGACAAGGTGCTGGGCGAGGTGGACCCGGCTCGCCTCAACGTCCGCGGCGGATCGCTGGCCTACGGTCATCCGTTTGCGGCGACAGGCATCCGCATCGTCGGCACCATGCTGCGCACCCTGCGCCAGAACAACCGCAACCTTGGCCTGGGCACCGCGTGTGCAGCGGGCGGCATGGGCGCGGCGATGGTGCTCGAGATCAACTGACCGCGACCGCGCGCCGCCAACGAACCGGATGCGGAGCGCGCAGGTCGACAGACGGAGTCCCCCATGAGCCTGAACAACCCCGCGCTTCGGCTGCAACCCGCCGACGGCGACGGCATCGCCATCTTGTGGATCGACTGTCCCGGCAAGAAGGTCAACACGCTGTCCGTGGACCTGATGCCGGAGTTCGAGGCGGTGTACAACGCGATTGCGGCCAATGCGGCGATCAAGGGACTGGTCATCGCGTCCGCGAAGGACACCGGCTTCATTGCCGGCGCGGATCTCGACGACCTGGGCCAGGTCAGCAGCGCGGCAGATGCGGAGAAGCTGTCGAAGGGGGCCCAGGAGGGCATGAACCGCCTGGCGGCGCTCCAGATCCCGACCGTCGCGGCGATCCACGGCGAGGCCCTGGGTGGCGGTCTAGAGTTGGCGCTCGCCTGCAAGGCCCGCGTCGCCAGCGAGCACCGCAAGACCAAGCTGGCACTGCCGGAGGTCATGCTGGGCCTGCTGCCGGGCGCCGGTGGGACGGTGCGGTTGCCCAAGCTCGTCGGGCTCGCCAACGCGCTCGACATGATGCTGACCGGGCGCAACATCCGCGCCAGCAAGGCGCTCAAGATGGGGCTGGTCGATCGCACGGTGCCGCCGTTGCAACTCCTCGACGCCGCCAAGGCCCTGGCGCGCGACCTGGCCCACGGCAGGGTGGAGCCCAAGAAGAAGCCTCCGGTCAAGGATGAGGTCCAGCACTTTCTGCTCGAAGGCAATCCGCTCGGCAAGATGGTCGTGCTGCGCGAGGCCCGCAAGAAGGTGATCAAGCAGACCAAGGGGATGTACCCGGCGCCGCTGCGCATCCTCGACGTGGTCGACAAGGGGACCTACGACGCGGAGGCCAAGGGGTTCGGCGAGCTGCTGATGACGCCCCAGTCCGCGGGCCTGCGGCACCTGTTCGCCGCGATCACCGCCCTCAAGAAAGACGATGGCCCGGGCACCGATAGCACACGGGCACGGCCGGTCCAGCGTGTCGGCATGCTCGGTGCCGGTTTGATGGGCGCTGGCATCGCCACGGTGCTCGCCGACAACGGCGTCGAAGTGCGGCTCAAGGATCGCGACCACACTGCAATCGCCAAGGCGCTCGACTACGCGCGAACGGTGTACGGCAAGGCCAAGAAGAAGCGTGTGTATGGGCAGGCCGGCGTCGACGAGCGTCTGGCACGAATCTCGGGCGGCGTCGACTGGGCCGGCTTTGGCCGTGCCGAGGTGCTCATCGAGGCGGTCTTCGAGGACCTGGCGCTCAAGCAGAAGTTGCTCGCCGAATTCGAAGCCCTCAGTCGGGTCGACGGCATCTTCGCGACCAACACCAGCGCGATCCCCATCGCCGAAATCGCGGCACAGGCGCGCCACCCCGAGCGCGTGATCGGCATGCACTTCTTCAGTCCGGTCGAGAAAATGCCGCTGGTCGAGATCATCGTGACCGACCAGACCGCGCCAGAGGTCACCGCGACCACCGTGGCCGTGGCGCGCAAGATGGGCAAACACGTGATCGTGGTCAAGGATTGCGCAGGGTTCTACACGACGCGCGCGTTGGTGCCCTACATGTCTGAGGCGATCTTCATGGCCCTGGACGGCTACAGTCTGCTCGACATTGACGAGGCGGCCACGCGCGTCGGCTTCCCGGTCGGCCCGATTACGCTGTCCGACGAGGTCGGCATCGACGTCGGCGTCAAGGTCCTCAAGACCATCCGGCAGTACTACGGCGAGCGCATGCAGTTGCCGCCCGACGTCAGCGGCAAGCTGCTCGAAGAAGGTCGCTACGGGCGCAAGAACAACAAAGGCTTCTACAAGTACAAGAACGGCAAGAGTGAGCTCGACAACGACGGTCGCAAGATCATCGACGACACCGTGTACAAGCATTTGCCCGGCGGCAAAGGAAGCAAGCATGCGGACTTCGCGGAGATGGGCGATCGCCTGGTGCTCGGGCTGGTCAACGAGGCCGCACTGTGCCTGCAAGAAGGCATCCTGCGCGACGCGTATGCGGGTGATCTCGGCGCAGTGATGGGCATCGGCTTTCCGCCATTCGAGGGCGGGCCGTTTCGCTATGTGGACCGGTTCGGCGCCCGCGCCATCGTCGACCGCTTGCGCGCGTTGGAGAGCAAATACGGCAAGCGCTTCACGCCTTGCGCGCTGCTGGTCGATCTCGCTGCCAAGGGCGGGAAATTCTACGGCTGATTGCCCGTTCTTGCCGTCGAGCCCCCGCGCGCAACCTGCGGGTGACAGGCCGCGGCAGCCGGTCTATCCTGCGGCGGGCGCGCACACCGGTCCATGGGATCCGCCGCGCGCCGATTCGGGCAAGGGCATGACCATGCGCGCTTTGATGGGGACGTGCGGGGCGACTGCTCTGTTGGCGGTCGCAGGCTGCGGCTCGACGGTTCAATTCGAGCGGGCGCTGGGCTCGGGGCGCTATCCCGCCATGCCCGGCAACGCCGCGATCGCCATGGCGACCGACATCGCGTCGCTGCCGCAACCGACCGTGGTGCTGGGCGAATTGCGCCTTGCGGCCACCAAGGGTTCGACGCCGCAGGGCCGCGCCGAAGAACTCCTGCTCGACGTGGCCGGGCGGTACGGATGCGACGCCATCGCGGAAGTGCGCCAGGAGCGCGTGGACGCCTACGGCACCAAGACCGGCAACCCAGACGCCGACATGGAATACCAGTGGGCGGCCAAATGCGTCCGAACCGCCAAGGCGGAAGCGATCGCCCTTGCAGCCAGCCCGCGGCCGAGGGCAGCTGCGGCCAGACCTGCAGTCAACACCGCGGAAATCGAGCAGAAAAAGCTGGTCGCCGAGGCCGAGAAGGCGCGCAAGGACGCGGAACGGCTCGCGGCGCTCGCGGCGGAGAAAGAGAAACAAGCCAAAGTCGCGGCCGAGGCCGCCGAGAAGGAGCGCATCCGCATCGAGAAGGCCGAGAAGGCCCGCTTGGAAGCCGAGCGCAAGCGCCGCGAAGCAGAAGAGGAGCAGCGCAGGCGCGAAGCAGAACAAGCGGAGCGCGAGCGCAAGCGCAAGGAAGCCGAAGCCGAGGACAGGGCCAAGAAGGAAGCCGAAGAACGTGCGCGCAAGGAGGCTGAGGCGGCCGACAAGGAACTGCGCAAGAAAGAAGCCGAAATCGACAAGGCCCGCAAAGACGCGGAGGAAAAGGCGCGCAAATACGCCGAACTCACCGAGGCCGAACGCAAGCGCAAGGAGGCAGCGGCCGGCAAGGCGCGCAAGGACGCCGAAGACAGGGCGCGCAAAGATGCCGAAGCGGCCGCCGAGAAAGAGCGCAAACACCGCGAGGCCGAAGCGCAAAAACAAGCCAAGGCCGACGCCAAGAAAGCCGGCGATCAGGCAAAGCGCGACGCCGAAGTCAAGGCCAAACAGGAGGCCGACGACAAAGCGCGCAAGGAAGTGGAAGACGCGGCGCGCAAGGAGGCGGAGGACAGGGCCCGGCGCGAGGCCGAGGACAAGGCCCGCAAGGAAGCCGAAGACAAGGCGCGGCAGGTCGCCGAGGACCGGGCGCGCAGGGAAGCCGATGCGGCGGCCCGCAAAACGGGCAAGGGCACAAAGGACGGCAAGGTTGTCGACTGGAAAGTCCGCTTCGACGCCGCAGGGGCCGAGGACACCGAGACGAGTTGGCTGGAATTGCTCGGCGCCATGCCCGACGGCGAGGACAGCGACCGCGCGTTTGAACGACTGCAGCACGCGGCGCGCGCCAGGGCGGGGGCCTGGCTGTCCTTGGACGCGGCCAAGGTGGCTGGCGACGAAATCGAGGCGGCTCCGGTCGGGGATCCCGGCCAACTCAAGCGCGAACTGGCCGAAGCGGGCGCGACCACATCCCGCTTCCTGGTTCCGCGCGAGTACGCGCAGGGCTGGACACTGCGCAACCCCACGCGGCACCCGGTCGTCGTCGACCTTCGCACTGCGACAGGCCGAATCGTCAAGCTTTTGGACGCCGGGGCGACGGCCAGTGGTACCTGGAAAGCGCCCTGCCCACCGCTGGGCCCACCTTTGCGCAGCAAGGTTGGGTTGGTGCTCGAGTACCGATTCGGCTGCGACATGGCGCGCAATGCACCCAGGCTCGGCGCAGTCCGACCCGCGCGCCGCGACCTGGCCATCGATCGCAAGGCGGGCGACCCCGAGGCAAGCCCCGAGACGGTGGCCAGGCTGTGGACGGCCAACCCTGCGACGCGCTTGGCCGACGTGCACCTGTGGGCGGTCGAAGACGCGATGCGGCGGCGCAGCGACGAGGTTGCTCAGGTGTCCGGCAAGGTCGCGCAGGGCGAGCGCACGGCGGCGGGCGGACAAGCGATCAAGGTCGAACTGCGCAACAACAGCGCGCGCGACCTGACGGTGATCTTCGAAGTGGGCACTGGCCGGGACGAGCGGCTGACAGTGGCCCACAAGTCGACGGAGTCCATCCGGCTGGAGTTGCCGCCGGGCAAGGCCCCGGAACTGCATCTCAAGGGCGTTGTCCCCAAGCTGCGGTCCCTCGACTGGCTCGTCGGGCTGTGGAGCTTCCAAGGGGTGTCGTTGGTCATCCTCCCAGGGCAGTCCGGCCTGCAGGCGTGGGCGGTCGAACCCGCGGCGGGAGACGACGCCAGCCCGAAGCTGCACGCGTTCGCGGTCCGCCTGTTGGGCACCGAAGTGGTCCTCGAGGCCGAACCGCCGGGCCTGGTCGCGCTCGCCCTCTTCGCGGACAAGACACCGGCCGCCTGCGACAAGCGCTGTGCCCTCGCCGTCAAGATCAAACTGACGGACCAGGATCGCTTCATCGCCGGCGCGGGGCGCGTCCTGCTCGCCGTGGTCGAGATTCCCGGCAAGACGGGCACGTTCGAGTTCAATGCCGACAACTGATGGAAAGCGCGGTCGTCTTCGACCCGGTTTTCCAGGCGCGACCGCGCAGATTGCTAGTAGGCGGAACCCCAAATTCGCGTCGGGATACGGACCGTCATGCCGCAACAAATCCTCAATCGGTTTCGCCTACTAGCTGCTTGTTTCGTGAAGGGGGCTCGCAGCCCCCTCGCGCGCCCATGCGCGCTCACCCCCGCGGCCGGCCGCAGCCGCGGCCGGAAGTACCTCAGCCCTGTTGCGCGCCGGAACCCGGCGCGAATTTCGGGCCTGAGG
>VGRO01000083.1 GCA_016875335.1 Deltaproteobacteria bacterium | reverse complement strand
AACCTGTCACCCTGAAGGTGCAGGTTTGCGCCGGTTTCCCCGGGAAACCTGAGTTAATTCGATCGCCAAGGATTCAGGACCTTTTTTTGGCGGTGGATCATGGGCGCGGGCGTCCAATCGGTTTTCTGCTTCGCTGGCTGCCACATAGCAAGGCTGCGCCTGCAGCGCGCCCGCCCAATCGGCGCCGGGCCCCAACAGCGCGACGGCGGCGATCCGAGCGGCATCGCAGTCTCCGGCCGCAAATTCCACCGCGACGCCCACCTCTGCCCCTGCCGCTACCAGGTGCGGATCGGACCATGCCGTTCCGGCGACGACATCACCCGGCCGCGCCGTGGCGCCGAGCCATTGGGACAGGTGGTCGACCGCGACCGTGCACGGCGCAACGTCGGGCCACCGAGCCAGGTACCACACCGCGGTTCTGGCCCGGATTGCGCACAGCACGCCCACTTGGCGGGGTGGGTTGGCCGCCCGGGCCATCGCGTGCCAGGCCGGAACGGCGCATACCGGAACGTCAAGGGCCCAGGCCAGCGCCCGCACCGCCGCCATGCCGCTGCGCAGCCCCGTGAACGACCCCGGTCCCACGTCCAGGGCGAAGCGGCCGACATCGGCCAGCGTCGCGCCACGGTCAGCCAGCAACCGGTCGAGCGCCGCCAGCAAGTTGCGAGGGCGACCGCGCGGCCCGTCGATCTGCGCCATGCCCGCACGCGGGTCGTCCCACGCGGCGCCAACCCAGGCGCTCCACACAGACGACGAGGTGCTGACGGCGGCGCACAGGCGCGGCGGGTGCGACAAGCGGAGGACCTACCGCGTGAATAGGGCTTGCAGGTCGTTCTTCATCACGACCAGGAAAAGCAGGCCCAGAAAGGTCAGGCCGGCATAGGCGGCGATCTGGCGCACACGCAGGCTCGCGGGTTGACGCCGCACCGCCTCGATGGCCAGAAAGAGCAACTGGCCGCCGTCCACCAGCGGAATGGGCAGCAGGTTCAAGATGCCCAGGTTGATCGACAGGGCTGCGAGCAACTGAATGAGCCGCTCCAAGCCGTGATCGGTGGCTTCGGACGTCATCTGCGCCATCCGGATGATGCCGCCTACCTCCTTGATCGGGGCGTTGCCCTTGAAGAGTTCCGCGGTGGTGGCCAGGATCAACATCGATCCGCGGGTGAACTGCTCCAGCGTCGTATTCCAGGCATGGAGCACTGGTCGCGGGTTGGCGATGAGCGCCGGCCGCACGCGGTCCACGAGCGACACCAACTCGATGCGCAGACTGGGCCGATCGTCCTTGCCGACGTGCACCTGCGGGGCGTAGGCGGTGGTCCAGCGCACCAGCCCCGAGTCGTCCAGCGGCGGCGCCTGGGCCAACCACCCCTGCCACGGTCCCACGGGCGTTCGCGTGCCGGCTTTGAATTCGGCCTGATCGATCCGCACCCGCGCGAGACGATCGGGGGTCAATGTGCGCACCAGGTCGAGGCGCCGTGGCGTCATGGCCGCGCGGAGTCGCTGCACGCGGTCGGCCGCCGCCCAGCTCCTGTACTGCGGGTGCAGCAACACGGACTCGTAGGGCAACTTCAGCTGATCAAACAAGGACTCGATGCCCGGCACGGGAGCGCCGTCCAGGGCCACGACTTCGTCGCCAGCGCGCAAACCGGCCGCGAGCTCAGCACTGTCGGCCAGCAGTGGGCCGATCAAGCGGTGCCCCGGCAAGGCGCCCCAGCGATCGCGCAGGCTCGCCTCGCTCGGTTCGTCCGTCGCGCCGCCTGTCGCCGTCACCGACGCCCGCCGCGCCGGCTGCTTGTGCAGACCGTCGAGCGCCGTCGCGGCCTTGTCCTTGGCCACCGCAGGCAGGTCCCCAATTGGCACCCACGCGATCGGCACGGTCTGCGGCGCCGTGCCCAGGGCGCCGGACAGTTGTGCCCAGGTCTCGACCGGTCGGCCGGCCACCTCAGTCACCCGATCGCCGGACCGCACGCCCGCCAACCACAGCGGACTGCCCGGGCGTACGGCGATGGTGGCGACCTGCTCCAGCGGCGACATCTGGATGCGGCCGACGCGCTCGACCACGCCGACCTCGGCGGCGCCAGCGTGCACCACGGTCCGGGGCGTGACCTCGACGACGGCCGCGCGGCCCTGGCGCTCGACCGCGAGTCGGGTTCGACGGTCGGCGCGCCGGCCAATCTGCCGCACGAGTTCGTCGAAACTGCCGACGGGCTCGCCGTCCACGGCCACGATGGTGTCGCCCGGCTGCAGGCCCGCGTGCGCCGCCGGACCGCCCGCGATGGGCGTACCCACGCGCGCCGGCAGAACCTGGGCGTCGTAGTACAGCGAAGCGCCGAAAAGGACGACGATGGGCAGGATGAAGTTGAAGACTGGGCCGGCGGCGATGATCAGCATCCGCCGCCACACCGGCTTGTTGTGGAAGGCGGCCGGGTCGCGCGCCTCGAGTCCGTCCAGCGGGCCGGCGGCGTCGTCGCCGAGCATGCGCACAAAGCCGCCCAACGGCAGCGCCCGGATGGCATACTCCGTCGGACCGCGCACCCAGCGCACCAACACCGGGCCAAAACCGACCGAAAACGACAGGACCTGCACGCCCATCCACCGGGCGACGACGTAGTGCCCGAACTCGTGGAACACCACGAGCAGGCCGAACACCATCACGAACGCGAGGGTCTTGACGACGACGTCCAAGAGCCGTCCTTGGCGGAACGCCAGCGGCTCCGCGCCGAGCAGAGTAGGTTGCCGGTCCACTGCCGGCAACGCAGCCCGCTGGCGATTGTCCCCGATGGTTTGGCTCGGAGCAAATTGGCCATTGCCGCAACCGTTTGGGCCGATGAGCGCCGCGGCGGCCGTTGCGTCGCGGCCGGGCGCGGCGCTACGCTTGCCGACCTTGGCGCCTGCCGCGCCGCCGGTTGCCCCACCATGCTGAACCGCCTGCGCGCTTTGCCTGCCTGCCGCTGCTCTGCCGGCGTCGCGGCGCTGGGTTGTCTGCTGACCTTGGGCTGTGCCGCCCAGGATGCGCCCGCAGCGTTGCAGCCGGGGGCCCAGGTCTGGTTTGCGCCGCTGACCGGCGCCGGCTGCACCGCAACCAGCAATGGAAAGAAGCAGATTCCCGCCGACGTCGAGACACTGGTCGCGCAGTGGAGCGCGAAACTGGCTGGCGGCGACAAGAAGACGGGCACGGCGCGCATCGCTGGCGCCAAGGTGGGCGCTGGCGCCTGGGAGATCAAGGGCCTGCCGGTCACCAGCCAGTTCGATCTGGACGTGTACGGCTGCAGCAAGGACAAGAAGCTGCTCTATGCCGGGCGCAACCACGGCGTCCAGGTCGTCGAGGGCGCCACGCCGCAACCCGTGCGGATCTTTCTGGCGCCCACCAGCAAGTTGGCATGCGCCGGCAGCCCGTTCGGCAGCCCCAAGCTCGGCGTGGCGCGGGCCTTGGCTGGCACGGCTGCGCTGACCAATGGCGATGCCGTCATTGCCGGAGGTCTCGGCGCCTGGGATGCCCTGGGCGGCACCGGCACGGGCAGCGACGCCGTTGACTACTACGATGCGCGCCAAGGCCACTTCGCGACCAGCCCCACGCCGCCCAAGCTGAGCAAGCCGCGGATCCTGCCGCACATCCACGCCGTGTCCCAAGATGGCAAGCAACCGCAATTGCTGGTAGTCGGTGGGGCGACGGCGGCGCGCCGCTACTCGGCCAACAGCCCGTTCGTGCTCGACATCCTCGTGCCCGAAAAAGTCGACGGTGCCGCGCCGGTCATCAAGGCGGAGTTGCTGGATCTGACCCCTGGCAGCGCCTCGACCAAGGCCCTCGATCCGACCAAGGTCGACGTGGGCGTGGGCGCCAACATCTTGTCGAGCAGCATCCGCCTGGACACCGCGATCCTTTACGTCGGCGGCATTTCCGAGACCGGCCAGGTGATGGACAAGGCCACGCGCCTGAGCAACCCCGAGGAGATTCTGGCCAGCGGCACCGCCAAGTCCGACTCGGTCAAGCTCAACGCCGCGCGGGTCCGGCCTGCGCTGCTCAGTTTCGCCGACGGGGCCGCGGTGCTGTGGGGGGGCGCCGTGTTGGCCAACGGCAAGGCGGCCGGCGCAGACGCCATGGGCGAGTTGTTGGAGGCGGGCACGCCGGTCAGCGTCAAGCTGCAGGTCACCGGTCCTGCTGCGCTCATCGACGATCCCAGCCTGAGCACCGTGGCGCCGGTCGTCGTGCCGGTGTCGCGCACAGGCGACGTGTTGACGTTTGTAGTGACCGGCGGCGTCCCGGTCGATGCGGCAACGAGCGCCGTGTCGGCGCCGAGCTATCTGGTCACGGTGACCCGATCCAGCAAGTCCGCAGAACTGCGGCCGGTGACCGTCGGCGGCGAAAAACTGCGCACCGGCCTGTTTGGCATGGGTCTCGCCCTCGATGGCCGGCGGTTGCTGTTGGGGGGCGGCCTGATTGCCATGAGCGCGGCCGTCGACGTCCAGGCGTTGTGCCCCAAAGCCGACCCCGACAAGGACGACTGCGTGCTCGACAGCGCGTGGGTGCTGCAGGTCCCCGACGCGCTGCCGGCGGGCGACGGCGCGGTACCCCTGACGCTTTTGGCCACCTTGGGCCTGGGCGGATCGCGGCTGGGCGTCGCAGTAGCGCCCACGCCGCTTGGGGCGCTGTTGTCCGGCGGAATGGCGAGCACCCGAACCGGCGATACCGCCGCGGTCTTGGACGACGTCGGCCAAGTGCTGACCCTGCCACCCGCCGCAGTCGACGCCGCGACAGTTTGCAACTAGGCAAAAGAATTGCGAATTTCCGTCGATCAGACCACGCTGCTGCGCCAGCGCCAGGCCGAGCAAGGCAAGGTTCGTCCGCGCTTGCCGGCGTGGCTGCGCGCGCCGCTACCGGGCGGGCCCCGCTATAGCGAGATCAAGACCCGGCTGCGCGACCGCAACCTGCACACGGTGTGCGAAGAAGCGCAGTGCCCGAACATCGGCCAGTGCTGGAACGAGGGCACGGCGACGTTGATGTTGCTGGGCGACACCTGCACGCGCACCTGCCGATTCTGCGCCATCAAAAGCCATCCGCGCCCGGCGCCGCCCGACCCGGACGAGCCCGCCAAGGCCGCCGACCAGGTAGCGCTGATGGGCCTGGACTACGTGGTCCTGACCAGTGTCAACCGCGACGACCTGGCCGACGGCGGCGCCGCCCAGTTTGCGCGGACCGTGCGCGCCATCCAGGACCGCTGCCCGGGGACCCTGATCGAGGTCCTGACGCCCGATTTCCAGGGTGACCTTGCCGCCGTGGCCACAGTACTGGACGCCGCGCCCGACGTGTTCGCGCACAACGTCGAGACCGTCGCGCCGCTGACCAGCCGCATCCGCGACCGCCGCGCCAGCTTCGACCAGAGTTGCCGGGTGCTCGCGGCCGCCAAAGCGCACCGGCCCCAAGTGGTCACCAAAAGCTCGGTGATGCTGGGCCTGGGCGAGACCGACGCCGCCGTGTGGGACGCGCTGCGCCAACTGCGCACCCACGCCGTGGACGCCGTGACCATCGGCCAGTACCTGCGGCCAAGTCCCTGGCACGCCGAGGTCGTTCGCTTCGTCGAGCCGAGCGAATTCGACGCCTGGCACGCGGCCGCCATGGAGCTTGGGTTTCGCTATTGCGCATCCGGTCCGCTGGTGCGGTCCAGCTACCGGGCTGGCGAACACTACCTGCGCGGTCTGGCGACGTCGTCACAATAACAACGGTTGACGCGATTGGGGCGGCGGCCCAGCAGCCGGTTCGATGCACGCGGGCCCCTCGTGTCCGGCGACGTTGACGTAGTCGCTGACCCGCACCACCGACAGTGGACCCGACCACGGCGCCAGCAGCGGGCGCAGCGTCGCCGGATCGGCCGGGCCGGGCGCGAGCCACGCATCCCAGTGCGCCCGCGGCAGGATCACCGCCATCCGGTCATGCAGCGCGGCCACGGTCGGGTTGGGCTCGCAGGTCAGCAGGGTCGTCGACAGCAGTTGTGCATCTGGATCCTCGGCAGGCGCCCAAACCTCCCACAGCGCTGCCACCGCAAACGGGCCGCCGCCGGGCACGGTGAACCAGTGCGGAACCTTGCGCTTGCCGACCGTCTGCCACTCGTAGAAGCCGTCCATCAGCAGCAGCCCGCGGCGCCGCCGCAGGGCCTGGCGGAAACTGGGCTTGTCGGCGGCCGTTTCGCTGCGCGCGTTGGCCAGGTGGTTGCCGATGGCCGGATCCGTTGCCCAGCCGGGCACCAGGCCCCACTGCATCGGCAATGCGCGGCGCGGACCGGGCAGATTGGGCACCACCAGCACCTGCGATGCCGGGGCGATGTTGTAGCGTGGGCCAAAATCGACCGGGATTTCAGCGAGATCGAACGCCTCGGCCAGATCAGCGGCAGGCGTCTTTTGCGTGAACCGGCCACACATGCCGCACCATCACGCCGCGACAGCGCGCGGCCTGGTCGCCCACCGCCCATCGACCAGGCGCTGGTGTGGACCGTAGCGGCCCTTGTAGCGCATGGCGCGGCAGCCCGCCACGTAGAATCCCAGGTACAGCCAGCGCAGGCCCCACGCCTTGCACAATTCGACCTGCGTCATGACCGAGAACACGCCGATCGACACGCCGGCCACGCGCGGGTCGTAGCAGCAGTACACCGCGCTCAAGCTGTGGGCCGCGCGGTCGACGATCGCGACGCCGACGAGGCGCTCGCCGTCCCAATAGGAAAGTTCGAAGGTGTCCACGCACGTCTCGGCCAGAAAACCCGCGTAGTCCGCCGCGGTGACCGTGCCCTCGCCGTGGTCCAGCCCGCGCGCGTGCTTGTGCAGGTTGTACAGGGCTACCCGCTCTGCGTCGACCACGGGCCGGCCCAACCGCATGGTCAGGCGCGCCTGGCCCACCCGCAGCACCCGCCGCTGGGTCCGGTCCGGGGCAAACGTCTGCACGTCGAGGCGGATGGGTTCGCACGCCGTGCAGTTCGGGCACTGCGGCCGATACAACAGGATGCCCTGGCGGCGGTCGCCAGCGGCCAGGCAGCGGTCGAACTGCTCCGCGTCCAAGGGTAGCAGCGGCAGCCGCATCGGCAGCACGGCCATGCGGTCGGGCAGGTACGGGCAAGGGTGCGCCGTCTTGTCCACGACCAGGTGCGGCCACTCCACCCTTGCGCTCCTTGTCGACTACTGGCCGGCGGCGCGCGTCGAAACCCCGGCGCCCCACCACTTGATGCCCTTGGGCGTGGCGATGGCGGCGACCAGCGCGGCCTTGCCGGTCGCGATGTCCAGGGTGTAGGCGTTGCCGTCGGTCGAGAAGGCGTAGACGACGTTGTCCCACCAGGCAAGCCCGAAAAGCTGCTTGACGCCGGTGTCGCCGAGGATCTTGACGATCTTGCCGGTCTTGGGATCGACCTCGGCCAGGCTGTCGTTGCCCCCCGTGGCTTTCTTGACGGTGGCGAACGTGCCGATGCCCTTGACCGAGAAGGCGTCGCCCGAGCACAGCCAGCCGCCGCCGAAACTGCCGAGCTTGGTCAACTTGGCGGTGCCGCCGCTGGGCGTGACCCGTGTCCAATCGCCGTCCTGCGACACGCCGATCATCGCGTCGACGTTGGCCTCGACGGTGCCCTTGGGCACGAGCGTCAGGCCATAGTACGGCTCGGGCATGGTCGCCAGCCAGTTGCATTTGGCGTTTGCCACGCTGCACACGAAGAGGTCGGTGTGCGTGATGGCGAAGAGCTGGCCCAGGCCATCGACCGCGATGTCGGTGACGCTGCCGGCCTTCTTGTCGAAGCTCCACTTGCCGACGAGCACGAACGCCTTCTTGGCCACGTCGAGCTTGTAGAGTTCCTCGGCGCTCTGCGCATACAGATCGCCCACCGGGCCCTTCGGTTCGGCGATGTCGCCCGCGGCCACATCTTCGGGATCGAGCAACTCCGACCAGTCGATGTCCTGGGCGGGCTCGCCGTCGGCCAGCGCGCCGTCGCCGCCGTCCGCACCGCCGTCGAGTTCGGCATCGGCCGTGCCTGGGGCCGCATCAGGTGCGTCGGTGGCGGCCGCGTCCTTGGCTCCGGCCGTTTCCGGTGCGGCGGCATCGCCGGTCGCTCCGGCGTCAAACGTGCTGGTGGTGGCGACCGCGGGCGGTGCGGCGCAGGCACCGAACAAGCAGACGGACAACCCCGCCGCAAGCGCGGCTGCGGCACAGCGGGTGGGCGTGGGCATCTGGGGCTCCGTCGGCTGGGCGATGGCTACTTGGTCTCGCCGGTGGCCTGGCGGTACAGGTCCATCAGCCGCCAGGGGCTGTAGCCGGCCAGCTTCTGCTGCTCCGTCTCGGGCGCATTGCCCTTGGGAAACCGCGCCTTGAGGATGGCCGACACCGCGTTGGCGCGCGAGCCGAACCTGGCGATGAGCCGCTTGGTGTTGTGCAGGTGCGACAAGAGCTTGGTGTTCGACGCCTGCTGCAGCTTGGCGGCCGATCCCTCGGGGGCGTCGTACAGGCCGATGATGGCCTCGACCAACGCCTTCTTGGTGCCGAACTGCTTGACGACGGTCTGCTTGGGGGTGACGGGCTTGACTTGGGCGGTGCCCTTCTTGCTGTTGGCCATGGGGTCCTCGTATCGCCGGCCGTGCCGACGTTCGGGATGAGGCGGAACGATTTCCGCTGTTGCGAGACAAGGGGGCTAGGACGATCCGTCGCCGCCCAGCGTCTCGGGTTTGAGGGCCGCGGTGGGCGGCACGTTGGGGGGCATGTCGCCCGGTTCGCCTTTGGCCTTGGCCGCGGCAATCTCGCGCTGCAGCCCGGCGACGTGGTCCGCGACGTTGCGCGCGTGCGCCGACTCGGGCCAGCGCCGGCCGATCGCCGACCACATCTCGATGGCGCGCACCCGCCAGCCCAGGTGGGTGTACGCCTCGGCCAGCAGCGCGTAGTTGTCCAAGTCGTGGGCGCGATCGCCGAAAAGCTGCATCGCCTGGTGCATGCGGAACACCACGCCCATCCACTCGCCGCGGTCGCGGTAGAAGCCGACGACGTAGCGGGCGTGCGCATAGAGCAGCGCAATGCAGTGGTCGCGCATCGCCAGGGCATCGGTGGCCAGCCGCGACCGCGGGTAGGTCCGGATGAACTTCTCCAACTCTTGCCGCGCGTTGTGCACCGGGTTCAGGTCCAGTTCGTAGACCGGCGGCATGATCCACAGTTCGGACGGCGCGAGTTCGAACTGGCTGCGCGCGATCATGTACATCGCGTACGGGATGTTCGGATTGCCGTCGTGGCGGCTGATGAAGCTGCGGTACGCCTCGGCGGCCTCGTCGAAGCGGCGGGCCACGAAAAGGGTGTCGGCCAACCGGAGGCGCGCCAGCGTCGTCAGGCCAATGTAGGCCGGCAGCTTCGCCAGTTTCTGGAATTCCTGCTCGGCCTCCAGGACCGAACCGCCAGCGAGGTGCTCCAGGCCGTCGGCGTAGAGTCGCTCAGCTTCGACCGCGATCGGCTGGGCGACCTCCTGGGCGCAGCCGACCGCGCACGCACCCGCCGCGAGCAGCGCAGCCAGGGCGCGCGACAGCGACGGAGCCTGAAATTTGTTGCGAAATCGTGCGCGCATGGCCAGGGTCGTCCGCCCCGGCGCAGGTCAGGGCGGCCGGCGAAAGGGGGGCGAAAGGATGCGGGTTTTGCGCAAATGCGTCAAGGGGTCCCGGGCGCCCGCTACAGGCAGCCGCCCAGGTTGTCTGGCGCTGTCTTGGGCGGGCTGCCCTGGCTCAGCGGCTGGCACACAAGTCCGGCCCCGCACTTGGGCAACCCGGTCGCCGTATTGCACTTTTGCGCGCAGGTCTTCTTGCCGGTCTGATCGTTGACGCACACGGTCGTCGACGAACAGTCCTCACTGGACTGGCACACGGCCCCCGGGCCGCCCGCTCCGGACTTGACGCAGGCCTTGCCGGTGGCAAAGGTGATACACGCCAGGCCGGTCGCGCAGCCGACGTTGGTCACCAAGTTGCACGTGGCCCCACCCTGGCACACGCCGAGGTTGCCGCCGAGCGGCGTGCCGTTGTAGGTCAGTTCGCCGCACACCGCTGGACTGGTGCAGGTGTAGCCGCTGGTGGCGCCGCTGGTGTCGCACACCTTGCCGCACACCCCGCCGATGCACAGCAACCCGATCGCGCAGTCGGCGAGCGCGCCGCACGGCTTGCCCAGCCCGATGCTGCCTGGCGCCGCGCACATCGGGGGCTTGGCGGGCAGCGGGTAGCACTGCTGGCCGGAGAGGCAACCGGCACTGGTGATCACGTTGCATTGCCCCGGGCAAGTGCCGCAGTCGGCCGGGCACTTCTGGCAGTCCTCGGTGGCCTTGTCGCACAGCTTGTCGCCGCACTTGGGCGCGCACGGACAATCCTTGGGGCAACTGGTGCACGACTCGCCGGCCTCGCACTGCGCGTTGCCGCACACCGCAGGGCAGTTGCCGCAGTCGGCGGGGCAGGTCTGGCAGTTTTCGGCCGTCTTGTCGCACAGCTTGTCGCCACATTTGGGCGCGCACGGGCAGTCGGCGGGGCAGGACTGGCAGTTCTCGGGATCCTGGCAGACGGCATCGCCACAGCTCGGACCGCACGGACCGCAATCCTGCGGGCAGTCGCCGCAGCCTTCCGGGTCCTGGCACGCGCCGTCGCCGCAAATGGGTTGCGCGACCTCGGGCTGCGCGTCGGCCTTGGCGTCGAGCGCATCCGCCTTGGCGTCGGCGGCGTCGGTCTTGGCATCGGCGGTCTCGGCCTTGACGTCGCCGTCTGCCTTGGCGTCGGCAGGGGCTGCGGTGTCGGCATCAGCATCCAAACCCAGCGCGACGTCGCCCATGGCGTCCACGCCTGCGTCCTGCTCGGCATCGCCTGCGCCCGTGTCGGCTTTGGTGGTGAACGGGCCACCGCCGTCGCCCGCGCTGTCCGGCGGGCCAGCCCCGCCGTCGCTGACGAACACCGGCGCGGGCCCTGTCGCGCCGCCGCCCACCGAAGAACTTCCCGCGGTCGACCCGCTCGGTCCGACGCACGCGCCGCACAGCGAAGCGGCCGCCAGAAAGGCCAGGGGAACGTCACATGCTGGCCAAGGGCGCGGCATGGGCGTACCGTAGCGATCTTCGGGGCCAGCGGCAACCCCAGACGCAGGAACGGCATGGCGACGGCGTGGGTGGTCACCGACATCGGCTATGGCGATGCCGGCAAGGGGGCGCTTGTCGATCAGTTGGCGGCGCGCCACAGTTGCACCCTGGTGGTGCGCGTGCACGGCGGGGCGCAAGCCGGTCACAACGTGGTCGCGCCCGACGGCCGCCAACACACGTTTTCTCAGTTTGGCGCCGCCAGTTTTCAGGCGGGGCGGGCGACGCTGCACGCGGCGGGCATGATCGTGGCGCCGCTCGCCTTGCGCGGCGAAGCCGACCATTTGCACAGTCTGGGTGTGGACGACCCGATCGCCCGCTTGCGCATCGACGGCCGCTGCCGAATCACCACGCCGCTGCACCAGGCCGCCAATCGCTTGCGCGAAGCGGCGCGCGGCGCCGGTCGTCACGGATCGTGCGGCATCGGTGTGGGCGAGACCGTGCGCGATGGTTTGCTGTGTGGTGCCGAGGCGCTGTGTGCCTCCGACCTGCGCGACCCGACCGCAGTTCGCCGCAAGCTCGCGAGCCTGCGGGACCGCTTGGTCTGCGACGTGCAAGCCGAGACTGGCCCCATCGCGGCCACATTCAACCGGGACGCGTGGGTACTCTTGCAGGCGCCGCTGGACGAATTGTCCGACCACCTGTGCGGCGCCGTCGCGCGGGTGGCGATTCTCGCGCCCGACGAGGTGCGCGCCGCGGTCGCCGCGGCGGGCGACGTGATCGTCGAGGGCGCGCAGGGCGTACTCTTGGACGAATGGGTCGGCTTTCATCCGCACACGACGTGGAGTACCTGTACCACGGCCAGCGCGAACGGGTTTTTCGCGGATGTCGGCTGGACTGGCGCCGTGCGACGGTTCGGGGTGCTGCGGTGCTACATGATGCGCCATGGCGCCGGGCCGCTGCCGGGCGAGGATTCGAGCCTGGACCCGCGCTTGCCCGAACGCCACAACGCGCTGCACCCGTGGCAGGGCCGCGTGCGCAAGGCTCCGCTCGACCTTGTGGCCTTGCGGTACGCCATCGACGCCTGCGGCGACCTCGACGCGCTGTGCGTGACCCACCTGGACCAGGCGCCCCGCTTGCCGCCGCAACCGTGGACCGTGGCGTGGCGCGCAAGCGCCGCCGATGTCGACTGGGTCGCCGAGCGCCGTGGCGACGACATCGTGCGCCTCGGCCGCCCGGCGCCGCCCGATCTCGACCGCCAGCACCGCCTGACGCGTTTGGCGTTTTCTGCTGCTGCGGTGGCGGGCGGGCCACAGCCGCCCGCGGCCGACCGCGATGCGCACGGCGCGTTTGCGCGCGAGATCGGTCGCGCATTGGGCTTGCCTGTCGCATGGTGCGCGGCCGGACCGACGCGACAGGATTGGTGGGTCCCAAGCACCTGATTCGCGGTCACATTGGCTTGCAAGGCAGCGATCGGTAAACTGCGCACCTGCCCGACCAAGATTTTGCGCGTCCTGTCACATGGCCTTACGATGCCCGGCAGGGTCGCGTCCCCCCGTACCCGAGCCCTGCCCTTCGCGGCGCGCCGTGGTGCCCGAGCGAGATGGAATTGCTGACCACGTTCGGCCGCGCCCAGCCCTTCGCCGCCAGTGCCCGCCTTCGCGGTCGCGTGCTGTCGGCCTGGGCGGTCGTCGCGCTGGCCGGCGTGGTCGCGACACCGGTCCTTGGACAACAGAAAGTCGAGGTCGAGGTCGAGACCGTCAAGCCGCGGCCCGCAGGACCAGAAGCCGGCACCGCGACGGTCGAGGTCGCCCCCGCGGGGCCCAGTGTGCGCGAACTGGTGCGCGCCGGCCGCATCGACGACGCCCTGCGGCTGGTCGATCAACAACTGGCGCTGCACCCCGGTGACGACGAACTGCGCGTCCAGCGCGCGCGGTTGCTGTACTGGAAGGGCCAGTGGGCGACAGCCCTGCAGGAAGCTGAAACGGTGCTGCAGCGCCACCCGGCCGACATCGAGGTGCTCGAACTGGTCGCGCAAGTCCGGCTGGCGCTCGGCGACGTGGCCAAGGCCCTGGAATGCTACATGGGCATGCAGGCCGTCGGCGACAACCGGCCCGAGATCCACCAGCGCGTCTTGGACCTGCTGCTGGTCCTCAAAGACCTGCCGGGCTTGGAAGCGGCGCTCTTGCGCGGCGGCCGGTTGACCGACGAACAAGAGTTGGCCCGCGCACGCATCGCCCACCCGTGGTCGGTCGACGGCGGGTTGGGCGCGACGCTCTACAACGGCAACGTGTGGCCACGGCTCGACCTCGGTGTGGGTCGGCGGGTCCACAAGCAGGCGACGCTGGTCGGCGGCGTGCAAGTCGAGCAGCGCACCCAAGGCGCCTATGCACGGGTCGCCTGGGCGCCGCGGGCCGAGTTGTACGCCAGCGCGGGGCGGTTCTCGGCG
The DNA here is from genome assembly GCA_016875335.1 of Deltaproteobacteria bacterium. GTDB lineage: Bacteria > Myxococcota_A > UBA9042 > UBA9042 > UBA9042 > SXRM01. Next base: position 10,418 of record VGRO01000083.1, on the reverse strand, counting down.
ATGGTTCACGCCTCGGGTTCGCCGTCGCGGGCGTTCTTGCCGCTTGTCGATGCCCGCGCCGATGTGGCCGTGGCGATCAACGACAGCGTCGGCCTGGGGTTGTGGGTGCGCTACGCGGTCTACGCCCCACTCGATGCCACGCCCGTTTCGAGCCTGACCCTTGGACCCAACCTGCCGATCCACATCGGCCGCTTGACCCTGACGCCCGGCTACGTCGCGGTCCTGCTGTGGCCTGGCGCCGTCGCCCAGAGCGCGATGATCAAGCTGCGCTTCGAGGCCACCGCGCGCACGGCCTGGTTCACCTGGTTCTACGCGGGCGACGACCCCAACTTCATCGACCGCCAGAGCGCGAGGCCGGCGCGCGGGCTGACGGCGCTGGTCGGCGTCGAACACTGGTTCAGTGGCCGGGTCGGCATGCGGCTGTCGGCCACGCGCATCCAGCCGTTCGGCAACTTCAACCCGTTTACCGAGGTCAGCCTCGGCGTGCGGGGGCGGCTGTGACGTTCAACTGGCGCCTGCTCACCTTCTCCGAGCTGATGATCCTGGTGTTCGTGGTCATCGAGCTCGTGGTCGTGTTGCTGGCGCTGGTGGCGATGTCGTACGTGCGCAGCTCGACCATGCGCCGGCAGATGGCCTACAACGCCGTGCGCACGCGCCTCATCGAGACCATCGGCCAGATCGGCCCGCAAGGCGACGCTCTGTTGACCCAGCAATGCTTGGCGGCCCTGGCGACGCTCAGCCGCGATCAGCAACGGCGCCTGTTGACGGAGATGGCCGAGTACGCCGGTTCGGGTGGTACCACCACCGACCCCATCTTTGCTCAGCTTTTCAGTACTTCTGGCCTGGTCCACGACGCGCGCGCCAACGCCGGCGCCCGGCCGTGGGAACGCCTGCGCGCCATCCGCGAGGCCCGGGCCATGGCCGACCCCGCCCACCTGCTGGCCCGGCTGGTGCGCGACGAGGTGCCCGACGTGCGGCTGGGCGCCTTCGAGGCCCTGTGCAGCCTGGGCCGCGCTGACGAGTCGCTGGTGGCGCTGCCTGCGCTGTGCCAGGACGGGCGGCTCAACCGCTTGCGCGTCATCGACTCGCTTGCCGCGGCCCGGCCGTTTCCGGTGCAGGAACTCATCGCGCTGTGCGATAGCGACCGTGCCGACGTGCGCCAGGTGTGCGTGGCGGCGCTGGGCCAGGCCCGGCAACGCGCAGCCCTGGACGCCATCGTCACGGCCGCGACCGACGCCGATACCGAGGTGCGCATCAATGCCCTGCGCGCCCTGTCCGAACTGCGCGAGCAGAGCACCCTGGAGGTGTGCATGCACGCGCTGGGCGACGACCGCTGGGAGGTGCGCTCCGAGGCCGCCAAGGCCCTGGGTGTGCTGGCGCAACCGGCGGCGGCCGAGCTGCTCGGCCAAGTGCTCGGCGACGACGCCGAGTGGGTGCGCCACAACGCTGCCTTGGCACTGGTCAAATGCGGCCCCACCGGCATCGCGGTCCTGCGCGCCGCGGCCGCCGAGGGCAACAGCGCCGCGCAATCCGCGCTCGCCGAGGCCAGGCTGGCGCCCCCCGAAGCACAACCGGCGACCGCAGCCGCCTAGCGACCTACCGAGGACTGAGCCAGCGTGGTCGATGTTCTGAACATCCTGGTGCTGCTGTACTTCGTCACGTTGACGGCGGGGTACATTGCGCTCTTCGTCGCCGCGGTGGTGGGCGTCATCCACGTGCGCCGAGATCTCGAAGGGTCGGCCCCCGAGAGCATCAGCGCGCGCGGCCGGGCCACGTTGCCGATTTCGATCTTGTGTCCGGCGTTCAATGAAGAAAAGACCGTGGTCGAGTCGGTCCGCGCGCTCTTGCAACTGCGCTATCCGCAACACGAGGTGGTGGTCGTCAACGACGGCAGCAAGGACAAGACCATGCACGTGCTGCGCCAGGCGTTTGCCCTGGAGCCCGTGCCGTTCGACATCCGCTTCGACTTGCCGTGCAAGCCGATCCGCAGCGTCTATCGGTCAGGCCTCTACAAGAAGCTGGTGGTCATCGACAAGGAAAACGGCGGCAAGTCCGACGGCCTGAACTGCGGCGTCAACGCGGCCCGCTATCCGCTGGTGTGCGCCATCGACGCAGATACGCTCATCCTGCCCGACGCGCTCTTGCGGTTGGTGCGGCCGTTCCTGAGCGACGTGGACGTGGTCGGCGTCGGCGGCACCATCTGCCTCGCCAACGGCTGCAAGATCGAGAAGGGCGAGCTGGTCGAAATGGGCCTGCCCAAGAGCTGGCTCGCCCGCTACCAGGTGGTCGAGTACCTGCGGGCGTTCCTGGTCGGCCGGCTGGGCTGGGACCGCATGGGCGGCAACCTCATCATTTCTGGGGCGTTCGGCCTTTTCCGGCGCTCGGCCGTGGTGGCGGCCGGCGGGTATGCCCACGACAGCATCGGCGAGGACATGGAACTGGTGACGCGCCTGCGCCATCAGGTGCCGTCGTGGCTGCAGGGCCGCGCCATCCAGCACCTGCCGGATCCGGTGTCGTTCACCGAGGCGCCCGAGACGCTCAAGATCCTCGGCAACCAGCGCGACCGCTGGCAGCGCGGCCTCGCCGACACGCTGTGGCGCCACCGCCGCATGGCCTTCAACCCGCGCTACGGGTCGGTCGGCGTGGTGGTCATGCCGTTCTACGTGTTTTTCGAGCTTTTCGGTCCGGTCGTCGAGCTTTTCGGCTACTTCTGGTTCTTCATCACCGCGGTGGCCGGTGTCATCGATCCGTGGTTCGCCGGGATTTTCCTGTTGCTCGCCGTGCTCATCGGCTTTCTGCTGTCGCTCGGGTCGATCTTTCTCGAAGAACTGACCCTGTCGTTCTACCGCAACCGCGGCGACCTCTTGCGCCTCATCGTGGTCGCGCTGGTCGAAAACATCGGCTATCGGCAGATGGTGTTGTGGTTCCGGCTGCGCGGCCTGTACAAGTACCTGCGCGGCGAGAAGAAATGGGGCCGCATGACCCGCATGGGCTTTGGCGGCCCGGCGGCGCAGGCCCGGCAGTCGCGCCTGCTGCCGATCCTGGTCACGGCGCTCATCGCCGGACTGGTCGCCATGCCCGTGGTGTGGCTGGTCAAACCGCGGCCCGCGGCGCTGCCGGTGGTGCTGAGCAAGACCGTGCCCTTCGAGAACAGCCGCGAGCACGCCCGCATGATGTGGCTGCTGTCGCAGGCCAAGGCCAAGCCCATGACCTCCAAGGTGTTGTGGGACAACGCCACCGACTATGTCGGCTACGACCCGGCGACGCGCAAGTACCGGCAACTGGCCGCCGCCGATCTCAGCGGCAAGAACCTGTTGCTCATCGCCGACAGCTATGGCGTGTACCGCGACGATTTCGACGCCTTTCCGCGACCGGTCGCGCACCTGGAATTGTCGCAGCGCATCTACGGCGGCATGTACCCGCAAGAGGTCGAGGCCATCGAGCAATTCGTGCAGCGCGGTGGCCGCATCTACGGCGAATTCAACACCTACGCAACACCCACGCCCTACGCCCTTCGGCTGCGTCTCGAAAAACTTTTCAACCTCCAGTGGAGCGGTTGGGCGGGCCGCCGCGTCGACAACTTCGCCGACGACCGCGAGATCGCACAGTGGGTCCAGAAGCGCTGGGCCGAGGAAACCGGTCGGCCCTACGACCTCGTGGGCCCGGGCATCCTGCTCATCCACGAAGACGGCCGGGTGTGCTGCCTGCAGCAGGATCTGGACATCACGGCCGATCCGCTGACGTTGCACGCCGCCGGCCGCAAGATTCCGTTCACGTACTGGTTCGACATCAACCTGCCGACCGAGCCGACCGAGGTGCGCGCCGAGTTCACCATCAACAGCATGCCGCCGGGCGATGAACTGATGCGCAAGTTCGGCATCTCCAAACGCTTCCCCGCCATCGTCCACGACGACGGCTGCCAGCACATGTACGTCGCGGGCGACATGGCCGACGGCCAAGAAACGCTCGGACTGCCGTGGTTGTGGGGGGTGCCGACCCTGCGGCGCGGCATGGCCAGCCTGGGCATCATGCCGGAGGAGACCCGGCTGCTGTGGCAGATCTACGCGCCGCTGCTGCTCAAGATGATCGAAGCCGACAAGAGGCAGTAGTTGGCTCGATTGGCTTGGTGCGCGGCGTTGGTCGTGGGGTGGACAGCGTGCGGCGCGGTGGTGCAGCGGCCCACGGAAGGCCCGTGTGCGCAGCCAAGCGCGCGTGACTGGTTGGACAAGGCGTCGAAAAGTCTGGTCTTTCGTCAGTTCTCTCCGGCCGGGCCCGCCTACGACCAACACCACCGCGCGGCCGTCGCCGTGACAATGGGTCGGGTGGCGGCGGGCGCCCAGGCGGTGCTGTCGTACCCGTACCCACAGCGCTTTGCGGGCGCGGATGCGGGGTTTGCTGAACTGGCCAACCGCAGTTTCGTGTACGACGACGCCCTGGCCCTGGTGTGGGCCGCCGAACGCGGCGAGGTGCTGCTCGCGCGCGGATTGGCGCACACGCTGGCCGGCCTGCAATTGCCGGACGGGTCCTGGGGATTCTCGTTCGCGGTGTTCGGTGACGGCTTCTACAACGCCGGCTACGTGCGCGCAGGGACCGTGGCGTGGGCCGTGTACGCGCTGGCCCACTATCAACAGCGCACGGGCGACACCCAATTCGCCGGCACGCTCGAGCGCGGCCTGCTCTGGCTCCTCGGCCAGACCGACGCGCGCGGCTTGGTGAGGGCCGGGCGAGGGCGCTGGATCGACGGCAAGACCTTCGACCCCGACTTCGACGCGCGCTTTGCCGCGACCGAGCACCAGATCGACGCCTGGTTCGCCTATGGCGCCGCGGCGGCTGCCGACCCCGACCTGGCGGCAAGGCTGCACCTGTCGGCATGCCGTTCGCGGCTTGCCGCGTCGCTGGACGCCCTGCTGTGGCGGCCCGGGGAAGAGCGCTACGCGCAAGGCATCGACGGCGACAAGGTGGACGACCACAGCGCGCTCGACGCCGCGGGCAGCTGGGCCGCGCTGCTCGATGTCGCCCGCGACCGGCCGGGCCGCGCGCAGGCCGCGCTGCATTGGGTGCAGCGCGAACACGCCATCGTCGCGCACGGTTGGCCCGGGCTTCGCCCCTACGTGCCCGATCCGCCCGAGACGTGGTTCGTCGAAGGCTCGCTGGCGGTGGCCCTGGCGTGGTGGCGCCTGGGCGATCGCGACGCGGCCGTCGAGGCATTCGCACCGGCCGTGCAGTTGGCTTGCGCGGCCGGCGTGCCGCTGGTGTACGCGCCCGATTGGCACACCGATTTTCCCCTCTCGCCCGCAGCGGCGCCGACGCTGTGGTTCCTGCTCATCGGCCAAGAGCTGTACGATCACCGGCCGGCGCTGTGGACGGAGACGGGGCCTTGACCTATCCATGACCGCAGCAGCGACGGTACACGGGGGCCTGGCGTGCGTCCTGGCGTGCGGGGCGGCCGGCTGCCTCGCGCTGGCGACCGGCCGGACCGAGGTGCACGTCGAGCTGGCCCCAGCGGTCGAGCACAGCGATGTCGTGGCCATCGACGGCGCTGTGCCGCGCCGCGTCCTCGCGGTCCAGGTGCGCGGTCCGACCGTCCAGGCCCGCCTCGCGGATCACCGTTCGTGCCTGCGGCACGCCTCGGCCCGCACCGATCGCCTTGCGGTCGCGCGGCGGGTGTATCCCGACTGGATGGCAGCGGTGGCGATCGCGGAGGCGGCGGTCGGCGCGGCCCTGGGCGCTGGCGGGTCGCTCGTCGCCCCATCGCCAAGCGCCACGGCGGTCGCGATCACGGTTGGCGCGGCGCTCGCCGTGGATGCCCTGGCGACGGGCCTTGCGCGTGCGGGCCTGTGGCACCGCGGACCCGTGCCGGAGTCCCTGCAGCCCTGGATCGAGCAGTTGCCGCCGCGCATCGAACCGTGCGGCGTGGACCTCGCGCAGGGCGCGACTGCCGAAGTCCACGGTCGCCGCGGCGCGGCGCGCGCCTGGACCGACGGCCGAGGTCTGGCGACCTTTGACGTGCGCGCCTGGCCGGCCGGCCTTTTCCCGTACGCGGCGCCCATCGCACAGGTCCACTGCGCCGGCTGCGACCCGGTCGAAGTCTACCTCGACGCCACCACCAGCGCCGCGCTGGTTCGCGCGCGAAGGGACCCGGACGACTTCTTGGCGTGGCTCGACGCCCATCCAGATGCACCACAGGCCCACGACATCCGCCGCGAGCGAGACCGCCTGCTGCGGGCTATCGCCGATCAACAGGAAGACGCCCTGCGCCAGGCCCGGCGGGCCGCCGACGACGGCGACCTGTTGCTCGCGGCCCGGTTCGCCCGCGACTGCACGCACCTGGCGCGCGTGCCGGCCCCTGCGTGCGAACGGTTGCTCGCCCACATCGACGACCGCTTCGTCCAGCAGCAGATCGCGGTCGGCGACCTGGCGTTGGCGCGCGGGCTGTGGCAGGCGGCCCGCGACGCCCAGTACCGCTGTCGCCTGGTGGATCGCGAACGGCCCGCGTGCGGGGAACTGGGTCGGCGCATCGATCTGGCGCAGTTGCGCGCGCATCGCCTGGCCTTCGAGGCGGCGGTGTTGCGCGGCGACCCAGGCGCAGCCGAGCGGGCTGTCCATGGCATTTTGCAAATCGCCCCTGACACGCCGCTGGCCGCCGACGCGCAAGCGCGGCTGGATGGACTGCGCCGCACCGTCGCCCAGCAGCACGCCGACGAACTGGCCGGCCGCGCCAGCCGCTGGATCCGCAAGCGCAAGTGGGCCAGGGCCCTGGTGCTCTTGCAGGCGTGCCAGGCCCTCACGCTGGCCGACACCCGGGCGTGCGCAGCGCTGGCGGGCCGCTTGCCCAAAGGCATCGGCGTGCCATAGGGGGTGTCGATGAATGAAACGCCTGCTCCGCGGAACCATGCACTCCGACATGCATTGTTGTCGGCCGCCAGGCTCGCCGCAGCGTCGCTTGGGGCTGCGCCTTGGTCGCCAGACGGCCTCCGCCTCGCCTGTCGGGCGCCTGATTCCGCTCGCCACGGCAGGCCGCCATCGACACCCCACTTGATCGCGCACATGGGACGCCGCGAAGCGCGAAATTGCGCCACCGTGACGCTACTGTTAGCATCGCCGCCCTTGGGTGCCCATGGAGGTTGTTGTGTGCCCTCAATCCTGCCGTCCCCGGCCGCGTGCGCGCCGCACCTGGTTGCGCCATGCGCTGGGCATCCTGGTCTGCCTCGGCGTATGTGGCGTCGTGGTGGTCCCGGTGTCCGGCGTCCTGGTGCCGCGCAGTGCGCATGCGCAAGAGTCCAAGACCGCGAGCCGCCAGAAAGTGCTGATCTTGCGCACGGACGGCGCCGGCGTGGCCGATGCCCAGCGCCAGACTGTGTCGAAGGAATTGCAGAACCAGGCGATGCGCTACCGGCAGTTGGAGATCGTGTTCGCGGCCGGCGACCTGACCGAGGAGATGTTCGAGTTCGAGTGTACCGAGCCCGGCGTCGAGTGCCTGGGCAAGATCGCCAACAAGTACACTGCGCAGTTGGTGGTGTACAGCGAGCTGTCCAAGAACCCGTCGGGCCAACTGCAACTGAACATGCGCGTGGTCGACGTGGTGCAGGGCCGGGTGGCACAGTCCACCGTGCAGCCCCTGGAGTCCCCGGACAAGCCTGTCCAGGCGGTCCAGCGCGGCCTTGTGGTGCTGCTGGGTCCGGTGGACTTGCCGGCCGACGCCGTCGAGCAGATCGGCACGCTGCAAGTGGTCCTTTTCGGCGGCGGCGTTGCGCTGGTGTACGTCGACGACAAGCTGGTCGGGCGCACCTCGGTCACCGGCCTCAAGGTCCAGGTGGCCGCTGGGCCGCACACGCTGCGGGTGGTCCGCGCCGGGTTCAAGGAATGGACGGCCAAGATCACCGTCCAGCCCGGCGCCGTGGTCGAGCAGGCCGTGCAGTTGGAGCAGCAGGCCGTGGTCCAGGACCCCTCGGTGGGTTCCGGCGGCCTGCCGGTCAAACCGCCCGAACCCCCGGTGTACCAGAAGGCTTGGTTCTGGGGTGTGATGGGTGCCGGCGTGGCGGCCATTGGCGTCGCCACGTGGCTGCTCCTCCGCGGCGACGCGGCTCCCAAGGTCGGCGCGGTGGCTGTGACCCTGGACCACGCCGACGCCTACCTCGACCCCGTCTTTGGCGGCGGGACCGGCAAGTGAGGTTGGCCATGCACACCCGGCTTTCCGTGCGCGTGGGGTGGACTGCCCTGCTGTGCGCGTCGTTCGCTCTGAGTTGCGCCGTCGAGCAGGCGCCCGCGGCGGTGGCAGGTTTCGGGCAACTGCGGCTGGCGCTGTCGGGCGCGCTGCCCAACGTCAAGGCGCTGCGCATCCGCATCTTTCGCGGCGCGGTCAGCACCGTGTCGCAGACCCCGACGTTCGACTTCGGCTGTCAGGCATACGCGGGCGTCTCGGCCAACGAGCCGGTCGTCAAGGACCTGGAGGCCGCCGACAACTACGCCGTGCTCATCGACGGATTCGCCGACGCCGCGTGCGCCAGCCACGCCGTGCGCGCCTACCGCGGCAACATCCGCGTGGTCGCCGGCCTGTCGGAGACGGCCGCCGCGGCGGCACCCTACTGGCTGCCGACCGTCGAAATCGGCAAGTTCACCGCGCTCGCCCAGGTCAACCCGGGACTGCAAGACAAAGCCGGCCAGAAAGTCTGCTCGACCGAGTCGGATTGCAAGGCCATCCACGCCAACGCCACCTGCGGCGCCGCCAACCGCTGTCGCGTCGACCACCTGTTTCCGCTCAACGGGGCCGCCCGCCGTGGACTGCCCACCGCCATCGCGCTCGAAGATGGCCGCGTCGCCCTGATCGGCGGCTTGGGCGTGCAGGACAAGGACGGATATTGGAAGGCCGCGGCCGAGCAGGTCGAGCTTTTCGACCCCCGGGCCGGCATCTTCCAGAGCCGGTTGGTCGGCAATGCGGGAGCTGCGGTCGGCTTGGCGCAAGCCGTGACTGTCACCGGCGGCGCGTTCGCCTACGCGGGCGGCAGCGCCTCGGTCAAGCTGGCGTTGGCCGCCGGCAAGCTCACGGCGCAGTTGGACACCCGCGAGTGCTCGGGCGCCAGCTCGACCAACTGTGCCGTCACCGATCAACTGGGCCGCTGGACCGTCACCGAGTCGGCGACCGGCAGCAGCGCGCAACAGTTCGCGCTCGGCCTGCCTTTGGCGTTCCCGCTCATCGCCCGGGTCGCGACACCAGCGGGCGATCGACTTCTGGTCGCTGGCGGTTCGGAGTTGCCGCTGTCGCCGCAGTTCGACAAGCGCCGCGGCAAGACACAACTGTGCAAGGTCGATGCCGGCAACGTCGATTGCCCGCAACAGGTTGGCGCCACCATGGTCGCCGGTCGGGCGATGGCTGCGGCGACGTGCGTGCAGCGCGACACGGCGGGCGGATGCCTCAAACTGCTGCTGATCGGTGGCCGCAAGAGCGCCGGCAGCGCGTTGAGCGAAACCTATGACGCAGCCGCCAACAAGTTCACCGCCGCCAACGATGTGGGCGCCGTGCCCAAGGACCTGCACGGAGGCGCCTTCTACGCCTTGACCGACAAGTCCTGGTTGCTCGTCGGCGCCACCGCCAAGAAGATCTTCATGGAAGATGGTGAAGTCGGCAGCGGCGGCGATCTGGCGCCCCTGGTGATCCAGGTCGACCCGGGCGACGCCAGCAAGCCGGCCACGGTCCTTTGGTCGGCGGTCGATCTCGGCACCTTTGGCGGTACCGACCTGGGCAGGCGCCTGATGCCGGCGGCGGCGCAATTGGCCGACAGGTCGGTCCTGGTCATCGGCGGCCTCGACCCGGAGCTCAAGGTCGCGGGCGACGCCCTGCTCATCGGTCCCGACGGCAAAGCCAAGGCCCGGCTGGTGCAGCAGTTCCCCAGATTCGGCGCGGCCGCGGCCCGGGTCGGCGGCAAGGGCCCGTTCGGGGGCTGCGTCGTGCTGGCCGGCGGCTTCGCCGTCAATGCCGCAGCAGTGCTGGAGCCGCAGAACCAGGTCGAGCTTTTCTGCCCGCAACTGTGACCGGCCCGTGAACGCGGACACCGGGGCCACCCCCGCCGCGCCGGCCACGATCGTCCACGACGATGCGCCCTTGTACGTGGGCGCCGGGTTGGCATGCGCCGCGGCCGTGTGGCTGGTTGCGCCGTCGGTCGCGTGGTTCGACTCTGGTGAACTCGGCGCCGCCGCAGTCCAGTTGGGCGTGCCGCACCCCACCGGGTTTCCAGGATTTTGCCTGGCCGGCCACACCGCGAGGCAGGTGCCGGTCGGATCGGCCGGCATGCGCATCCATCTGGCCGGCGCCGCCTGTGCCGCCTTGGCCGTGGCGGTGTGGCTGCGCGCGGGTCTGGACGCGGCGTGGTCGCGCGGTGGCCGGGCCGCGGTGCTGGCCGCGGCGGCGACCCTGCCGCTCG
>VGRO01000082.1 GCA_016875335.1 Deltaproteobacteria bacterium | reverse complement strand
CTGGGTACGCGACGGGGTCGAAAAGGAAGGCGCCAGCGATGGTACGGGCGGTGACCTCGAAAAGCAGGCGCGGGTGGTAGTAGCGGATGGACACGGGACCTCCTCGGCGGCGCGACGGTGCGCCGTCGAACAGGTGATCGTTGGAAACGGGGTGAATACCGCGGCTGGGGCGAAAAAAAGTTTGGGGGTGCGGCGGCGGGCGGTCATCTCCGACAATAATTGCCTCGGCGCGTCAGCGACTTGAACAATGGGGGGGTATGTGGGGGCAGTCCACACGGTCAGGATCATCACGGGACCCGAGATCGATCGACTCCAACAGTTGCAGGGCCGGCCAGCACCGGTTCAGAATCCAGGCGATGTCAAAGTCACCGCCCTGTACCAGGTCTATGATGCTGCAACCGGCCCAGGCTCCACCGGCGCCAACGAAGACTGTGCTGGCCGCCGTTCTGCTCTTGGCGATGTTCTTCGTTTCAGGCGGCCTCGCTTTGTATTCGGCTTGGCTGCTTTGGCGCGGCGAAGAGGCGGAGGCCGTCTTGAGCGGCCTTCCCGGTACCTGCGAAAAGGTACTGCTGATCGACCGCCCAGCCGCTGCCGGTGCGATCGCGCATTCTGTGGCAAGCAGCGCCCTGGCGTGGACGGGTGGCGGTGAATTTGCGACGGCGCTGGGCGGCCTGTCACGCGAACCCTTGCCGAGGGAGCTCGACGAGAACCAGGCGATTGCTTTGTGTTTTCAACACGGACGATGGTATGGGGCCGCAGCAAAGGCGAGCGAGGCGACGCCAGCAGGTGCCGCGCGAGCGTTTGCCCATTGGATCGGCGTTGCGCTTGGCCAGACCGCCGCCCGGGCTGCCGCGCCCGCGGACATGCTAGAACGAGGAGGCCGCTGGCTTGGTCGTTCGGGTCCGCGGGCGCAGTGGGTTGCCCGGGATGGCGGGCGCGCGATCCAGGTGGCGTGGTCGAGTTCCCAGACGACGCCGACGGACACGCTGCTAGAGGCAGATGCCGCAATGGACGACTTGCTTGCCGCCATGCAGACGCGCACCTTGCAGAAGGATGAGGCTTTTCGGGCCGCGGTCGAGCGGACGGGCGGCGGTGACGTGCATGCGTTCGAACGCGGACCCGGACTGGCCTCGGCGCTGGGGTCCAACGCTGCGTGGGCAGAGGTCGCCAACGACATCGATTGGCGCGCGGCGTCCTTGCGTATCGAGGGCACCAGCCTGATCGTCCATGAGCATCTGGGCGGCGGCCAGCGGTTGGCCGCCTGGCTCAAGCGTCGGTTCGATATGCCATCCGCGCTAGATGCTTCACGTATCCTTCCCGCTGGCGATGTGGAGCGTTGGGGCGTGGACCGCTATCCGCATGCCAGGGCAGTAGACACGGACCTGACGGCGGCTTCATTGGCCGCGCGGAGGGCGGCAATGCCAAGCTCGACCGCAGCGACGGACCGAGCCTGGGCGTCCACGCTGGCGGGACCAACGGCATGGTTCCACGGCGCCGATGGCTGTCTGACAATCACGGCAGTACTTTTGCCTGGAGTGACCGCGCTGCCGGCGTCCGTTCCCGAGGCCCTTGCCCTCCCGCGTTGTGCCAAACCGGTGCGAACAATTCTCGCGGGGCACTTGGTCGTCGGTCCGCAGGCGGGCGTGGAGGCCGTCGAGGCGGTCCTTGCCGGCCGCGCGAGGCCTTTGGCCGATACCGGCCTCGATCGCGATGCGCGGCGGTTGGCCAACAGTACCAACGGCTGGCGGTCGATGGCGGGAAGAGGCCTGCGCTCATTCGAATGGACGTGGGTTGACACCGGCATCGTCGTAGAACGCAGGTTCCTGGCCCAGTGACGGAATTGCGTTTTCGGCCACTTCGATTACCATTTGATTTCATGGATCTGAACAGCCCCCCCCTCTATTCAACCCCCCAATTCGACCCACTGTCCAACCCCCTTGCCGGGGGGAGCGCCTTGCCGTACCGTAACGCCGCGAACAATCGCACCGGCAGGCCATGGCCACCCACCCAGAGCGCGAAGACAGGCACCTCGCCTTTGCGACCTGGCTCCCGTGTCTGTTGCTCTTCGCGGGCGTAGCCACTTTGCTTGCGGAGCTGAGGCCGGTTGCCCGATCGGCGCATGCAGCGGCGCTTGGCGCGCCAAGGCCAAGCCCAAGCCGGACGCTGGCGCCAGCACCTGGTTTGCGCCGACCGGTTGCCGCGGTAGATGCGCGCTGTCGCGACCGTTCCGGGGTTTGCGCACCGCTCGCGGTCTTCCAACCGGGGCGCGCCAAGCCAGGCATGCCGACACGGTTGGCGTGGGCGGGACTCGGGCATGGGGGTTCGGTGCGGGTGCAGGAGGCGCAGGCAGCCGGTTTGTCGGGCGACGCGACGCCGGGCAACGCTGATTTCGCCGCGCCGCCACTTGGGCAGGGCCGAGCGTTCTGGCTCACGCTCGGCGCGCTCTGGTGCAAGCCGTGCAAGGCCGAACTGGGCGACGTGGTGGGAGCAGTGCGCAGGCTCGGGCGTGGGCGAAGTGAAACGGAGCACCCACAACTGGTGGTCGTGCTGGGCGAGACTGCCGCTGGCCATTCCCTTGCGCGCGCACGCAAGGAAATGCTGGTCGACCACGCGCGGATGCGACCTGACCAGGGGCCGCAGGCCGTGCCGCCTTGGATGCAGTTCCGCGCTGACTTGCTCAACCGCTGGCCACCAGCGATTGCGGCGCTTGCTGGCATGGACGCGAATGCCCTTTCGCTGCCGGTCAACGCCGTCTTCGACCGCTGCGGCAACTTGTGGGATGTGCACCAGGGTGCGCTGACCCGTGCCGTCGCCGATCGTTTCTCCCAGCGCCTGAGGTGGTCCGAGCGCCTCTACAGCCGCGGCACACTCCCGTGCGGGCCGGGCCGGGGCACCACGGAGCCCCAGCGCTGATGCGGCACGGTGTCGATTGCGCGCGCAGCGCGGCCGTGCTCACTGCGGCGGTGGCGGCCTACGCTCCCAGCCCGCATCTCGCGGAACGGGCGGTGCTTTTCGCGGCGGCGGCGGCGGCGATTGGCGCGGCGTGGCTTGCCGGTCGCGCGAACCGACACACCGCGGGCGCCGTCGCCATGGCTCACGGTGCCCAGGCGGTCGTGCTGGTGGGCCAGTGTATCGACCCCACGGCAACGGCCGCGACCGCCTTCGCCGCAGTGTGGTCGCTCGGCGCCGCCCTGGCGGCGAACGCGCACGCAACGGCACCTCAGCTCCCGCGGGTGGCTCGCGACATCGTCGCGGCGGGCGGCGCGGCGGCGCTCGTTCTCGGGGTGCTGGGCGCGGCGGCGGCGGACCTCGCGATGGGCCCTGGCATGGCCATCGCCGCGGCTGCGCTGCTGGTTGGGGTGGACCCGTTGGCCCGCGCGTCGGCTGCACTCGATGGGTCGCCACCGGCAACGCCCAGCCACCGTCAGACCGCGCTGGCAAGGGCCGTCTGGTGGGCGGCGGTCGCTGTTTCAGGCGCTGCAGGGGCGCTCGCCGGCTCTCGAACCTGGGGAGGCTAATGATGGAACACGTGCACCTGTGCCCCGTCTGCGTCGAACCGCGCTTCCACGGCTGCAAGCATCCGACTTGCCCGTCCCGGCAGGATGCGCCGCCCATTGGTCGCGCCCCGGGCGACTTCGTGCCGACCGCGCCGAGCCTCGTGCGCCAGGCTGATGCCACCCGCACTGCGGACAGCGTCAAGCCCGCCCCGCCCAACCTGCAGAGCCTGAACCTGCACACGAGCAGCGAAGCGCTCCAGAGCAAGCGAGGCACGCCGTGAACGGGGCACCCGCGGCGCTGCCGCCGGCCAACGGGGCCTGGTCGGTTGCCTCGGCGTTCCAAGGCGGCGCCGGTGACAATGTGCTGCACTCGGTCGCAGTCTGCAGTTTGCGGCTGCCGGGCGGCGCGGCGTTTGCCCTGGTCGAGACCGCACCCAACCCTGAGCGGCCCCGGTCGTTCGCCCATGCCATCTGCAATGCGTTCTGCGAGGCAGTTGCCAAGGAGGCGGCGCGCACCCGTCCTCCGCTCAAGCCGGCCGCGGCGCTCCAGTTGCTGCGCGTGGGCGTGGAGGCCAAGGGGGTCGGAGAGGACGCGCGCGAATGCCCGGACCAGACGGCGCTTTTGCTTGCAGAAAGTGACCGTGATGCGGTCGTGCGGCCGATCGGCGGTGCGCTGCTTGGCGTGGTCGGGGACGATGCCGGTCTGGCCGTGGCCTTCGTGGGCGAGCCGATCTTGTGGCTGCTGGGTCGCGAAGCAGCCTGGGGCAAGTGTGACGCGGTGCTGCGGCATGGTCGGGTCCTGCGCGACGAGGCCACGCCGGACCGGGCTCGGTTGCTGCATGAAATGCTGTACGCCGAACTGCCGGACGTGCGCTGCGCATACGCTGTCTCCTCGGCCCTGGTGCGCGACGCTGCGCACGCAACGGTCACAGGTGGATTCCGGGTGCCGCACGGACCGGCGGATGCAGAACGTGCCGTCCACCAGTTGCTGCGCGAGAGCCTGGGTCGCCAGCGCGATCGCCCGGAAACCAGCGACGGCGTGGGCGTCGTGTGCGCGGTGCGCTGCGCGCCGGAAGGCGTGGACCGCAAGGTCGGCCGCCCTGCGCTCTACTGGGCAACGGCGGGCGCGCTGGGCATCGGGGCCTTGGTTGGCGCCACGGCCTTGCACACACCCTTGTACGCGCCGGCGCCCATCGCTGACGCACCGTCGCCCGATCCAGCCTCGACGGCCGTGCAGGGCGCGCCGCCTGTGCCGATCGCCAGCGAGGCGAGTGCTGCGACCGACGACGACCTGCTGCCGGACTGCCCGCAGGAGCCTGGGTCGCGCGCAGCGCCCGCGCCGTCTGAGGCGTCGCCCGCCGCAGGGGCGCCGTGACCATCCCACGCCTCGACCCGTCGACGGTGACCATCGGCCGCGCCATGGCGCGCAGCCGGCGTTTCGAGGTCTTCGAGGCCACCTGCGGCGGCAGGGCGGCAGTCGCCAAGCGGGTCAGCGCCGACAGCCCGGTCCGGCACGGGCCAGAGCGGTTGCTGCAACGCGAGTACCGGACGCTGCATCGCTTCAGCCACGCGGCGATTCCCAAACCGTACGGCATCTTGGACGATGCGCAATCGGGGGCTCAGTACCTGGTCCTCGAGCGCCGCGCCGGCCGGCCCTTGAGCGAGGTCATCGCCGCTGGAATGCTGCGCCGCGGTCGCCTGGGGGCTCGCGAATGGGAAGACAGCACCCGCGACATCGTGCTGCAACTCGGTGCGGCACTCGCCTACTTGCACGACCACGGCGTGCTGCACAACGACATCAAGCCAGCCAACGTCATCGTTCACGCCGCGGGCGATCGCATCATGGTCAGCCTCATCGACTTCGAGGCCTCAGGCCCAAGCGACGCAGGCACCCCACAGTATGCGGCGCCCGAGCGCCAGACCGACGGCCAACAGGTGGACGAGCGCGCCGACGTCTTCAGTTTGGGCGTTCTGGTTTTTGAGCTGCTGACCGGGATGTGCCCCTACCAAGCCGTCGACCCCGACGCATCGCGCGCCGAGAAGCGGGCGTGGCCGGCTGGCGGCGGATCGACGCCTGACCGCCTGGTGCCAGCGATGCACTACCTGGACATGGCCCAGGGCAGCAGCGAGCACAAGGTTTGGCCGGCGATCAGGCGCGCCCTCGATCCCTCGCCCGCGATGCGACCGGCAAGCATCCGCAGCTTCTTGGGAGAGCTTGATCCGGCGCTCGTGCTGCCGTCGCAGAGCGACGGACCCGGACCACTGCTGGCCGTCGTGTTGGTGGCTCTGGCCTGTGCAGCACTGGTGCTGCCGGTACACGACAGCGTCGTATTGCGCTGGCTGCTCGGGCGCACCGAACTGACGCTGTGCGCACCGGCACTCGAACGGCTGGCGCGAACGGTGTGCAAGGGCTACCACGCCGGCGACCCACAGTGCGAGACCCGGTTGCGGCGGTTGGCAGCCCCGGTCGAATGCCCCAACCGCGTGCAGCAGTTGCAGACCTGCCTGAGGAAACGTTAGCCGATGGCCCCGCCCGCGAAGACCATCGCTCTGACCCGCTACGCCGTCCAGGCCCCGCAGGAGGCCATGGTGTGGCGCGTGGGCTTCTTGACTGCCTCGCTGCTGGTGGTCGCCGCGGGCATGGCCACGGCGCTGGTCGGAGCGCAACGCCACGTCGAGGTCGCTTTCGAGCTGGATGTCGGCGTGCCGGCCCTGTGCGCGGCGGCGGCAACCGGCGACAGTTGCCGGGCGGCGATGACGTCGTGGTTGGGCAAGCCGTTTGGAGTGCCGGCCGCAGCGCTGGGCTTGGCAACGCATTTGGTCGCGTTCGCGCTCCTTTTCATCGTGGCCGCGGGGGCGACGACGGCGCAGTGGCCACTGGTGCGCGCGGCCTTGGCGGGTCTGCGCGTCGTGGTGGGCGTGCTGCTCTTTGCCCTATTCCTCTTTGGGTTCATCGGTCGGGTGCTGCTCGGCCACAACTGCGAAATCTGCCTGATGATGCACACCGTCAACTTCTGCGCGATGTTGGTGCTGGGCATGACGGTGGCTGCGTTTGGCCGGCGCCTCAAGACCGAGATCCTTGGCAGTGGCGGTGGTTGGTTGGCAGCAGCAGCGGCCGCGACCGTGTTCGCCATTCCAGCGACGGCAAGGCAATTGGACAAGATGCTTGCGGGTCGGGCGCCAAAGGTCGGTGACCTGGGCAACCGGAGGGCTGAACAAGCAGCGCGCCTCGATCTGCTGCGACCGTGTCTCGGCCAGTGCATCACGGGGCTCGTCTACACGCCGGACCAGGCCGCCAAGGGGCCTGCGCTCGACTTCGGCCCAGTTGGCAAGGGCGCGGCCTATCGGGTGTTGTCGGTGGACCTGACTTGCCCCCACTGCCGCCGCGAGCTGCGCAGCCACAGCTTGCCGGCGTTGGGCGCCGCTGTGGCCGGCAAAGGCCCGCCGGTTCAGGTGGTCTTGCGGCCGCGTGCGCAACACTGCAATGCGGCATCGCCCAACAAGGTGTTAGGGGCGCGCATGTGCCAGGCCAATGCGGCCCTGCTGTGTGCGTACAAGGCGAGCCCGGCAGCGGCGGTCGCCTATCTGGATGCCGAATTGCGGCTGCCCAACGAGGATACGTATCTGGACCGCGAGGGCTGGCTGCGCAAGCATGCCAGCGGCGTGGCTGCGGACTGCTTGGCCGCCGAAAAGGCCAACGGGTTCTCGGCCCTCAAGGCGATCGCCGCGACAGGTGAGGCTTGGCAGACCGCTGCGGCCAAGGTGCACCGTGAATGCACCAAGGGCATCGACGACGGCCCGCGTCCAAGCGACATCGCATGGTGTTTCACTGGGTTGCCGGGGATGGCAGTGGTGCGACCGCCGACCGCCGTGCCGATGCGCGGCGCGACCGCCGACCCCGACTTCATCCGCAATGCCAGCCGCGAGGCCGAGTTTCGCTGGTCGTTGCTCGACCCGTGCTTGTAGGAGGCCGAGATGGGCAACGCCCGGACCTGGACCATCGCCGTGGTACTCCTGCTGGTCATCGCTGCCGTGGGGCTCGTGCTGTTGGCGCGCGGCACCCAGGCGTGCGGCGACGGCGAATGTGGCGAAGGCGAATCCATGGTGTCGTGCGCCTTGGACTGCCCGGGAAGCTGCGGCGACGGCTTCTGCAACCCGGACGGCGAAAACGTCGGTACGTGCCCTGCCGATTGCACACCCGCCGTGCCACCGCCGCCGGCACCGACCGCGCCACCTGCGCCACCCGCGCCCACGCCGGCATCGGCAGCGCCAACCGAGGCGCCGGCCGCTGCAGGCGCTGACCGCCCATCTGAACCGGAAGCGGCTGCGTCGCGCGCACGGTGCGGCGACGGCACCTGCCAAGCGGGCGAAAACGGGAAGAATTGCCCCAGCGACTGCCAGCCGCCTGGCCGCTGCCGCGACGACGCCTTTCGCAAGATCGTGGCGCAAGTGGTCAAGAGCTGCGCCGACGGCTGCAAGTTCGAGTCGAAGAACCCGGTGGTCGGCATCAGCGAGGCGCAGTTTCGCGCGCTTTTCGAGCGAGCCGGCGACAAGGGCATCGGCGTGCAGTTCTCGATCTTTGGCTGCAACGTCTGGAAACCCGACGGCAAAGACTGCTGGGGCTACGACGCCCACTACGCCGAACCGGCCACTTGCCCGCCGGACGCCAACTACGCCTGTGCGAGCCGAAGCGACGGCGGCCTGTGCAACCCGGCCGGCGCGCAGACCGCGTGCAAAAAGTACGCTGCAGCGATCGAAGACAGTGTCGTCGGCTTCGTCAAGCAGTGGCGCCAGGCCAAGTACCTGCTTTTGCTCGGCACAGCCAGCCGTACCGGCAACGATGACCGCGGCTCTGGCGGCATGAGCCAGGCCAACAAGGACCTGGCGCTGGTGCGCGCGGCCAACGTCGAAGGTCTGGTCGACCGCTTGCGTGGCGAGATGGAGCAATTCAAGGAACCCGTGATGTTCAAGAGCTACAAGGTCGTGCTCGACAACACCAAGCAGTTTTTCGATTCCGCTGGGTTCAAGAAGTTGGTGGCGGCGCAGATGAAGGTGGGCAAGGACGGCGGGTTCAAGCCGACGACGGACAACGCGATCAACCGCAGCGTGATGATGATTGCGGTGGGTTGCGACTTGACTGGCGAGGATGTGGGGGAGAAGTAGCCGGCGTCGCGAGCTTGCGCGCAAGCCAGCGATATCAACGGCCGGCAGTTCGCCGCCACACCAACAGAGCCGCCAGGATCGCCAGCACCGACCACGCGCCTGTACCACCCTGTCCACGCCCGGCGTCGCAGCCGCCATCTTGGGCCACAGGCTTGCTCGCCACCGGCGCGGGCGCCTGCACCCCGCCATCGCCGCCACCCACGCCACCACCGGCGGCGCTGCCACCCGTCGCATCCGTAGCATCCACGTCGGGCACGGCCGCGGCTGTCACCACGCCATCGACCGCCTTCGTCTCGGTCTTGGTGCCGTCGGCACTTGCGACTTCGTTTGGCCCGCCCGCCTCGGTCGGCGGAATCTCCTTGCTCGCCGCGTCTTGTGCGTCGACTCCGCCGTCCGACGCGGCGTCAGCGGTCCCCGGGTCCGGCTCCGGCGGGTCGTCGCACACGTCGCCAATGCCATCGCCATCGGCGTCCGTCTGGCTCGGGTCGGCGACCAGCGGGCAGTTGTCGTCGGCGTCGGGCACGCCGTCGTTGTCGCTGTCCGGGTCGCAGGCGTCGCCCTTACCGTCGCTGTCGACGTCGGTCTGCGTCGGGTTGGCGGCCAGCGGGCAGTTGTCCACGGTGTCGGCCACGCCATCGCCATCGTCGTCGCCATCGCAGGCGTCGCCCAGGTCATCGCCGTCGGTGTCGGTCTGGGTGGCGTCCTTCGCCCACGGGCACGCATCCGTCGCGTCTGGCACGCCGTCGCCGTCCTTGTCGCTGTCGCACGGGTCGCCCACCTGGTCGCCGTCGAAGTCCTTCTGATCCGGGTTGGCGTCAATTGGGCAATTGTCCTTGGCGTCCGGCACCTTGTCGTTGTCGTCGTCCGGGTCGCAGGCGTCGCCGAGTTTGTCGCCGTCGCTGTCGGTCTGGTCGGCATTCTTGGCCAGCGGGCAGTTGTCCTTTGCGTCGAGGACACCATCGTCGTCGTCGTCGGTCTCGCAGGCGTCGCCCTTGCCGTCTTTGTCGGTGTCCAGTTGATTCGCGTTGGCGACGAGCGCGCAGTTGTCCTTTCCGTCCAAGACCTTGTCGTTGTCGTCGTCGTCATCGCAGGCGTCGCCCTTGCCGTCCTTGTCGGTGTCGATCTGGCTCGGGTTGACGACCAGGTCGCAGTTGTCCTTGGTATCCAACACCTTGTCGTTGTCGTCGTCGGCGTCGCAGGCATCGCCCTGCTTGTCCTTGTCGGTGTCGAGCTGACTCGGGTTGGCGACGAAACCGCAGTTGTCGGCGCTGTCGGCGACTTTGTCGTTGTCGTCGTCGCTGTCGCAGGCGTCGCCCTGCTTGTCTTTGTCGTTGTCGGCCTGGGTCTTGTTGGCGACCTTGGGACAGTTGTCCTGGTCATCGGGCACGCCGTCGCCGTCGCCATCGCCGCAGGGTCCGCCGCCCGGGCCGCCGCCCCACCATTCCCAGTGCCAGGCCTCGCTCGGCACTGTGCGCTTGAAGCCGTAGCTCTTGCCGTGCTTGTCGAGCCACGCATAGACGCCGGACGACGAGGTGTTCAGATCCAGGGCGTGGCCGCTTTGGTGGTTGCTGTAGCCCGGCGCGGCCGCGAGGTTGCACGAGTTGCAGCAACAGCACTTGTAGCAGTTGTAGAAGTACTGCTGCTCGGCCATGGTCCGAAAACCACTGACGATCTGCAGCTTGACGCCGGCCTTTGCCGCAGCTTGGGCCATGACGATGTAGGCGTTGGCGGTCTTCTGCTCGACCGGCTTGCCGTCGACGGTGACCAAGTGGATGGTGAAGGCCTTGCCGTTGACGTAGCCGGTGGCGGTCGATTCCTTGCACGACCACGACAGCGGCGCCTGAATCGAAGCGTAGGTCTGGGGCTCAGGATCGCTCGCGGTCGTTGGCGCCGCGAGATCCGCGCACCCCGCGATGGCCGACACGCACGCGAGCAAGGCCAAGCGAACGGTCACCGGCATGGTCAGATTCCCGCGGCGCGCGGACCGCGCTGGCAGAATGCCCGGGGTTGCGCGGAGGTACAAGGTCCATCGCACGCGCGAGCGGGAAAAAAATCCGCGACAACCGCATTTGCCCGCGCTATCCTGCGGACCCCGCTCCTTTCGCCCGAGGTTGCCCATGTCCCGCGCGCCCGACCCGTTCACCTCCGACGTCGCCACGACGGACCGCCGCACTTTCCTCGGCCTTGCCGCCGCCGCCGGTGCCACGCTCGCCGCGCCCGACCTGCTCGCCGCACCGCTGGCCAAAGAAACTGTCGCTTTCGGTTTTGCGAACGCGGATCTGCAAGCCGTGTTGGCGGTCGCGCTCAGCCGCGGCGGGGATTTCGCGGACCTCTACTTCGAGCGCACCCGCTCGGTGTCGCTGACCCTGGAAGACGACCGCATCAGCCGGGCCCATGCCAGCAGCGATCTTGGCGTCGGCGTGCGCGTGGTCAAGGGCGACGCCGTCGGCTACGCCTTCAGCGAAGTGCTCGACATCAAGGCCGTCAAGAAGGCGGCGGCCACGGCAGCAGCCATCGCGGATGGCAAGGCCAAGCCGGAACTCTTGCCCATCGAGATCGCCGCGCTGCCAACCTACTACAGCCGCGATTTCCGCTTTGCCAACATCGACATCGACCAGAAGAAGAAGTTGGTCACCGAAGTCAACGCCAAGCTCAAGGCCAAGGACCCGCGCGTCGTCAAGGCTAGCGTGCAGTACGCCGACACCGACAAGGAGGTGTTCGTGGTCACCAGCACCGGTCACGCCTGGCGCGACCACCAGCCGATGACGCGGCTGTGGGCCAACTGCGTCGCTGAAGACAAGGGAAAGCGCGAAACCGGCGGCTACAACATCGCTTCGCGCAAGGGATTTCACATCTTCGACGCGACGTCCGTGGGGCGCTTGGTCGACGAGGCCGTGCGCCGCACCGTGCTGATGTTCGACGCTGTCACCCCCAAAGGCGGCGAGATGCCGGTGGTGCTCGGCGCGGGCCCGAGCGGGATCCTCTTGCACGAGGCAATCGGCCACGGCATGGAGGCCGACTTCAACCGCAAGAACACCAGCGTCTACGCCAGCAAAATGGGCAAGCCGGTCGCCGAGAAGTTCGTGACGATTGTCGACGACGGCACCTTGCCCGACGCCCGCGGCTCCATCCACATCGACGACGAAGGCGGCCAGAGCCAAAAGACCGTGCTCGTCGACGGCGGCACCTTGTCGAGCTACCTGCACGACCGCATCAGCGCCAAGCACTACGGCGTCCAGCCCACCGGCAACGGCCGCCGCGAGTCGTTTCGCCACGTGGTCATGCCGCGGATGCGCAGCACCTACATGCTGGCCGGCCCGCACAAGAAGGACGAGATCATCCGCTCAGTCAAAAAGGGCATCTACTGCGAGTCGTTCAGCAACGGCCAGGTCAACATCGGCGCGGGCGATTTTACGTTCTTCCTCAAGACCGGCTACCTCATCGAAGATGGCAAGCTCGGCCGGCCGGTCAAGGACATCAACCTCATCGGCAACGGCCCGGACGTACTGACCAAGATCTCGATGGTCGCCGACGACTTGCAAATCGACGAAGGCGGCTGGACGTGCGGCAAGAACGGCCAGAGTGTGCCGGTGTCGCAGGGCATGCCGACCGTGCTCGTCAAGGCCATCACCGTGGGAGGTGCGGCGTGAACCCGTTGCAGTCTTCGCTCGACACCGCCGAGGCCGCGGTCGCAGAGCTCAAGAAACGTGGCGCTCAAGATGCGCTGGTGCGGCACCGGTCGGCGCGCGGCGTGCAATGCCAGGTCCGCGACGGCCGGATGGAAAAGCTGCAGGAGTCGGTGACGGCCGAGTTGACCGTACACGTATACGCCGACGGCCGCTACGCTGCGCACACGACCAACGACCTTCGCAAGGCCGAGTTGGCATCTTTCCTGGCCGATGCGGTCAAGCTGACCAAGATGCTCGACCCGGACCCGGCGCGCAGCCTGCCGGCCAAGGAGCTGGTTCTGCAAAAACCCGCAGAACTGGGGATTTTCGACAGCGCCTACGGCAAGATCGACACCGACGCCCGCAAGCGCTTGGCCCAGGCCGCCGAGGCTGCGGGCAAGTCCGATAAACGGGTGGTGTCGGCGACTGCGGATTTCTCGGATGAGCACGGCACCACCGCTCTGGTGGGCAGCAACGGCACATATGGTGCGCAGCGCGACACCTGGTATTCGCTGTCGGCCGAAGTCACGGTGGCCGAGGGCGACAAGCGGCCCGAAGACTGGTGGGTGTCCACTTCGCGCTCGATCAAGGGGCTGGGCGACGCGGAAGCGGTCGGCAAGCAGGCGATGCAGCGTGCTATCGACCGCGTCGGGGCTGCCAAGCTCAAGAGCGCGGAGACGACGCTGGTCATCGAGAACCGTTCGGCCGGCCGGCTGCTGTCGTATTGGCTGCAGGCGCTTTTCGGCGCGAATCTGCAGCAGAAGCGTTCGTTCCTGGAAGGCATGATCGGCAAGCAAGTCGGGCCGGCCCGCCTATTCCAACTCGACGACAATCCGGCCCTGCCCGGCGGCCTGGGATCGCGCAGCTTTGACCGCGAGGGCTTGGTCGCCCGGACGCTGCCCATCGTCGACGCGGGCGGCGTGCTCCGCAACTACTACATCGACTGGTACAACGCCCAACGCCTCAAGACGACGCCGACGACGGGCAGTTGGTCCAATCTCGTGCTCCATCCAGGCAGCGAATCTCTGGACAAGCTGCTCGCCGCGGTGGACAGAGGCATCCTGATCACCTCGTTCATCGGTGGCAACAGCAACAGCCTCACTGGCGATTTCTCACTCGGCATCCAGGGCCGCGTCATCGACAAGGGCAAGCTCGGCGCTCCGGTGGCCGAGATGAACCTGTCCGGCAACCACAAGACCTTCTGGAACAAGCTGGCCGCAGTGGGCGACGACCCGTACTTGTATAGCTCGCTGCGCGTGCCGAGCCTGCGCTTCGATGGCGCCGCAGTCAGCGGGGCTTGAACCGCGGAGCAAGGTTCCCCGTGTTTGCTCGGTGGGGGGCTTTGTTCAGGCCGTTGATATCGCTTGAATCTTGCGACCTCGCGACCACCGCCGTCGGGTCCTTTGCCGCTCATGGCCACGACAGGGCGACAGGGAGGGGGCCTTTGTTCAGATCAATGGCATTGCTAGGTTTTTTCACCAGGACTGCCAGCAGAGCAAACCCCATGGCTTCCGGCCCGCCACCACCCGGTCGTGCCGGGATCCAGCGCCCGGCCGGCGCCGCCCGACCGGGTGGGGACCTTTGTTCAGATCCATGGCATTGCTAGGTTTTTTCACCAGGGCTGCCAGCAGAGCAAACGCCATGGCTTCCCGCCCGCCACCGCCCGGTCGCGCCAAGATCCAGCACCCAGACCGGCAGCGCCCAGCAGGGTGGGGACCTTTGTTCAGATCCACGGCGTTGCTAGGTTTTTTCGCCACGGCAGCCGCCCGGGCGGTCCCTAGGGCATCCCGCAAGCCACCGCCCACAGTGCGCCGAGGTCGAGCGCGCCGGCAGGCAGTGCACAGCTTGCATCCTTGTAGTGCTCGCGGGCGATGACCTGACCGCGGCGGAGCCACTGCACTTCGATCGACGTGGCGCTGGTACACCCGCCAGCTTGGTTGGCGCGCAAGTGTTCCAGGAGCGCGTCGATCCGAGGCAGGTCGGCCACCCCCAAGCCGGCGGCGCTGCACACCCGCCCGGCCTCCAGGCCGAAGGGGTCCACCGCCGACGCGGTGTCGAGGACGGCAAAACGCTTGGTCGTCGGATCATACCGCAGGTCGCCGCCAAAGTGGCCGAAGCAGCCAGCGTGGACGAAGCGCAGCACCAGTTCGTCGCCATGACGCAGCCGCTCGGTGGCGATGGGGCCGGTGTCGGTGATCGCTCCGTCGTCGAAGGCTGAGGGGTCCACGCCCAGGGCGCCCGCCCAGGAACCCCCGCGCTTTTGCCGCAACCAACGCTCCAGCGCCTGCAGCCATCCGGCGGCTGGGGTGGCGGTCTGACTGGCCTGCGCGACCTGCGGGGTCCGATGGAACGGCACGGTGGCCGGGGGGCGCTCGCGCACGCGGTGCAGGGGTTCGACGGCTGCCGTCGGCAGCACCATCAGGTGCGAGCAGACCAGGGCAAGGCAAAGCGAGCGCAGGGCGATCATCGGCATCCGTGGGGCCGACAAGCGCCGGCCGGGCTTGGACGCTGTCACCGCCGGCAGGGTCTACACGTCGTCGAGCGTTCGCGGCCAGCTGTCCTTGAGCAGCTGCGACAGCGCCCGGTCCGCCAGCAACCGACCGCCAGTCTGGCACCGGGCGCAGTAGTTGCACTCGTTGTCGGCGTAGACGATTCGCTGCACGGGGGCGGCGCACACCGGACAAGGCTGGCGATAGCGACCGTGCACAGCCATGTCGGGCCGGAAGGCAGTCACGTGCTCGGGAAAGCCACCGCCGGCTTCGGTGTGCAACCGATTGCGCCACAGCGTCAAGGTCGCCTGCGCGGCGCCGAACAGCCTGTGCATTTCGGCGTCGTCCAGGTTGGTCGTCAGTTGTAGCGGCGACAGGCCGGCCGTGTGCAAGATCTCGTCGCTGTACGCGTTGCCGATCGCCGCAAGGACGGTCGGGTCGCAGAGGGCCCGCTTGAGCGTGCGCCGCTTGCAGCGCAGTGCTTGTGCGAACTCAGTCAGCGACGCGGTCATCACCTCC
Organism: Deltaproteobacteria bacterium; assembly: GCA_016875335.1. Lineage (GTDB taxonomy): Bacteria > Myxococcota_A > UBA9042 > UBA9042 > UBA9042 > SXRM01. Next base: position 8,662 of record VGRO01000082.1, on the reverse strand, counting down.
AGCCCGCCGCGCAGGTGGGGCAGCAGGCCTGCTTCGCCGCGCACGAGGTGCACCGACGCGCGCCGCTTGGAGCCGGCCTCGGTCAGCCACAGCGCCCCATTGGCGTTGGTCAGCGCGACCAATGCGGTCTTGGGCACCTTGGGGTCCGGCCCTGCCCGAAAGTGCAAGCGGCCCAGCACCATCAGGTGCACGACCAGCCACAGGTCTCCGTCCGTGCCGATCGCCAGCCGCTTGCCGAGGCGGCGCACGCTGATCGGGGTCTGGCCGACGAGGGCCGAGAGCGGCGGGTCCACGGTCCGAACCACGAACGGGTCCAGCGCCCGCACCGCCTGCAACGGGGTGCCCTGCAACCGCGGTCGCAGCGCGTCGGCGTACACTTCGAGGTCTGGGTATTCGGGCATGGCGGCGCGCTCGTTGGGGGAACCAGAGGAAAACGTCGATCGCCTTCCGGCTCGGCTGGAGCCGCGAGTCGGCCGCCCCGGTAGCGAACTGGCGACCCACTGCGCAGGCAAAAAGGCGCCGTGCGTGGGTGGGCCAATGGTTGGCCTGCCGCTACGGCGCCTCGGATTCGTCGGGGATGAGAACAGTCAGGCTGGCTGACACCATCGCGCGGTGGTCGTTGGCGCCATCGACCGCCAGTGCCACATCGAACCCCAACCGCGGGGTACGCCAGGCCAGGCCGGCGCAAATCCAGTGCTTGGTCGCCAGGTTGGCCACAATGTTGTCGAATTGGTAGCCGGCGCGCAGTTGCAGCCCCTCTGGTCCTACCTGCACGGTGCTGCCCACGCGGTAGGCGGGTCCGGTCGCGGCGTCCGCTGGCAAGGTGTCGCCATTGCCGGCGCCCAGCGACGCCGCCGCCTCGGCGATAAACTGCTGGCCCACGAAGCCGACCGCCATGCCGACCCGGCGCGGCGCCTCGCGCGCATCGAGGGCCGATACGTTGTGCACCACCGCTCCAACGCGAAACTGCTGCATCCCGAGGATGGCGCCGACGTCGCCGGTCCAGCCGCTGACCTCGGACGCGCCTGGTCGCAACGCACTCAGGCGCCGGCCCGAACCGCCGATGAGCAGCTTTCCGGCGTCGCTCTGGCCGCCGACGGACAGGCCCAGCCGCAGGTCGCTGCCCGACCGGTGGGGCGCCTCTGTGGTCCAGCCGAGTTCGTGTGCATAGCCGACGCCGGCGGCGATGCCCCACGCCGAGGTCGAGTCCACCAGTGCTGCGAACGGCGCACCGCTGCCTGCGTGTCCCGAGCGCGCAAAGCCGGCTTCAAGGACTCCGTGCTGCACCTGGCTCATGCCGGCGGGGTTCGCGTACAGCGCGGCGGTGCCAGCACCCGTGGCGACCTGGGCATCGCCCATGCCGAGCGCACCCGCACCCAGTCCAGCTGGCCGATAAGGGCCGAACCCGCACAGGAGCAGCCAGGTCGCCAGGGCGGCGCAAGGAATCGAGGTCGAGCGGATCACGGTGTGCGGGCTACTGCGGCTTCTTGCTGGCCGCTTTCTTGCAGCGGGCGATCAAACCACTCCAGCCCTCTTTGTCGAGAATTTTGGCGAATGACTTGCGGTACGACTGCACCTGGCTGGCTTCGTCCACGGTCAGGTCGACAACCGTCCAGCGGCCGTCGGCCGGCAGCAACGTGTAGGTGACGTCGGCGGTGGTCTTCTTGACCGTGATCGCGGTCTGGACTTCGACTCTGCCATTGGCGCCAGCCGGTCGCGACCCGGTGAAGGCCACCTGTGCCGGCGAGCCCGGTTTGAAGCGCTTGACGTAGGTGTTCTGCACCATCTTTGCCAGCAGCACCACGAATTCGGCGCGCTGCGCCGGCTGCAGCCCCTCCCACTGCTGGGGCACGGTCTGCCGGGCCATCTCGGTGTAGTCCAACGCCGCATCGAGTTCCCTGCCGATGGCGAGGTGCAGTGCGTCGAGCGGTTGCTCGACCTTGACCAGGGCCTCGAGCCGCTGATGAAGGCGCTCGATGAACTGGCGCGCGGGTTCCTTGGGCGGCGCGTGGACCTTGGGCTTGTCGGGCGACGCCGCGACTGCGGGCGCTGGCGCGACGGGGGCCTTCTTCGCAGCGTGGGCCGGGTGCGCCGCAACAGCGGGCGCCAGGGCGAGTGCGAACACGAACCGGTTCATGCGTAGGACCTCAAACTGCGAAGCCGCGGGTGCCGCCGCGAGCCAACGTCCGCACGCCGCTGCGGATTCGACCCGCGCACTCAGAGGGTGTTTATGTTTGATTGCCGTCGCGAGCGGAATCAGGCGCCCGACAGGCGAGGCGGAGGTTGTCAGGCGACTGAGGCGTAGCCCCAAGCTACGCCGCAGGGAGCCTGGCGACCGACAACAAAGCATGTCGGGATGCATGGTTACGCGTCGCTGGCGTTTCATGTGCAAACACCCTCTCAGGGCGCAGCGACCGGCAGCGCGACCTTGATCGCGGCAAGATCGGTGCCGCACAGGCGACCCAGTGCTGCAGCCGCAAGGTTGTACCCATGGATCGCCTCGGCCCATGCCAGGCGGCGGCGGACGTAGCTCTCGGTGACGCGCAGGACCTCGGCGTAGTCCTCAAAGCCGTCCTCCCACGCCTGGGTGGTGGCGTTGAGCAGGCCGCGCGCCGACTTGAAGGCCTTGTACTGCACGTCGATCATTGCCCGCGCGTCAGTCATTTCGCGAAACGCGGCGCGTACATCGACTTTGAGCTTCTGGCGTTCATGCTCGATGGTCAACTGCGCCTGCCGCAGGTCGAGTCGTGCCTGGGCGATTTTTTCGACCTGCCGCCAGATGTCGAGCGTCCAGCGCAGCACCAGGCCCAGGCCCGTGGTCGCGGCGTTGCTGGGGTTGGAAGCCAGAGAATCGCCGGTCGAATCGCGGGTCGGCGCATACGTGCCGGCGACGCGCACGATGAAGAGCAAATCGGGCCACAACTGGGCCTCGGCGGATTCCACCTGCAAAAGCCGCGCGCGCACCCCTCCCCGCTGGGCCAGGAACCTCGGCGAGTTGGCGAGCGCCAGGGCCTCGACCGCCTCGATCGGCAAGGGCGGCACCGCAACGGGTGTCAACTCGCCCACCGGCTCCACCGCGACGTCGAGACTCTCGCCCATGGCGAGCCGCGCACCGTCGAGCGCCTGTTGTTTCGCGCGCTCGTTCTGCCGCAACTTGTCCTCGATTTCCGCGGCATAGACATTGAGGCGCAGCAAGTCGCCTTGGTTGAAGCCCTCGTCGCCCGCGTCGCGCTGCTTCTCCATCCTGGTGCGCGTCTCGTCCAGGATGCGCCGGACGTCGCCGGTCAGTTCGCGCAGGTCCTCGACGAGCACGAGCCCCCACCAGGCCCGGCCAAGCTGGTAGCGCAATTCGTCCTCGGCCACGCGCACGGTTGCCCGGGCGATGTCCACGCCCTCGCTGGCCAACTGCTTGAGCGAACTGACCTTTCCAGCGGTCCAAATCGTCTGCGCCATACCGATCGACCCGACGGCGAGCGGACCGAGGCTGGTAAAGTCGTAGTCCTCGAGCGGTTCGCCGCCGTCGCGCCCCGGCTTGAGCGCCGGCAGCACCGAGGCAAAGCCATTGACCTCGAATTTGGGATAGAAGACGCTCTTGGCTTCGCGCAGCTTGCTCTGGTATTGGTCCAACCCGAGCCGGGCCGCGGCCATCAGCGGCGACCGCTCCAGGCCGCGCTGGAAACACTGCGCCAGCGTGCAGCGCACAACGGAGGGCGCGGCTGGCGCGGCCATCGCGGCGGTCGCACACAACCAGGACGCGGCTGCCCAGCCCGCGGTCCAAGGCACAGGGCGCATCAAAACACCTGCTTGAGCGCGACCTTGTCGAGCGTGTGCTGGTAGAGGTTCCAAGCCGCAAGGTACGGTCCCTCGGCGCCGAGCCCGCAGAACGAGGCGTTGCCGCCCATCAACACGTTCTTGTACCCGGTCAACGTCGCCAGCGGGCTGGTGCCGATGGTGTGCAGGATCGCTTCACCGTAGCCGGGCTGCAGTTCTGCGGGGTCGATGTCGTCGCCGCCAGGCGCCTGGCCCCAGCCCTGCCACGGGCTGTGCCGGAACACCAGGTGTTCGCGCAGAAACGGCACCGTGGCTTCGACGCGCAGTTGCAGGCGATCCAGCAACCCCTCGACCCCGCCGGTGCCGGCCGCCGCAGCGCTGATCGGCACGCGCATAGCTGCGGTCAGCAGCCTGAGTTCGCGCTCAGGCGGGTTGGCCCCCTGGTCGGCGTCGACGGCGATGTGCACGAGGTTGTCTTCTTCCAGCGATTCACCGAGTTCGCCGACCGCGAACACGTGGCGACCCATCGCCTCGGGCACCGCGGCGGCGCGCACCACGAAGTTGCCTGTGAAGGTGTGGCAGATTGGCTGCAATGTGTGGATCGTGTGATGGAATTCTTCGTCCTGCATTTCCTGAGGGATGAGCGCGCAAAACCGCTTCGGGTCGCCATTGCAGACCAGCAGGTCAAAGCCGATGGTCTCGCCGCGATCGCGCAGGACCAGGCGCGCGGCACGGCCGCGCTGCACCGCGACAGACTGTACGACGGATTTGGGCCGCACGTCCCCTGAACCGCCGATGATGCCCTCAAACAGCTCGCGCAGCGCGTTGGGTCCCTGGTCAAAGGTCGCGGTGCCGCGCCACAGTTCGGTGACCGCCCTGGCAAATGTGGCCGGATAGGGCCGGGCCGGCACCATTCCCGAAGCGAAGCGGAACGGCGCCTGAACGAACGCACGAAAGGGGTTGCCGTGTTCGAAGGCCGCCAGCGGATCATCGATGGCCAGATCGTCTCCGAGCAGCGGGTACTTCTTGACGAGGCTGCGCAACTTGAAACCGTCGAGGAACCCGCTCGGCGGCAGGACCGGCCGCACCGCCAGCACCTCCTGCACTTGGCCGTCGAGTTGGCCGATCTCGCGAAAGAACGCAGAAATCGCCGCGTCTTGCAGCGGGAATTCGCGCTTGAACTCTCGCTCGACGATGCGGGCGTCCGTGGACACGGCGATGCGCGCGCGCGGCAGGACAACCTGGAACGCGGGATCCAGCGGCCGTGGCAGATTGCGCAATTGCAGACCGAGCGACAGTTCGTCGAACACGCGGCGCACGATCGGGCTGCCGAGGGCGTAGTTCAACTCCAAGCGCCGACACAGCGTATGGCCGCCGATCTGATACGTCGCGCCGGTCGGCCCCTGGCCGATCACCAGGACCCGATAGCCGCGCTTGGCGCACAGCGCGCCATACGCGAGTCCCGCGAGGTCGGTGCCGACGATCGCGATGCTGTAGTGGGCCGAAACGGTGCTCAAGGTCCAGACTGCAACGCCGTGTCGGCGGCGCGGGGCGCGATGGTAGCGCCAACGCCTGCGGCGCGCGACCGAGGCGCCGGAAGCCTACGCCTGCACCTTGGGCTTGCGCTGCGGAATCGCGGTGATGATGAGCTCCAGGGCGAGTCGCGCCGTGATCATGGCCGCGCCCACACCGGCTGCAATCGTTCCGCCGAGAATCGCCAACTCCATCGCCGCCTCCGGGGTGCGCGCGGGTTGCGCGGCAGGGGGCGAGCGTAGATCGGGGCGAGCGGGGATCAAGAAAAACCGCTGAGCGGCCGCAATCCACTTAATCTGCGGGGACTTGCGAGGCCAACGTCTGCCGCAGCGCGGCCGGCAGGGCCCGCAGTTGCCCGCCCAGCGCCCGGCTGAACGCGGCGAGTTCGGCCTGGGTCGCGTCGCCGCGGTCGTGGCCCAAGCGCGTGCGCAGTTGCCCCGAAGCATCGGCAGCCACGGCCACGTGCAGCACCACGCCCCTGCCGGCCGGATTGCGGAACGCCACGTCGATGCGCCCGGGCAACGGGCTGGACTGACTTTCGGCGGCAAAGCCGGCCAGGGCCTCGCGCCTGAGCACGGTCGCCACGGAACCGGCCAAGCCGTCCGCCAGGCGGCTCTGGTGCCATTGGCGCCAAGCGTCGCGGATCGGGCGCAAGCTGACCGGAGGGTCGCCAGGGTCGGCGAGCGCCGCGGACAACCGCCGCCACAGATACAGACCATCGCGCTCCGCTTGGGCGCTCGGCGCAGGCGCGTGCAGCACACCGGCCGCAATCCGTTGACCGCGCAGGGTCGCGAACGTGCCCGGCGCATCCTCCCGGCCCGCGCCGTGCACTGCGAGTCGCCACCCCTGCGCGGTGATCTCGATGACGCCGCGCCGTTCGTCGCTCCGTCCCAACCTGAGCGCGCCCCCGGCCTGCAGGGCCAGCAGTGCCGGATGTGCCAACCGCACGAAGTGGCGGCCCAGGGCATCCGCGTGCCACAGCGCTTCGACCCCGACCGGTTGGAACTCATCGTCACCGTGGAATTGCCGGTACTTGTCGAACACACCGGAACATGTGTCGTTGAAGATGCACTGCGCACAGCCGGCCGGCTTGTGCTTGTCGGTGCGTTTGTCGAGGTACTTGTCGAATCCCAATTGCGTGTTGCCCTGGCCGTCGGCGGCCACGGTGACCGTGTCTTGCCCATCGTGGTGGATGCGATGGGCGACGGCCAAGTTGGTGCAGTAAGGCACATTGCCGAAATTCAGATCCCAGTGGGCGCCCAACCGTTCGTCCACCAGGCGCGACAACTCGACGAAATACGGCGCCATGTCCGTGTAGCGGGCCATCATCGCCCGCAGCTCGGCGTCGCTGCGATCACCCGAATCGCGCGGCCTGACCATGTCGAGGTGCAGGTTCTCGAACGCGTAGTGCGCGGCAATGGCGGCGAGCTCGGGCACCGATCGGTAGTTCGACTCGACCACGCACATGTTGGCGGTCAAGCGCGCCCCGCGCTGGCGCAGGACATCGAGGGATCCGACGATGCGGTCCCACGCGCCCTCATTCTTGGTGGTCGCATCGTGCTCGGCGCGGTTGCCGCCTTGCAGCGAGAAGCGCCACAACACGCGACGGTCGGCCTCGGGACCCAACTGGTCGAGCACGTCGAACACGCGCAACCGGAACGTCTCGCGCGGGGTCATGACGCCATTGGTGAACACCACGACCTCGTCGAACTGCAGGTCCACGCAAAACCGCAAGACATCGAGGAATCCGCGCTGGATGGTCGGCTCGCCGCCGAGCAGGGTGACGCGCTGTGCTCCGTTCGCCCGCGCCTGCGCGATCTGGTGCAAGATGGGCTGCAACGGCAACTGCGGCGCCCGCCGTTGCTCGCTCAGTTGCCCCGACACGCAGAACACGCAGCGATTGTTGCACAGGTGCCCGAGCTGGACCTCGATCTGGCGGTCGGGCTGCGGGGGCGGCAACGGCGCGGACGCAGTCAACGGGAACTCCGGACGGTCGCGCGCGGGGGCGTGGCGCGCAGTCGCCAGCATAGCGGGGTCGGCTGGCGCCTCAAGCGAGCCTACGGCGATTGGTATCGCGTTGCGCGGTTGGCGTGGTCAGCCCCGGCCGCCTTGGCCGGCCCACCACCGATCGAGCACGCCCCGGTTGGGCGCACAGCGCCGACGACCGCACACCTGGGTCCAGGCCGCGTCGAGGTCCACGCCACGGTGGCGCGCGAGGTAGCCGATCGCGACAGTCGGCGAACGGTTGATCCCAGCCGTGCAGTGCAAGTAGGCGACCCGGTCGCCCGCCAATGCGCCAGCTACGGCGTCCACCGCGCGCGTCAGGCCGTCCAGCAGGGCCCTGTCGTCGAAGTCCACGATCGCATGGCGTTCGGCGTTGATGCCTTGCGCCATCAGGAAGCGCCACATCAGCGGCCACGCCATGCCACAACTGGCGAGGTCCTCGTCGGTCTGGACGCTGACCAGACCCACAACGCCTGCCCTGCGCAGGGTGGCGATGCGCTCAGGCGACGACGGGCAGGGCCCCACCCACAAGCGGTCGGCGACCTCGTGGATCTCGAACGGATACTCCATCGGCATGGGTTCAGAACCGCTTGGTCAGCGCAACCATGCCCCCGCCCGGTGCCCGCGACACCTGCACCTGGAAGGTGGCGTCTTGGATCGGCGCTTCTTCGTCCATGGCGTTCTTGAGCATGATGGTGCCCCCGACGAACGCCGCCGTGCCCGCGCCGACCAGCGTCCAGCGCACGGTGTCGCCGCCAAACTCGTCGAACTTGGTGGTGGCGTCGATGACCAGCGCCCCGACCACCAGCGCGCCGCCGCCCAGCAGTCCGGCCCAGGCGATGGTGCGCTTGCCGCCAGCGTCGTACTCGGCCAGCACGGGCTGAACGGTCGAGGTCTTGCCGATTTGCACGTCGACCAGGCCCTTTTGCCCAAAGAACCCCGGCCGCTGGACGACCACGCTGTGCGACCCGGGCGCGGCGCTGAACGTGAACTTGTCGCCGTCCACGCTGACGTCGTTGTCGTCCACGGCGACGCTGGCGTCCTTGGCCAGTACGATCACCACCTTGCCCCGGCTGGTCAGTTGCAGCGTTTGCGCGGCCCCCGCGGCGATGTCGACCTTCTGGTCCAAGACCTTGCGGCCGGCCTTGGTAGCGACCGAGACCAAGACTTCGCCAGCCGGAAGTTCGACCTTGTTTTCACCGGTCTTGAGGCCGACGACCTTGCCTTCGCCGCTCGCTGGCTTGAGTTCGGCGACGAGATCGTCGGCGTCGGCGACCAGCACCAGGGTGCCCACAGCAGCCACGGCCGCGCCAGGCGCAGGGGCCGGCGTTGTGGCGACCGGCGCTTCCGGCGC
>VGRO01000081.1 GCA_016875335.1 Deltaproteobacteria bacterium | reverse complement strand
GCCCGTTTGCTTGCTCAGTGGGTCGCCAGCTCGCGGACCAAGGGTCCGACTCGCGGCTCCGTCCTGATGTGAGAGTGATCGACTTATTGTTTTCCAGTCCCTTACCGCCCCGGTCGCCCCGCCGGACTACAAGACCACCGACGAACAGGCGACCACCTGGAAACAGAAGCAGCAGTCCGGCGACGTCTTCAACGACCTGCTGATCCAGGCCCATGTGGTCCAGGCCCCCGCCAAGCTCACCGAAAACGTGCGCGTCGAACCGGATCGCCTGTGCTTTCCACTGGAGCTGGCCGCCGAGGTCAAGAAACTCAAGCCCGGCGCGCCGCTGATTGGCAAGCCGGCGCCCACCCACGCCCGCCGCCGCAAGGGCGGGTCGAACAACGTGCTCGGCTTTGTGCGCAAGGTCAAAGAGATCAAGGAAGAAAACGGCGAAGTGGTGGTGGTGACCGAGCCCGCCGGCTTGGCCGATGTGGTGATTGGCGCGGCCAACGTGCAGTTTGGGTCGCAGGCCAAGGAACTCGACATTGGCGACGAAGTGGACATTGCGAAAATCCTGCCGGATCTGCCCCCGCAGGTGTCAGCGACTGTGCAAGATCTGCCGGAACCACCGGCACAGCAAGGCGGCGACAAAGGTGCCGGGGGCGCGGAGGCCGGCTTTGGCGCCAAACAGGGGCCGCTGACCTGGCTGGACGCCGACTTGAAGCTTGGCGTTGGCTTTGGCGGCAGCTACACCTCCGATGTGCTGAGCGTGGACACCGCCGACCTGGGGCCGGCCGCGGCGGCGATTCCGTACGCGCTCAAGCTCAAGGCCAACGCCAAGGCCATGTTGGCCGCCAAGTTCAACGCCGCGGCGCGCCTGGCGGTCACGGTCGAGTCGACGTGGACCAACCCGCTGCCGCACCTGACCTATTTCTTTGCCGGCGCGATGGTCGAGGCGGCGATCGAGGTCGCTCTCGACCTGGCCATCAAGTTCGACATCACCATTCCGGTCGGCAAGGCGGAAGAAAAGGAAAAGGACGAGGCGCGCAAAGCCCTGGCCGACACGCCGATCAAGAACCTCAAAGGCTTTGGTAGCGGATTCGCAGCATTGGGCAACGATGTCGGCGCCAATGACGAGTTCACCATCGGCAAGACCAAGTACTTTGAAGGCCCGGTCATCGTCGGCATTCCGACCGTGTTTGCTTTCAACGTGGTCGGCAAGTGCATGTTCAATCTTTACGGAGACGTGGAGGCATCGGCGTCAGCCAAGGTGGCCTTTGGCGGTGAGTTTGGCGTCGAGTACGCGGGCGGCAACTGGGGCTTCAAGGGCGCCACCGACTTTGAGAAGAAGTTCACCTGGAACCTCAAGCATGTCTCTGGCGGCGCGACCATGACGTGCACCATCGGGCCGCGGCTCGATTGGCTTTTCGCGGGCGTTGGCGGTCCGTTCCTTTCGCCCAAACTCGGTCTGCGCGGCGGCGCCAAATACCAGACGGTGTGCCCCAACAGTGCGACAATTCCCGACCACCAGCAGGCCAAGGGCAAGGTTTCTGCCAACATCGACGTGGGCGTGATCGGCAAGCTGGGCGTCGGCGTCGACCTCAAGGTCATCAACTTTGCCACCGACTTCAGCCTGGTCGAGAATTGGTGGACGCTGTGGGAGAACGCGTGGCCGATCGACCCCGGCTTCGGCATCTGCAAATCGCTGTGCAAGGACGGCATCTTGAGCGGCAAGGAGACCGACGTCGACTGCGGCGGCAAGTCCGGCGGCGGCGGTTGTTTCGGCTGCGAGTACGGCAAAGTCTGCAAAACCAACCAGGACTGCAACTTCGCCGGCTCCAAAGTGACCTGCCAAGGCGGCAAATGCGGCAACCTGAACTGCGTCACCGGCAAGCAAGAAGACTACATGACCGACGTCAACTGCGGTGCCTTGTGCGCGAGCGCCGGCTACGTCTGCGAGGTCGGCAAGAAGTGCAAAGTCAACGCCGACTGCGAGAGCGACAACTGCGACTTTGGCCTGTGCGGCCCGCAAAAATGCGACAACGGCGTGCACGATTGGTGGGAGACCGGCGTGGACTGCGGCGGCAAGTACTGCAAGCCTTGCGCCCACGGCGAGATGTGCAAGAACGACAAGGACTGCCCACAAGACCACGTCTGCCGCGGCAACTGGACCTCGACGTCACCGTTTTTCGCGATCGGCGCCTGCGTGCCGGCGTCGTGCGACCTCGACAAGTGGTGGACGCAGAGCGACTTCGGCAAGAAGCCGGGGATGACCGACGAAATGTGCGGCGGCGTGTGCGCCCGCGTGCTCAACTACCTGCCGCCCGAAGCCTGCCACTACGGCAAGTTCAACCTCGCCAGCGACAAGACCTGCGGCCTCGCCACCGTCAAATGCGGCAAGAACAAGGTGTGCGAGCAAGACGGCGACTGCCTGAGCAACGCCTGCTTCGAGGGCAAGTGCATCGAACTGGACTGCAAAGACGGCAAGCAGCAACAGTGGGAGACCGGCGTCGACTGCGGCGGCAAGTGCCCGTACAAATGCAAGATCGACGGCGGCTGCAAGACCAGCTCGGATTGCGAATACGGCGCGCCGTGCGTCAAGTCGGTGGTCGGCCAGGGCAACGTATGCAGCTTGTGCGACGCCAACGGCAAACTCGACGGCTGGGAGGCCGACGTCGACTGCGGGGCGCAGTGCGCGGGCGGTAAAGCCAATTTTGAGCTGTGCAAGCTCGGCCAGAAATGCAGCTCGTCGGCCGATTGCGCGACCGGTTACAAGACCAATTTCCAGGGCCAAGAAATCGTTGTGGACGGCGTCGGCTGCTTTGGCGGCAAGTGCGGCCTCTCGTGCTTCAACAACCAGTGGGACGACAAGACCGAAACCGACGTCGACTGCGGCGGCACCTGCAAAGCCAAGTGCGGCAAAGACAAGAAGTGCAAGTCCGGCAACGACTGCGAGTCCGGCGGCTGCCTGGCCGGCACCTGCGCCGGCAAGTGCTTCAACGGCAAGAAAGACGACGATGAAGGCGGCATCGACTGCGGCGGCATCTGCACCACCAAGTGTGCGCTGCAAAAGGGCTGCAAGGCCGACGGCGACTGCAAATCGGGCTCTTGCGACGGCGCGCAGTGCGTGGCGACGGCGTGCGAGACCAAGAAGCAAGACGGCGACGAGACCGGCGTGGACTGCGGCGGCACCTGCAGCCAAGCGTGCGACAACGGCCAAGGGTGCGCGCTGGCCAAGGACTGCGCCAGCACGTATTGCGCGGCGGTGAGCCTGGCGTGCGTGGCGACGCCGTGCCTGGACGAGGTCAAGAACGGCGCGGAGACCGACGTGGACTGCGGCGGCGCGGTGTGCGCTGGCAAGTGCGCGACCGGCAAGGGGTGTAAGGTGGGTGGGGATTGCAAGAGTGGGTTTTGTAATGCCGGGACGGGCAAGTGCGTGGCGACCAGTTGTGAGGATGGGGTCAAGTCGGGGGATGAGGCCGGGCAGGATTGCGGCGGGAGCTGTGGCAGTGGGTGCAAGGACGGCAGCATTTGCGGCAAGGACGGCGACTGCCTGTCTGGCCTCTGCTCAACCACGACCAGCAACCAGAAAATCTGCGGTTGCCCGCCGTACACGCGCTACATCAAGGTCAATTCCGCAACCAAGGCCGCCACGTGCGCCATGGATTTCTTCGCGCTGCCTGAATCCTACTGCGGGCAAGTAGGGGATGGATCGGTCTTGCAGTGCAACAACAATGGCTTCCAAATCAGCAAAGCCTATTTTGGCCTAGCCGGCGGGACCACCTATCCAGGGGCGGTCGCCGGCTGCGACGGCTTGCAATTGGGCGGGTTCGACGATTGGCGCATGGCCACGGCCGGCGAAATGCTCAGCCTCTTCAACTGGGATGTTCAGTCGAATTCTCTGCCATCCAAGCCCAAGAGCCCGTTGGCGTACCCCATCAACGTCAACACCGGGACGTTTGCGGTGTGGACGGCGACCACAATCAGTCCTCCATTCCCCGGCTATAACTCCAGCAATGTTCACACTTTGCAGCCAAGCTCGCCTTTGATCGTCGATACTTGGGGCTGGACCAAGATGCTCCCGCTCAACCCCAATGCCGCCTCGCCAGCCACGCTGCCGTCGTTCGACAAGCGCGACATGGTCTATTTCTGCGCCCGCTGGCCGTATTCCACGGCACCGACACTGCCGAACCCGCGGTTTTCTTTGATGTACAACGGTCAAGTCGTCAAGGATAATTGGACCAATCGCATGTGGTACCGCACCAAGTACACGCAGAACAATGGCTCCTGTAAGTCCGCCATCGACTACTGCAAATCGGTCAATGTCGGCGGGCTTGTGGGCTGGAAACTGCCAACAATGTGGCAGTTGCTGTCGATCAGTGACGTGAACCGCAAGACGCCGCCCTACTGGGACACGGACTTGTTCCCGGCTGTCGACCAGCCCGGGGCAGCAAACCAGTATTCCGGCGAGTCCTTCTTTACGCTGAGCCCATTGTGCAACAACACCAATGTCGAGACCGGCCAAGGCTGCCCATACTCGCTCAACCCGTACGACTTGGCCACGACCCAGGCCTGGGTGAATTCCGCGCTGTGCGTGCTTTGGTGAGGTTGACGATGATCACGCGGCTGGCTGTTCGATTCTTGGTGTGGAGTTCGGCGTCTGCCTGCGCCACCCTCTCCGACGTCCCCTGGCCCGACAGCCGCGACAGCGGCGCCGGCGACACCTCCGCCACCGCCGAAGTCTCCAGCGAAATCGCCGCCCCCACCGACACCCTGGTCGGCACCAACCCCGACATCGGCAAGACCCCGCCCAGCGCCAAGTGGCTCGCCCCCAAGGACGGCGCCATCGTCTCGCTGGGCCAGGAGGTCACCTTCACCGCCGACGTCTCCAGCCCGTTCGTCGCCGCCGCGGACCTGATGATTTCCGCCACCTTGACCACCGGCAGCTTGCCCGGGTTCGTGCAACCCAAGGCCGACGCCAGCGGCAAGGTCACCTTTACCACCACCCTGTTGCCGCCCGGGCCGGTGACCGTGGTCCTGCGGGTGCTCGACGGCGGCAACCCCGCGACGCAGATTGCGCTGTCGCTCTACGTCGACAGCCCGCCCGGCACGCCGGAAGTCGCCATCACCCCAGCCAAACCGGGCGGCAACGACGACCTGACCGTCCAGGTCACCGCGCCCGGCGCGGACGTCGACCTCGGCCAGACCGCCACCCAGACCTACCTGTACGAATGGCGCGCCAACGACCTGCCGACCGACGTCACCGGGGCCATCGTGCCTGCCAGCAAGACCCTGGCCGGGCAGGTGTGGGCGGTGTCGGTGCGCGCGTTCGATGGGTTCGCCGCCGGCCCGCCGGGCATCGCCTGGGTGACCATCGGCAACACCCCGCCGGTGCTGCCCAAGCTGGCGGTGCAGCCCGACAAGCCGACCGTCGCCGATACGCTGGTCTGCGGCATGCCCACGCCGGCCACCGATGTCGATGGCCAGGACCTCGCCTTCAAGGCGTCGTGGACCAAGAACGGCAAACCCTGGGCCGAAGCCGGCCACAAGGGCACCTTGAAACTGGCGCAGTTCGTGGCCGGCAAGGACGGCAAACCTGGCGCCTTCCAGCAACTGCTTGCGGTCGTCGCGGGTGACACCGTGCAATGCCACATGTTGGTCAGCGACGGCGCCGACATCGCCGGTCCGGCCACCAGCACCGAAGTGGCGCTCGCGGCCTTCGACGGCTGCCAGCACACCGAGGCTCCGTGCGCGCTGTCGGCCAACTGCACGCCGACGCAAACGGCAGAAGTGACCTGCGCCTGCAAGCAGGGCTTTGTCGGCGACGGCAAGGCCTGCACCGACGAGAACGAGTGCCTGACCGGCAGCAACGCCTGCGACCCCGCCGCCGACTGCACCAACGTGTTTGGCAGCTACACCTGTGGCTGCCCTTCGGGCTGGAACGGCGACGGTTTCAGTTGCGTGGACATCAACGAATGCGCGACCGCCACCGCCAATTCGTGCGACCTTTCAGCCGATTGCAGCAACAGCGTCGGCGGCTACGACTGCGTGTGCAAGGCCGGCTGGGTCGCCAACGGCCAGGGCGGCTGTGTCGACCAGGACGCCTGCAAGCTCGGGTTGTTGGTCTGCGACCCGCATGCGACGTGCGTCAACTTGCCCGGCCCCGACACCTGCACCTGCGATTTGGGCTGGGCGGCGACGTTGACGACGGCTGGCGCCGCGGCGTGCGTCGACCTCAACGAATGCGCGACGCCCACCGCCACCGGTCTGCCGGCGTGCGTCACCGGCGCGATTTGTACGAACTTCTCGGGCGGGTACGACTGCACCTGCGGCCCCGGCTGGCAGGGCGACGGCACAACGTGCAGCAACGTCGACGAGTGCAAGGCCGGCCTTTTCGTGTGCAGCGCGGTCGCCACCTGCCAGGACCTCGACGGCGACTACCTGTGCGTGTGCGGCCCCGGCTACATCGGCGATGGCAAACTGTGCGACGATGTCGACGAGTGCGCCGCCGCGGTCAGTCCATGCGACGCCAAGGCAACCTGCACCAACAAGCCCGGCGGCTTTGACTGCGCCTGCAAGCCGGGATTTGGCGGCGACGGCAAGACCTGCAAGGCGGTGATCGAATGAAGTCATGGCCGTTCGTCCCGCTGACCGCTGTCCTGCTGCTGGCCTCGCTGGCCAGTGCGGCCGAAAACCCCAGGCGCAATGCGTTCACGTTTCGGCCGACGCCCCACGCTGGCGACGTTTTCGGCGTCCACGCCGCGACCGCGCCCAAGGCGGGGCACATCACCGGCGGCGCGTGGTTCGTGTTCAACGACAAGCCGCTCAAGGTCAGCGACGTGGCCTCGGGCGCGGAAGTGCGACTGGTGTCCCGGCAAATCGTCAGCGAGTTCTACGCGGCGATGGGCCTTTTCGACCGGCTGTCGGTGGGCTTGAACCTGCCGGTCTTTCTCAGCTCCATGGGCGACAAGCTTCCCGCCGAACTGCGCTTGCGGCAGCCCGACGGCAGTTCGCTCGGCGACGCGCGGGTGTCTGCCCGTTTCGTCGTGCAAGACGGCAAAGGCCAAGGCCTTGGGCTGGCACTGGCCGAAGACGTCGGGCTGCCGACCGCGACTGCCGACCATTTCTCTGGCGACGAAGGCGTGACCAGCGAGACGCGGGTGGTGGCCGACATGCCGGTCGGGCCGCTGCAGGTGGCCGTCAACGTCGGCTTTGCCGCGCGCAAGGCCGTGACCGTGCTGGGCCGAAGCTACGGCAACCAATGGCTGATGGGCGCCTCGGGGCAACTGAACCTGATGTGCGGCAAACTCGACGTCGTCGGTTCGCTTGAAGGGCGCACGGCGGGCGGCAGCCCCTTCGGCAACTACCAGGATGGGCAACTGGACGGCCTGGGCGGCGCGCGTGTGCGCTTTGGCGACCTGGCGGTGACGGCGGCGGCCGGCGGAGGCCTGGTGCAGGGCTTTGGCGCGCCGGCCTTTCGCGCCACCCTGGGCCTGGGCTGGCTGCCGAATGACCCTGCCCTGTGCAACCCGGACCTCGACGGCGACGGCGTGGGCAAGACCGAAGACCGCTGCCCGACCGAAAAGGGCACCGCGGCCTTGGGTGGCTGCCCCGACAGCGACGGCGACGGCATCGCCAACCCCGACGACAAGTGCCCAGCGCAAAGCGGCCTTGCCCTGTACGGCGGTTGCACCGCGACCGATGGCGATGGCGACGGTGTCGTCGACCACGAAGACCGCTGCAAGGCCGAGTCCGGCCCCAAGGATCTCGGCGGCTGCCCCGACAGCGACGCCGACGGCCTGCCCGACCTCGACGACAAGTGCCCCAAAGACAAGGGCGACAAGGCCCAGGGTGGCTGCCCGCCCGACACCGACGGCGATGGCCTCTTTGATACGGTCGACAAGTGCCCCGACGTCGCCGGACCGAAGGAGCGCAAGGGCTGCCCCGAGCAGCGCGTCGTCGTCACCAAGCAGAAGATCGCGATTACCGAGAAGGTCTACTTCGAGACGGGCGAAGCCAAGATCAAGAAAGAGAGCCTGGGCTTGCTGGACGAAGTCGCGGGCATCCTCAAGAAGAACCCCGACCTCAAGAAGGTGCGCATCGAGGGGCACACCGACAACATCGGCGACCCGGCGGCCAACCTCAAACTGAGTGCGGATCGGGCGGCGTCCGTGCGCAAGTACCTCATCGGCAAAGGTGTGGCCGGGGCGCGACTGGAAGCGCAGGGCCTGGGCGACACCAAGCCGCTGGCCGACAACGCCACCGAAGAGGGCAAGCACCAGAACCGGCGGGTCGAATTCCACATCGTCGAGCGGACGGAGTGAATCCGGCCAGGGGCGCCGTCGCGCGGGACAAGCGGTTGCAGGGCGGGCCCGCAAGCCCATCGCGTCGGGTCGGCCCGGCGAGGCCCGGGTGCCGTTGGTCATCGGTGGCGACCAAGCGCTTGCGCGCGACAGCGAACTGCAAGGCGACGGCCCTGGTGCGCGATGGATGACGGCGCTTCTACGCCTGGTCGAGCCAGGCCAGCAGGTGCACCGTGGAGAGCGCTCTGGCGTTTGTAGCAACCGGATGCTCGCCCCTGCGGCCACCCTTCAGCGCAGCCACAGCCCCGGATCGACCGGCTGGCCTTTGTGGCGGATCTCGAAGTACAGATAGCGGCCCTTGAGCGATCCGGTCTGGCCGATGTCGGCGATGCGCTGGCGCGACTTGACCACCTCGCCCACGGCAACTTTGACTTCCTCGACGTGCGCGTAGATGGTGTGCCAGCCGCGGCCGTGGTCCAAGATGATGGTTTCGCCGTAGCCGGTCAGCCAGCCGAGGTGCGCCACCCGGCCCCAGAACACCGCGCGCACCGCTTGGCCGGGGCCGCTGCCCGCGCGCAGGTCCAGGCCGCGGTGCAGCGTGGTCGTGCCAAAGCGCGGGTGCTTGATCTCGCCAAAACCCACCTCGACGCGACCGCCGATGGGCGGCAGGAGCTTGCCCTGCACCATCGAGAACGTGTACTTGCGCTCGTGCCACTCTTGCAGGGCCTCGATGTGCGCGGTCAGCGCTTGGTGGGCGAGGTCGATGTCCTTGACGGCGCGCTGATGGACGTGTCGGTCGGCGTCGATCTCGGCGAGCAGCGCGGTCTTGTCGCGGCGTTCGGACTCGGCCTGCGCTTTCTGGCGGTGCAGGTCGAGGTCCAACTGGTCCAGCGCCTGCAGGGCGGCATCGCGCTGGCGGGTCAGCGTCTCCAGGTTGGTCAGTTGTGCCCGGTATTCGGCCAACCGCACCTTGTCCTGGCCGATGAGGCGGCGCAACAACCGGTCCTTGCGCACCGAGTCGGCAAAGTCGCCGTGGGACAGCGCGAAGCGCAGGCTCGGCAACTGGGCGATCCGCAAGACCGCGCGCAGCCGGGCCTGCACGGCCAACCGCATGACCTCCAGCCGCGCCTGGGCGGCGGCGCGCTGCCGCTCCGCCTCGTGCAGCGCGTCGGTCGCGCGGGTCCGTTCGGCCGACAACCGCAGGATCTGGCCTTGCAGTTCCTCGGCGTGCTGTTCGATGTGGTCCAGGGTCTGCAAGAGGCCTAGCTGCTTTTCGAGCACCTGGCCGTAGCGCTGCAGCAGTTGTTCGCGCTCAGAGGGTTCGCTGCGTTCGGCCGCCAGCGCCACGCCGGGCAGCAGCGCGATCGCCAGCGCCAGAGCGACCGTGGGCGCCATCGTTCATACCTTCAGGTAGCGGCCGACCGACAGCGCGCTGGCCAGTAGCCCGACGCTCGGGCCGCCGATGACCAACCACACGACCATGCCCGGCGGCAGCAGCGACCAATTGACGTTGAGCATGTACACGTCGCGCACCAGACCCAAGAGCTCTGTGTGCAGTAGACCGAGCAGCCCAGCGGCGATGAGCGCGCCGGCCAGGCCCTGCAAGCCGCCCTCGACAAGGAAAGGCAGGCGGATGAACGTCGGGGTCGCCCCGACCAGCCACAGCACTTCGATCTCGTCTTTGCGCGAGAACACCGCCAGGCGAATCGTCGAGAACACAAAGAACATGGCGCTCGCCAGCAACACGACCGAGAGCACAAGGCCAATCGTGCGGGCGATCTCGACCAGCGCGAAAAGCAGCCGCAGCTTCTCGGCCCCGAAGTCGACGTCTTGCACCGACTCGACTTGCTTGAGGGCCTGTGTCCACTGCACCAACGCCTCGACGTCGCCGCGCGAGGCCAATTCCGCGTCGATTTCGACCTCTAACATCGGCTGGCCGGGGATCGCCGCTTCGTCCAGGCCCTGCAGCAGCTCTGGCGACAGCAGGCGTCGGTTGCGCGCGCGGTCCTCTTCGCGGCTGAGCGCCTTGACGCGGCGGATGCCGGCGTGCCCTTCGAGCTGCTTGCGTACCGCGGCTTCCTGTTCCGGCGTGGCTGTGTCCTTGAGGTACACCGACAGCGACAGGTTCTGGCCAAGCTCGCGCAGCAAGTGGCCCGCGTTGAAAAGCACCATGGCCAAAAGGCCCACCAGCGTGAGCGCCAGCGCGATGGTCAGCGACGACACCGCGGTCAGCCACGGCGACCCGCGCACCAACAGCCACGCCTGGCGCAGCATGTAGATCGGCTGGGCCCCGGACTTCACGACAGGTCCTCCGCGTCGGCGATCACTTCCTGCACGGCGTCGTCGTCGCCCGATCCGCTCGCGAGCGCGTGCAGCGGGGCGTGGATCGGCACCACCTGCGATTGGCGCACGGGCGGCGGTGCGCCGCGCGGTCGGTCGTCGGTCAGTTGGCCGCGATTGAGCACCAGCGTGCGCATGCCAAAGTGCTCGATGTGGCCGTGGTCGTGGGTGGCGACGATGACGGTTGTGCCGCGGCGGCTGATTTCGATGAGCAGCTGCAGGATTTCCTGGCCGAGGTCGGGGTCGAGATTGCCGGTGGGTTCGTCGGCGAGCAGGATCGCCGGTTCGTTGACCAGCGCCCGCGCGATGGCCACGCGCTGTTGCTCGCCAGCCGACAGGTCGCCCGGGAAGGCGCCGCCGCGGTGGCCCAACCGCAGGCCGTCGAGCAACTGGTGGACGCGGCGGTCGATTTCCCTGCCGCCCATGCCCATGATTTCAAGCGAAATCGCGATGTTCTCGAAAACCGTGCGGCGCGGAATGAGCCGGAAGTCCTGAAACACGATGCCGATGTTGCGGCGCAGAAACGGAATGCTGCGCTCTTGCAGCACGTGGATGTTGCGGCCGCCGATGAGGATTTGGCCCTCGGTGGCGCGCTCCATCACCAGCAGCAGGCGCAGCAGCGTCGACTTGCCGGCGCCCGACGGTCCGGTCAGGAACACGAACTCGCCCTCGCGCACCCGCAGCGTCAGGTCGACCAGCGCGTCGGTGCCGTTTGGATAGCGCTTGTGGACGTGGAAAAGCTGGATCATGGGCGCGCTACCCTAGCATGGGCCGCCGGTTGCGACCAGATGCCGCGCGGTGGCCGCCCGCAACGCCGCCGCGCCGGACCTACACAAGCTCAATCGCCGCAAAACCTTGTATGGCTAGGGCGCCTGTGCTACAACGCCGCCCGCCTCGGCCGGGTGGCTCTTGCCCGCAGCGGGTACTTTGACCCTTGGGTGCTTTTGCCCGGGTCCACGCCGAAAAACGGAGATCGCAACATGAACAATGCCTTCAAACTGGCGGCCGCTGCGGCCGCGCTCGGGCTGGTGGCAGCGCCGGCGTTCGCAACCGATTCGCGCATCAACGCCCTGTCGGGTGGCGCGGTCGAACTGACGCCGTCGATGGGCTTCAACGAGAAGTCGATCACCATTGACGACACCGCCAACATCTACCAGATGCCGCAGTTTCTGCCGACGTACAAGAACAGCGTGGACAGCGACGCTACCAACGGCCCGCTGTACGGCACCATGAACATCCGCTACGCGCTCAGCGACGATGCCGTGCTGCTGATCTTCGGCAAGCGCTCGCCGTGGCAGCCGGTGGTCAACGTCAAGTCGATCGGCGGCAAGACGCCGTACACCGCCAGCGGCTTTGGCCAGACCTCGGTGGACCCAACCAACCACCTGTTGGGCCTGGGCTTTGGCATCAAGGCCGGCGAGTCGCTGCGCCTGGGCGCGCACCTGTCGCTTGCCGGCAACAAGGCCGAGGGCGACGGCAGCAGCCAGGACAACAACATGCTCATCGACTTCGGCGCCGGCATCGGCTTCGACCTCAACGAGACCAACAGCCTGGACTTCGGCATCGGCCTGCGCACGGGGTCGTTCGCCAAGACCGCAGAGAGCAAGATCGTCTACGAGTCACAGGGCCTGTTCGGCTTTGATCTGGTTGGCCGCGGCAAGTTCCAGGTCCACCAGATCGCGCGCATCGTGCCGTACCTGTCGGTCAAGTACGACGGCCGCGCGGTGCAGGAGGGCCAACCGTTCGTGCCGCAGGGTAAGACCCCCAAGTTCGGCCGTACCGTCAACCTGGCGTTCAGCGCCGGTACCGACCTGGCCATCCAGCCGGTCGACGGCGTGCTGATCCAGCCCGGCCTCGGCTTTGGCGTGGTGCAGAGCAACGTCAACGGCAACAACGACAACGTCTCGAACTGGGATCAAGAGATTTCGGCGCGTCAATTCTTGCACTATGGCTTTGCCGCAGAGGCCAAGGCGTTCGACTGGATGGTGCTGCGTCTGGGTGCCCGGCAGACTGTGCTCCAGGACAACTTTGGTCCCACCAACAAGTCCCACGGCGGCCGTAGCACCCTGATGGAAGTGGAGAAGCACACGTCTGACGTGATCAACACGGTCACCACCGGCATGGGCTTCAAGCTGATGGGCTGGCAGTTGGACCTCAACCTCAACCCCAACTACTACAACAACGGTCTGTTCGCCGCCACCGGCAACGCGACCAGCGGCTGGGGCGTGGACTGGGCGCTGTACTACGCGTGGTAGTCCCCGTCGCCTGACGACAAACCGAGGGCCTTCCTGGTGTTGCGCAAACCCGGGGAGGCCCTCGGCGTTTTTGGCGGCCGATGGCCAGATTTCCAATAGGTTTTATGGATCTGAACACTTCCCCCCTGTGTGCTGGAACAGAACCGACCCCGCGCGGGTTGCAACCGTGGGCCGCGCGCAGGCATCCTTGCGCGGCGCGCGACGGTAGGTCGGTTCGCGCAGACAAAGGGAGGCGCATGGTGGAACGCTGGACGGTCAGCGCGGCGCGGATGTGGTGTGGGACTGTGGTCGTGCTCGCGGGGGCCTGTACCCGGCCCGAACCGCCCGCTGTGGTCGCGGCCCAGCAGGTGGCCGGCCCGTCGGCGGCGGCGCCGTTGTCCGGGACCGCGTCGGCGGCAGCAGCTGAACCGCCGGCAACGCCAGGACCAGAGGGATCACCGAACGAAGCGGCCAGCCCGCTGCGTGCCGTGGGCCCCGTGGCCACCGTCAACGCCAAAGACATCGGCGCCGCCGCGTTCAACGCTGAACTCGACAAGCTGGTCGGCACCGGCGCGCGCATCCCGACCGACCGCCTGCGGCGGATCGCCCACAACATCATCGCCCGGTTGGTCGAAAACGAATTGCGGGCCCAGGCCATCGTTGAACACGGCATCGTCCTGACCCGCGCCGAGGAGGACGAGGCCTGGCGCGAGTTTACCCAGCGCTTCGTCGACGAAGCTGGCAGGCTCGACGAAGAACGCATGCACACCGAATTGCGCAATGCCCGCAGTTCTCCCGACCAGGTGCGCGACCACCTGCGCCAGCAGGCGCTCGGCAAGAAGCTGGTGGGCAAACTGGGCCGCGTCGACGTTTCCGAGGCCGAGATGCGCACCTTCTACGACGACAACCCGTCGGCGTGGGTCGAGATGGCCTCGCGCGACGTGCGGGCGATCCTCATTCGGGTGGGAGCTGACGCGTCC
Source organism: Deltaproteobacteria bacterium (assembly GCA_016875335.1). GTDB lineage: Bacteria > Myxococcota_A > UBA9042 > UBA9042 > UBA9042 > SXRM01. The sequence goes on along the minus strand of VGRO01000081.1, from coordinate 10,376 downwards.
AAGGCCGACAAAGAGAAGGCCGAGGCCCGCGCCCAGCAGGCCCACGACGCGCTGAAGGCGGGCGGCGATTTCGAACTCTTGGCCAAGACCTATGGCGACGGCCCGCAGGCGCCCCTGCACCTGGTCCGCAATTCTGGCCAGCCCGAATTGGAGAACGTGGCGTTCAACCTCAAGGTCGGCGAAATCGCGCCGCCCGTGCAGACGCGGTGGGGTTGGTACGTGCTGCGCTTGGTCGAAAAGAACGAACAGCGCACCAAGCCCTTCGTCGAGGTGCGCGGCGAGATCCGCAAGAGCATCCTGTCGCGCAAGGCCTACTTGGAAGAGCGGCGCATCTTGCAGGAGCTGCGCCGCAAGGCCAACGTGGTCGAACACCTGCCGTTCTGACGACCCGCAGGGCGGCTACAACTTGACGTATTCGAAAGCGAACTCGTTGTTGTTGATGCCCTTTTTGGGCGGTGCGATCCAGTTGGCGATGCGCCCCGGCTCGTACACCGGCTGCATGATCGAGCGCAGGTACTCCAGATCCGCCGTGCTCGGCAGCCATTCGGCCTTGCGGCGGTCGAACTCTTCTTGCGAAATCAGGTTGCCGCGCAGGTCGAACGTCAGGCCGGCATAGATGCCCTGGTGACGGTGAAACCGCGGGTTCGGCAGCGTGACCTCGAAGTCGACGCCTTCGGATTGCACGGCCTTGGACCAGCGGCGGATGGCGTTCTGGCAGTCGTCGACGTAGTCCTCGCGCAGGCACTCGTTCATGGCGTTGCGCAGGTCGATGTCTTCGGCCACCAGTTGTCCGGCGCGCGGCATCCAGATCGTCTTGGTCTGGTTCAGCGCCGTGTGCTCCGTGTAGCGCTTTTCTTCGTTGAACCGGCCCTTGAGCCCGGCCGCGAAGAAATCGCTGGCGTTGGTCGAGACCTCGCTGCCAAACAGGTCCAGGCAATACGAAAACCAGAAGTTGATGAAGCGCTGAATGGTCGGCAAATCGATGCCACCTTGGGCGCGGGCGTCGCCGGCCGGATCCAGGCGCGTCAGCTGCGCCGAACGCCGCAAGATGCGCTCTAGGCCCGTGTCGCCCACAAACATGTGGTGGGCCTCTTCGGTCAGCATGAAGCGACAGGTGCGCGAAAGCGGGTCGAAACCCGACTCGGCCAACGACGCCAACTGGAACTTGCCATCGCGGTCGGCGAACATGGTAAAGCAGAAGAACGACAGCCAGTCATTGCACGGCTGATTGAAGGCGTCGAGGATGCGCGGCTTGTCGGCGTCGCCAGCGCGGCGGGCGAGCAACTCTTCGGCCTCGTCGCGGCCTTCAGCGCCAAAGTAGCTGTGCAGCAGGTAGACCATCGCCCACAGGTGGCGGCCCTCTTCGACGTTGACCTGAAAGAGGTTGCGCAGGTCGTACAGCGACGGCGCGGTCAAGCCCAGGCGGCGCTGCTGTTCGACCGAGGCCGGTTCGGTGTCGCCCTGGGTGACAATGATGCGCCGCAACGTGGTGCGGTGCTCGCCCGGCACCTCCTGCCACGCCGGCTGGCCGAGGTGATCGCCAAACGAAACCTTGCGATCTGGCACCTGGTCGGCCAGGAAGATGCCCCACCGGTAATCGGGCATGCGCACGTAGTCGAACTGCGCCCAGTCGTCGCCCGACACGCCGATGGCGGTGCGCAGGTAGATGTCCTTGTCCTGAAAGCCGTCGGGACCCATTTCGTTCCACCACGACAGATAGTGCGGCTGCCAATGTTCCAGGGCGCGCTGCAACCGGCGGTCGGCGGCGAGGTCGACGTTGTTGGGGATCTTGGCGTGCAGGTCGAACGTGCTCATGGGGACCTCGGCCGCGGGTCGGGGGCGGCAGGGTCGCCCCGAAAGGGCCGGTAGCGTGCCGCAAAACGACTTTGTCGCGCAAGGACGAAATCGCCCGGCCGGCCGTCGCAAATGTCACGCCGTCGTCACGGCCGTCACGCGCGGCACCGTGGGCCGAATCCTGCCCGCCAGTTGCCCTTTGGCGCGACTGGCCTAGACTGGGAGCGGCTGGCGGGCCTCCGCGGCCATGCCCTCCCCACCCAATGGCGAACCCCGATGGCGACAGGCAACCAGGATCGGCAGGGCCATGGCGTGTTGCTCGCGGCGCGCCACAGGGTCAAGCGGCCGCCGCTGTACAACGTCGTGCTGCACAACGACGACTACACCACCCAGGAGCTGGTGGTCGAGATCCTGCGCACGTTCTTTCACAAGACCGAGGCAGAGGCCATGACCATCATGCTGCTCGTTCACCACAAGGGCAACGGCGTGGCCGGCACCTATACCCGCGACCTGGCCGAGTCCAAGGTGGCGCAGGTCACCGATTTCGCCCGCAGCCAGGGGGCGCCCCTGAAACTGACCGCCGAGCCGGCCACCTGAAGGTCGCGGAGGCCGCGAAATGCTGAGCATCGAACTCGAAATCGCTATCCAGGTGGCCGCCGAAGAGGCGCAGTCGCGCCGCCACGAGTTTTTCGGCCTCGAACACATGCTGTATGCGCTGCTGCACGACGCGCACACCGCCGCAGTCATCGCCCACTGCAATGGCGACGTGACGACGTTGCGCAAGCAAGTCGAGGCCTTCCTGCAAGCCGACGTGCCCCCGGTGCCCGGCGAGGACCCGGTGCAGGCCCAGCCGACCATCGGGCTGCACCGCGTCATCCAGCGCGCGGCCCTGCATGTGCGCGGCGCCGGCAAGAAGATGGTGACCGGCGCCAACGTGCTGGTGGCCATGTACGCCGAGGAGGACTCGCACGCCGTCTATTTCCTCTTGCAGGGCGGCGTGACAAGGCTGGACGTGGTGTCGTTCCTGTCGCACGGCACCGACGAGGCCGGCCCCATGCAGCGGTTGCCTGGGTCGGGCGCGGGCGCGGGAGCGGACGACGACGACGACGACCAAGGCGAAGTGGCCGCGTCGGACGCCGAAATGGGCGGTCCGTTGCAGCAGTTCTGCCTCAACTTGAACGACGAGGCCCGCGCCGGCCGCATCGATCCGCTGGTGGGCCGCGACAACGAATTGCAGCGCATGGCCCAGGTGCTGCTGCGGCGCCGCAAGAACAATCCCCTGCTGGTCGGCGACTCGGGCACCGGCAAGACGGCCATCGTCGCCGGCCTGGCCAAAGCGATCGTCGAGGGCAAGGCGCCGCCGCCGCTCTTGCAGACCGAGGTGTGGTCGTTGGACCTGGGGGCGCTGCTCGCCGGCACCAAATACCGCGGCGATTTCGAAAAGCGGCTCAAGGGCGTGCTCGCGGCCCTGGCGGGCAAGGCCAACAGCATCCTGTTCATCGACGAGCTGCACACCATCGTCGGCGCGGGCGCCACCAACGGCGGGTCGATGGACGCCGGCAACCTGCTCAAGCCGGCGCTGGCCAATGGGCAACTGCGCTGCATCGGCAGCACGACGTACGAAGAGCACCGCACGCACATCCTCAAGGACAAGGCGTTTGCCCGGCGCTTCCAAAAAGTCGACGTGGGCGAACTGTCGGTCGACGACACGGTGGCGGTGCTCAAGGGGCTGCGCAAGCACTACGAGGACCACCACGGCGTCAACTACAGCGACGCGGCGCTGGTGGCCGCGGCGACCCTGGCCGGTCGCTACCTGGCCGACCGCCGTCTGCCCGACAAGGCCATCGACGTGATGGACGAAGCCGGAGCCGCCGCACGCCTGCACGCGGCCCGCGCCGCTGCCGCCAAGAAAGCCCTGCAGCCGGCCGACAGCGAAGAACCGCCGCCGGTGCCGCCGCGGCTGCGCATCGCCGCCAAGGATATCGAGAAAGTGCTGTCCAAAATGGCGCAGATCCCCGAACGACAGGTGTCCCACGACGACAAGTCGGCGCTGCACGACCTGCACGGCCGGCTGTCGGCCATGGTCTACGGCCAGGACGACGCAGTGGCGCAGGTGGTCACCGCCATCAAGGTCTCCCGCGCCGGCCTCGGGCATCCCACCAAGCCGATGGGCTGCTTTCTGTTCACCGGCCCCACCGGCGTCGGCAAGACGGAACTGGCCAAGCAGTTGGCCGCCGTGCTCGGCCTGCAGTTTCTGCGCTACGACATGAGCGAATACATGGAGCGCCACACCGTGTCGCGGCTCATCGGCGCACCGCCCGGCTACGTCGGCTTCGACCAGGGTGGCCTGCTGACTGAAGCGGTGAGCAAGACGCCCCACGCGGTGCTGCTGCTCGACGAGATCGAAAAGGCGCACCCCGACGTGTTCAACGTGCTTTTGCAGATCATGGACCACGCGTCGCTGACCGACAACAACGGCAAGACCGCGGATTTTCGACACGTCGTGCTCATCATGACCAGCAACGTCGGCGCCCGCGACCTCGAAAAAGGCCGGGTCGGGTTTGCCGAGGCGGGCGCGCAGGGCGGCGACGACGACCGGGAATTCAAGAACCTGTTCAGCCCGGAGTTCCGCAATCGCCTCGACGCGCGCATCCGTTTTGGCCGGCTCAGCCCCGAGACCCTGCGCAAGGTGGTCGACAAGTTCCTCGCCGAGTTGCAGGGGCAACTGCACGACCGCAAGGTCGTCCTCGACGTCTCCAGCGCCGCCAAGGGCTACCTCGCCGAAAAGGGCTGCGACCCCAAGATGGGGGCCCGACCGATGGCACGCCTCATCCACGACGAACTGCGCCGGCCGCTGGCCGAAGAGGTGCTTTTCGGCAAGCTGCAGAAGGGCGGGACGGTGACGGTGGATGTGCAGGACGTTCCCTCGACCGCCCAGGACGCCGATGTCGCGCCCAAGCAGCGCCTGACGCTGTCGTGCAAGGCGCGCGAGGACAAAAAGGTGGCGGTGCCGGCGTAGGCGTCAGGCGCGCGCGAGTGCCTCGACCACGGCCGCGACGAGGACGTCGACTTCGGGCAGCTTGGCCTTGCCATCTTCGGCGCGCGGTGGGATGACCACACAGCCGAGGTTGGCAAGTTTGGCCAGCGATTCCCGCAGAATTGAGTTCACCATCGACCCGTGCATGGTCGGCGCCAAGAGGACCTTGGCGTCGCCCTGCTCCAACCGACCCAACGCACTGGCCAAGGCGGTGGTGACGGCGTTGTCGGCGACGCCGGCGGCGACCTTGTTCAGGGTGCTGTACGTCGCCGGGGCCACCAGGTAGGCGTCAGGTGCGTGCTCGACGTGCTGGGCGCGGCCGTCGAGCGCCGTCACCACGGGCGACAATGCCGTCCATTGCAGCGCATCGGCGGCGACGAACTGCAAGGCCGTGGGGGTCGCGTACACGTAGACCCGCGCGCCCGCAGCGCGCAGCGCCCGGCACACGTCCGGGGCGCGGTAGGCAGCGATGCCGCCCGAGAGGAGCAGCGCGACGGTCTTGCCGGCCAGCGCACGCGACTGCGCTCGAACCGCCCGGTCGCCGTCGAGCGGCGTGCCCAGGTCCCAGCGGAATTCGTCGGGGTGCGCGGTCATCGCCCCGCCTACTGACAGTACTCGACCTGGTAGAGCACGTAGCCGATGAGCACGCCCATCGTCTGATTCACCGCACCGTCGACCGTGTTGAATTCGATGGTGATCTGGTACGAGGTTCCGGCCGCGAGCTTGTACAGTTCATCGGCGACGTTGGTCACAGTGATGTAGTGCCACTTGTTGGCGACGAGATCCTGGGGCTTGACCCACAGCGGCACGGGCGGCGGCATGGGCGTCGACGGCGAAGTCGGCAACTCCTGCAAGTTGACCTTGAGCACGTCGTAGGTGTTGCCGCCCTCGGTGGCCATGTACAGGCTGAACTTGAACGCGGCCCACCCCTTGCCGAACGGCACGGTCTTCTTGGGCAACTTGAACACGCCGCTGTTGGTCTGGCCGGGCGCGAAATCGTAGTTCCAGACCTTGGCATCACCGTAGTACAGGAACTGCTTGCCGCCATCCGGCGCTTTGTCACACTCCGGGCCATTGGCCGGACACGGGGCGGGCAAGGTCACGATCTGCCAACCCTGGGTCGGGCCCGCGCTATTGTCGACGAGGGCGGACTTGAGCTTGCCGTCCTCGAAATCGTTCATGTACGCATTCTGGTCGCAGCATTTGCTCTGGGGCACAAAGCTGCACTGGTTGGTGGCCACGGCGCACGAATCGGTCGTGCACGAATAGCCGTCGTTGCATTCGGCGTTGGCCGTGCAGCAGTTCGGCTTGGGCTGCAACCCGCACTTGTTCGCGGCCTCATCGCAGAAGCCGACCTGGCAGACTGCGCCGCCGGGGCACTTGGGCGGCAAGCCGCCGACGCACTGTCCATTGGCGTCACACTTGTCGTTGGTGGTGCAGAACTTGCCGTCCTCGCACGCCGCGCCGGTGGCCAACGGCTTGTTCTCGCAGGCCTTGACCGACTCATTGCAGACCAGCGGATTGCACGGACTCGACGCGCCGATGACGGTCCCGCTGCCGCCGCCCGAAATCGGTCCCTGCGCGCACACCATGGGCTTGCCCGCACACTTGCCAGCGCCGTCGCAGGCGTCCTCGACCGTGCAGAAAAGGTTGTCGTCGCAGTCCTTGCCTTTGGCGACCGGCGTCGATTTGCACTCGAAGGTGGTCGCGCTCATCGACTTGCACGCGACCTCGGCGCAGTCGGTCGAGATGCAGGTGGCGGGCGCACCCGGGCTGCACTTGCCCGACTTGCAGGCGTCCTTGGTGGTGCAGCCGTTGCCGTCGGCGTTGCAGGGCGTGCCGTCGGCCTTGGGCACCGTCTCGCACTGGCCGCTTTTGGGGTTGCAGGTGGCGCTGGTGCACACGTCGCCGGTGCAGGTTTTTGGCTTGCCGCCGGTGCAGACGCCGTTGCCGCATATGCCGCTATTGGGCTCCATGCACTTGTTGCCGCTGTCGCACGACAGGTTGCTGGGCGCGTTGGTGTAGGCACACTTGCCGGCTTTGCAGGCGTCGGTAGTGCACGGGTTCTTGTCGTCGCAGTCGCCGGCCTGGGCGCACTGGCAGGTGTTGACCGACTTGCACGCGCCCGACACGCAACTGTCGGTGGTGCAGGCGTTGCCATCGTCGCACGGCGCGCTGTCGTTGGCCTTGTTCTGGCAGCCGCCGGGCGCCGCGCATTTGTCGTCGGTGCACGGGTTCTTGTCGTCGCAGGTCTTGTCTTGCGGCGCGTTGCTGCAGTTGCCGGTCGCGCTGTCGCAGGCGTCGTAGGTGCAGCCGATGTTGTCGTCGCACGCCTTCTTGGCGCCCGCGCAAATGCCGGCCAGCGTGCAGATGTCGTCGGTCGTGCACTTGTTGCCGTCGTCGCACGGCGCGGCGACCGGGTCGTGGGCGCAACCGGCATCGGGCGTGCAACTGTCCTGGGTGCAGGGATTCTTGTCGTCGCACGAGGTCGGGATGCCCTTGCACTTTCCGCCGTTGCATTTGGTGTCGCTGGTGCACAGGTTGTTGTCGTCGCACTCCTTGCCGTCGTTGGCAACTTTGGACTCGCACGTGCCGCTCGTGGCGTTGCAGGTGTTGGTCGAGCAGCCATCGGCCGGCGCCGCGCACTTGACCACCGTGTCGGCGTCGAGCTCGCAGACCTTGGTGGCGGCGACACACTTGAACTTGCCGCCGCACGGCGTGTTGTTCTTGGCGCAGTCGGCATCGGTCGCACATCCGCATTTGGCGAGGTCGGGCTTGCCCTTGCACACGCCCTTGTCGCACACGTCGTTGGTGGTGCAGGCGTTGCCGTCGTTGCAGGCGCCGAGTTTGGGGGTGGTCAGTGTGCAGCCCTCGTTCAGGTCGCACGCGGTGTTCAGGCACGGGTCGCTGTCGGTGCACTTCTTGTTGACGGGCAGGAACACGCAGCCCTTGGCCTTGTCGCACGAATCGAAGGTGCAGGCGATGCCGTCGGTGCAGGTGATCGCTTGGCCCTTGCACTGGCCCCCGACGCAGAAGTCGTCCTCGGTGCACGAATCGTTGTCGCTGCACGGGAATTCCAGGCCAGTCAGCGGATCGTGCTTGACCTCGTTGCCTTGGTCACAATAGTCCTTGGTGCACGGGTTCTTGTCGTCGTAGTCCTTTTCGGTGGTCGATACGCACTGGCCTGCGGCGCATTTCTTGCCACAGACATTGGTGCCGCATTTGGCGCCGTCGGTCTTGGGTTTCTTGACACACGCACCCGCGGCGTCGCAGGTTGCCAACTCGCACTCGCCGGCTTCGTCGAGCGGGTTGGTACAGGCCTCGCCGACCTCGCGCGGCTTGAGCACGCATTTGCCGACAGCGGCGTTGCAGCTCGGCACGTTGCACGGGGTCTTGCCCTTCATGTTGGCGCAATCGAGGTCTTTGGCGCACTCGGCGGTGACTTCCGGCGCGGTGTCGGCGGGCGACCGACCCACGTCGCTCGCGGTGTCGGCACCGGCATCTTCGGGCACGACGCCGTCGCCGACCTTGATCTCGCCGCATGCCGCCAGCGCAATCGCCGCAGCGCACCACCACCTGTGCACATCACCTGTTTTCATCCCATCCCCTCAGGGTCGCCGCTGGCGCCTGGACCGGCACGGCGCGCTCGGAGCCGATCGCGTTTGCCGAAGCTGGAATTGTAGCTGCGGCCGGAGGATGCCGTCAAAAAACGAGTCGGGCAGCGGGACCGACCGCTTCGACGGTGCGCGCGAACCCCGCCTGCGGTCGATTCGCATTGCGGCGGGTTCTCGCTGCCCGTATCCTTGCGCGTCGGCGCGCGCCAGCGGCTTGGTGCGCGCACACGCGGCGTGAGCACGGCGGTTGGGGCGGCGAGGTTGGCAGTGGCACGGACGCTTGGGTGGCTGTGGGTCGTGGCCGTGCTGTGCTGCGGGTGCGCCGATGCCGGGCAGGGCGGCCCGCAGGCGGCCACGTTGGGCACCGGCCCGAGCTTGCCGAGCACCGGCCGGCTGATGCCGGGCTTGGACGCCGTCTCCGCGCGATCACTGGACGCCAGTGGAGGCGACGGCGCTGCCGGCAAGCCCGATGGGGCCCCGGGCGGCGACGCAGCGGCCGGACCTGAGACCGGCGGCGACACTGCTGGCGACGCCGCCACTGGCACTGACCTCGACGCCGGGCCGACGGGCACCGACGCGGGCGAACCAGACGCCGACGAACCGGACGCCGAAGAGCCCGATACCGAAGAACCGGACGCCGACGAACCGGTCGAGGAGGTCGCGCCCGACGTCAAGGACGTCAAGGACACCGGCGAGGACCCGAGCAAGCCCTGGTACAACAACCCGATTGCCGACCAATACGTCGGCCCCGACCTGCCCGACGCCGACAGCGGCGCGTCAGAGACCAGTTCGGGTTCGATTCCGCCTGTGTGTTCGCCGCTCATCGGGTCGGTGTCGGTGACCGAGACCGTGGGTCCGGGCGGCAAGATCGACATCGTGGTGTGGATCGACACCAGCGGTTCGATGAGCCAGGAAGCCAAGTGGACCAACGAAAACATGAACAAGTTCACGCAGTACCTTGAGAACAAGAAGATCGACTACCGGCTGGTCCTGTACGGCACAGGGCTCGGACTGTGCATCGGCCCGCCGCTCGGCGACGGCGCGTGCAACAGTGCCCAGCCGCAGAAATTCCTGACCCTCAAGTTCGCGGTCGCCAGCACCAACGGGCTCACGCTCATGCAGATGCCGGGAAACTTCGACAAGTTCAAGCTTTTCATGCGCGCCGACGCCGTGCACAACATGCTCGGTATCACCGACGACAACAGCGGCACGCCGGCGGACACGTTCAAGACGAACTATGAAAAGCTATTGTCGAACACTGGGTTGAATCCAAAGTTCGTGTACCACTCGATCTGTGCCTACGTCAACGACCAGAATCCCAATCAGGCGGGCATCTGCAATACGGGCGCAAGCTACAGTTCGCAGCACATCGCCCTGGCGCAGATGACCGGCGGCTCGCTGTTCCAGGTGTGCAAGACCGACTGGAGCGCAATCTTTGACGGCTTGAGCAAGGCCATCGCCGCCACCGCCAAGCCGGTGTGCACCTACAATCTGCCAGTGGCGGCCAACAAGAACTTCAACGCCGCCAACGTCAAGCTCAGCCACCTAGAAAACGGCGTGGTCGTCCCGCTCAAGAAGATCGCCGGCAGCAACGGCTGCGGCGCTACACCCGACGGCTGGTACTACGACAACCCGTCGGCGCCCAAAACCGCGACGTTGTGTGACGAGACCTGCAAGAAGCTGGTAGGCGGGTCGATCGTGTTTAATTTCGGCTGCGCGCTGTGACCCGCCACGTTCCAGCAGCCAGCCACACCCTGCCAGCACCGTTGACGCCCGCCCGCCCGCCGGGCCATGCTCGCGCCGCGCCCCGCATGCGCCCGAGCCGCCGCCATGGCCGACACCGCACCTGCTGACGTCCCAGCCGCGCCCGACGCCGCGGCCCCGTCACCCGACGCGACCCAGGCCACCGAACCCGTCGAGTTGCAGGACTG
>VGRO01000080.1 GCA_016875335.1 Deltaproteobacteria bacterium | reverse complement strand
CAGCCATGGAGGACGGCAGCTGATTTTTCAGGTGGCTGGGGCGGCGCCGCCGGTTCCAAACGCAGGATCGGCTTGATCCCTGGGGCCGGGGTTCCTGTCTTAGAACGCCGCCTCACCCGTCAACGCCCGGCCAATCGCCAACGTATGGATCTGCTCGGTGCCCTCGTAGGTCAGCGTGCTCTCCAGGTTGACCGCGTGGCGCAGCACATCGTACTCGCCGGTGATGCCGTTGGCGCCCAGCAGCTCGCGCGCTGTCCGCGCCGTGTCCAGGGCCAGGCGGCAATTGTTGCGCTTGAGCACGCTGACCTGCACCGGCAGCAGCTTGCCGGCGTCTTTGAGGCGGGCGTAGTGCAGCGAGAGCACCATGGCCGCGATCCACCGCGACCCCAGGTCGGCGATCGGCGCCTGTACCAGTTGCTTGCGGGCTAGCGGCACCCCAAACTGTGTGCGGTCGCGGCTGTAGTCGATGGCCCGCTGCAGGCAGAACCGGGCAGCGCCCAACATGCCCCAGGCCACGCCGAAGCGGGCGTTGTCCAAACACGAAAGCGGCGCGCGCAGACCGCTGGCGTTCGGAAACTGCGCGCTGGCCGGCAGCTCGACCTCGTCCAGCGTCAGCGAGCCGGTGTGCGAGGCGCGCATCGACAGCTTGTGCGGGATGTCGTGGGCCGCAAAGCCAGCCGTGCCGCGCGCGACCAAGAAGCCGCGGATGCTGTCGGCGCCGTCGCCCGTCTTGGCCCAAACCACCGCCACGTCGGCGACCTGGGCGTTGGTGATCCACATCTTGGTGCCGGTCAGCTTCCAGCCGGTGTCGGTGCGCAGCGCCCGGGTGGTCAGGCCGCCGGGATCGCTGCCGTGGCCGGGTTCGGTCAGGCCAAAGCAGCCGATGGCTTTGCCGGCTGCCATCTTGGGCAACCAGGCTTGTTTCTGCTCTTCGCTGCCGAAGCGCCAGATGGCGAACATGGCGAGGCTGGTCTGCACCGACACGAACGAGCGCAGGCCGCTGTCGCACGCCTCCAGTTCCGCGCACGCCAGGCCATAGGCCGCCTGGCTGATGCCCGCACAGCCGTAGCCTTCCAGCGGGGCGCCGAGCAAGCCCAGCCGCGCAAGGTCCGGGATCCACTCGCTGGCGAACCGGCCCTGTTCAAAGTCGGCGCGGATCGTCGCCATGCAGGTCTTCTGTACGAAATGGCGGACAGTGTCGCGGACGGTGCGCTCTTCTTCGCCAAGCAGGTGCTCCACGGCTGCGAATTCGTCGAGCGAGGTGATGCGGGAGGCCATGGGGGTTCCTTTGCGGCGCGAGCGGATCGGCAGTTCGGCGGTCCGGGCCCTCAAGCCACGGCGACCGCGGCTTGCAGCAGGTCCACGCGGCCCGCGCGCGCCAACTGCTGCCAACGGTAGCTGGCGAGAATGGCCGCGCCCAACGCCCCGGCGTACATCGCATGGGCGTGGCTGCGCAGCTCGATCGGCGCTTTGGCGAGCAAGCCGCGGCGGCCCTGGGTCTCCTCCAGCGCGGTCTTGCACGCCTGCAGCAGGCCGCGGTCGAGCGCCAGGCCGCCGGTCAGCAACACCGCGCCCTCGGCCCCGGCCGCTTTGATGAGGCGCGCGAGCCGACCGGCAATCGACAAGTGGATGCCGCGCAAGATGTCCGCGGTCGCCATGCCGCGGCTGACCATGTTGATCACGTCGGTCTCGGCCAGCACCGCGCAAATCGACGACACGGCCTCGCTGTTGGTGGACGTGCACGACAGCTCGCCGACGTCCTGCAGCGGCACGCCGAGGTAGCGCGCGATGTTCTCCAGGAATTGGCCGCTGCCGCTGGCGCACTGGCTGGTCATCCTGTGGCCGATGACCTTGCCGCGCGGGTCCACCTTGAGCGCCCGGGCGTGCAGCGCCCCGACGTCGAGCACGCCGCCGATCTCAGGGTCGAGAAACAGCGCGCCGCGCGCGTGGGTGGTCATGCCGTAGAAGTGCCCAGAGCGAAACGGAACCGCGTCGCCGTCGCCGGTGCTGGCGATGTAGTCGAAATCGCCCAGCGCCAGGCCGGCCTTGGTGCACGCCTCGCCAAAGGTCGCGTCGATGACCTCATGTACCGAGCGTCGGCGGATGCGCTGGTCGGCCAAGGCCAACACCTCGCTGTCGTCGCCACCGCGGCTGCGCACCAGCGCGACCTTGATGGCGTTGCTGCCGGCGTCGATGCCGGCGGTGATCTGCCACGCCTTGTCGAGGTCTACCGCGCGGGCCGAAGCTGTGGGTGCGGCGTTCATGCGGCCTCCGCGGTCTGGGCAAACATCGGCAGCACCCCGCCTTTGCCCTGGCGGTGGTCGTCGAGCGCGTACATCGCCGCGCCGAGCGCGCCCATGTAGATCGAACTGCTGTGGGTATTGACGGTGATGTGATCGCCGTAGTTCTGCACCACCAACTCGCGCAAGACCTTGACCGCCATCGGGTTGTTGCACACGCCGCCGGTGAAGGTGAATTCGTTGTCGATGCCACCAGAGCGCGCCAGGATCGACATCGCCCGCAGCATGATGGCGCGGTGCAGCCCGGCCAGGATGTCCTCGCGGCGCTGGCCGAGCGCGAGCCGTTCGCGCAACTCGGCGCCTGCGAACACGGTGCAGGTCGAGTTGACCCGGGTCTGCTTCTTGGCCTGCAGCGCTAGTGGCCCAAGCTCGTGCAAGCCCAGGCTCAGCTCGTCGGCGATGTAGCCGAGATAGCGGCCGCAGCCCGCGGCGCAGCGATCGTTCATCTGAAAGCTGGTGACCACGCCGTCGGCGTCGACTTGGATGGCCTTGGTGTCCTGGCCGCCGATGTCCAGCACGGTGCGGGTGCCGTTGAACGTTCGGTGCGCGCCGCGGCCGTGGCACAGGATCTCACTGCGCACCGTCTCGGGCGGAAACGGCAGGGTCTGCCGGCCATACCCGGTGCCGACGAACGCCACCTCGGCGATGGGCGTCGTGCCCACCTGCACCATGCGCGCGCGCAGGGTCTCGCCTGCCTGGTCGCCCGGCAGCACGCGCGCCGCAGCCCGGTGGAGCAGGGAGGCGAAATCGCGGCGCTCCATGCGGGTCTCGACATCGAGGATCGCCCGGTCGTACAAGCCGACCAGCCGCTCAAACGGCACCGGCGAACCGGGCTTGCCGCACAGGTCCTCGGCCGCGCGCACGAACACGGCGCCAGCGATGTCCCGGAAGAAATCGCTTTTCCGCTCTGCCCCCGGCGCAAACAGGTCCGGCGCCGTCCGCGTCATTTCCGTCAGGATGTCGCGCGCCGCCGGCTGCAGCAGGTCGCGCAGCTTGGCGTGGGCCGGTTGGTCGAGCAGCCGTTCGATTTCGCCCCGCAGCGCCGCCAACTCGACCAGGTACAATTCGAGGCGAAAGGCGTCGCCCAGCGGCTTCTCCAGCGCGCGGCCCAACGCGCCGGCCTCGTCGAGCGCCCGCTGCAGCAGCGAGAACCGCATGGCGGTCAAGGCCTCGTCGCGCGCCACCGCCGCCGCGACCTCGTAGTTGCTGCGGCTGTTGGTGATGCCGCGGCCGACGATGTGCCCATCGAGGTCGAGGATGACAGCCTTGGTGGTGGTGCTGCCCAAGTCGATGCCGACGGTGCATTGCATGGCTGCGGTCACGGCGACACCCCCTGGGCGGCGGAGGTCGCGCGCACCGGCACCTGTGACAGCGAGCGGTCGCGGCGGGCGTGCAGCATCTGCAGGTAGCTCTGCACGCGGTTCTCGATGTTGGCCTTGCCAAAGTAGCGCGGGTCGACCAGGTCCGATTCGATGAAGCCACCGGGGACGCCGGTCTTTTTTTCGACCTCGCGCAGCATCAGCAACTGGCCGGCCGAGAAGCTGTTGCAGCTCTTGACTGAGTTGATGAAGAAGCCATCGGCGCTGTAGTCGCGGACATACTTGGCCAGCAGCTCGATGCGCGACGGCAGTCCCAGGTTGGTGTAGCAGCCCAGGCAATAGTCGGCGAGCGTGCCCAGCGGGTCGGCCGGGTCGTGGCGAAAGCCCAGGTCGTACAGGCCGCCGACGCGCGTGTAGGTCGAGGCGACGATGACGGCCTTCTCCTTGCTGAACATGTGCCAGAAGTCGTTGAAACTGGTCCAGTTTGGCGGGCCTTCGACCACCAGCCGCACCGCCTGCTCGTCCAGGTCGCCGTCGGGCGTGGCCGGGCCCTTGCCGGCGTCGATGCGCGCCTGCACCTCGCTGCGCAATAGGCGGTAGTAGTCCACCGCGTCCTGCGAGCCGCGAAACGCCGAGAAAATCGGGCCGATGTAATACACGCCGGCAAAGTAGCCGTCGATCGGGCTCGGTTTGTGGCGCGCCGACTCCCACACCCACACCAGGTCGTCTTCGGCTTGGGCGCTGAGCTTGAGCTTTTCGGCCAGGTACGCGCGGTCGAGTTTCTTGCCTGCGAGCTTCTCCAGCGCAGGCACGACCTCGTTCTCCAGTTGGTCGACGATGTACTGGCGCATCGCCGGGGTGACCACGCCGTCGGGCTGGTACGGCACATGCAGCATCACCACCGGGCAGTGGTACTCCTGTTGCAACAGCTCGAACCACTTGAGGAACGTAAAGCACCCGGTGTACGACAGCAGCAACAGGTCCGGCTCGGGCAACTTCTCACCGGTGGGGCCGATGTTGCCGCTTTTGAGCATGCCGATGTCGCACTTGACGTAGGTGCAGACGTCTTCGCTGTGTCCGGCCTTCTCCGCCTCGGCGATGTACACGGCGGACTTCTTGCGCATGCCCGACTGCAAGGCGTTGATTTCGGGCAGCACCGGCAGCAAGTCCAGCGCGGTCATCAGCTCCGTCAGGTTGCCCGGGACGAACGTGTAGACCACCTTCTGGCCATTTTCCTTGGCGCGCGCCAGCTTGGCGAAGTGGGCGCCAATCATGTCCTTTTGGCGCTTCTGCGAGTCGTCCTTGCCGGCCGCGGGCGCGGATTTGCCCGGCGCTTCGGCCATGTGGTGTCCCCCTGCCATGATGCCCCCGGGCGGCCGCTAGTGGGCCGCGCCCCACAGCTTGACGGAGTCGGAAAACGCCCCCGCCTGCTCGCGAATGGTCTGGAATTGCCCGTTGTTCTCTGCGAACTTGAAACTGGTGAACGGCACGCCCGCCTTGGCCAGCGCCGTCTCCAACATCGGCTGGTCGAGCAACGCCGGGTCGCAGAAGCTGGCGGCCGCGAACACCACGCCGTCGGCCCCTGCCGCCCTGACTTGGTCGATCAGCGCCCGGCCCTTTTCGTCCTTGTCGATGTACCGGCTCGCGGTCGCGCGGCCCTGGTCCAGGAACGCGTGCGCGAGCGCCTTGAGCGGGTCGGCAGCGGTGTCGTCGGTGTCGCCCTCGATGGTGCGCAGGCCCAGTTGAAAGTCGTCGTCCACGATGTCGCAGCCGGCCTTCTCCAACGCCACGATGAGGTCGAGCGGCGGCTGCTCGCAAAACGAGCCCGACAACACCACCCGCACGTTGTCGAGCGGCCGACCCGCCCGCCGCGGCGCCGCATCGAGGAAGCTCTCCAGCAGTTCGGCGTGGTCCGTGGCCAGCAGCCCGGCGCCGGCGCGCACCAGCAGATACGCTTCGCTGGCCGGACAACGCCACGGTTCGGCCCGGCGCAGCGCATCCAAGCGGGCGATGGCGCGGCGGCGGCGGTTCTCGTCGCGCAGTGCCTGACGCATACGTGCATCGCCGAGCGGCAATGCCCCGCGCGCAGTCAACTCGGCGGCAATGCGGCGCAATTCGTGTTCGTAGAAGCGTCCGCCGATGCCCGCGCTGAAGTTCTGCGGCAAGTCGAGGTAGGCGGCGTAGCGGTCCGGGAAGAGCATCTTCCACATGCCGCTCAGGTTGCGGATGACGTCGCAGATGCTCGGGAAGATCATGCCGTCGAGGCAGTCGTAGGTGCCAGCCAACGCCAACTCGATGGTGCTGCGCGGGATGTGGCAGATGTAGCTTTGGAAATAGCTGTCGCCGCGGATGATGTCCACTTCTTCGCCGCCGCCGAACACTGCCACCGGCAGGCAGCCGAGCGCCTCCAGGAGTGGCCGCGGCGTGTAGATGGGCATGTGGCCGACGGCGAGCGCGCCGGGGTGCGCGGTCTTCCATGCCCGAACATGGTCGAGCGCTTTGTCGTCGAAAAGCGCCCGCGCCCGGCCGACGTACACCGCACATGGGTCAGCGGCGCGGCCGATGGGCCCAAGGCCAGGGGCGATGTCGTGTGGAGGCGTCACGCGTCTCTCCAGTGCGGCGCACGGCGCCCCAAAAAGGCCTCGATGCCCTCGTTGCCGTCGTGGCTCGGCAGCAAGCGGTCGAGGTACAGCCGTTCAGCGCGGTCCAGCGGTTCGCCGAGCGCGGCAGCCATGCCGGTCCCCTCGCGCACCGCCCGCACTGCAACCCGCAAGCTGTGGGCGCTGAGCGGCGCGAGGTGTGTGCGGTACCAGGCCAGCGCCGCATCCAAGGGGGGCGTCTCCGCCGGCAGCCGCACCGCAAACCCGGTCGCCTCCGCGGCCAAGAGCGGCAGCTCGGCGCCAGTCAGCACCAATCGCTCCGTCCACGCAGCGCCCAGCCGGCACGCACCCACGGCGGCCAGCACCGGCGGCAGCACGCCGAGCTTGATCTCAGGACAGGCAAACGCCGCATTGGGCGCCGCCAGAACGGTGTGGCAGACCAAGGCCAACTCGAAGGCGCCGCCCAGGCATTTGCCCTCGACCAGGGCCACCACCGGCACGTCGTACGCCGCAACGGCGCGCAGCGCGGCGTGGAACTCGCGCAACATCGCCGCCGCCCGGTCCTTGCGGTGCTCTTCGACCGAGGCGCCAAAGCTGAATTGCCCGCCGGATCCGCGCAGCAGCACCATGCGCAGGTGCGGCCGGTCGCGGTGGGCGCGCAGGTGGGCCACCAACTCGTGCAGCACCTCGGTGGTGAGCACGTTGCCCTTGCCAGCCTGCAAGGACAGGTCGAGGACGGTGTCGCCTTCCAGACGCTGAACCTCGATATGCATGGTGCCGCCTTGCCCGCCGTCCACCTGTCGCCCCCTTTCGCTGCCCACGCTCGCCGCCGCTCAGTCGTTCGCGCCGCGGTACGCCGCCCGGCCCGCCCGCGCACTTGGCTTGAGCACCGCGGCAATCAGCGCCTCGTCAAAGCGCGCCCCGGCCGCCAGCCGCTGCCGCAGCAGCACAAAGTCGATCTCGCGCTCGGCCCGGTCGCCGAAGTGGAACGCGGGGAATCCGGCTGCCGCCTCGGTCGCCATGTTGTTGGCGAGCCAACTGCGGTTCGATTCGCCGTTCTGGTACCAGTGCTGCAGCTTCTTCTTGCGCACGCTCTCGAGCGTCTTGCGCGTGCAGTCGGGAAAGGTGTTCATCAGCCGCGTGACCAGCTTGTCCACCGCCGCGTCGAGCAGCGACAGGTCGATGGTGCACGCGGCCGCGAGCTTCTTGGCGGCCTCGGCTTCGGCGCCGGTTTTCCATTCGCCATGGACGATGCGGCCCTGGTCGTCGAGGTAGCGATCGGTGACGGCGAGCGGGTTGGCGATGAACTGTCCGTCGGCCGTCTTGTGCACCGGCACGAGGTCGTTGATGGCGCCGAGCCGCACCGCCTTGTGGGCTGACCACGGTTCGCACAACACCAGCGATTCCACAGCCTTGGCGAATCCCACGAACTGATCGAGAAAGTCCGTGGATCCGCCGTCCGGCGCGGACCCGTGGACCGGCCCGGCCTGGCCGAACCGCGCGTGGTCGCCGGCCACCGAGAAGTCGCAGGCCATGCCAATCTCTTGACCGCCGCCGATGCGCATGCCGTTGACGCGGCAAATGACCGGCTTGTCGCAGTGCAGGATCGACGTGACCATGTCATTGAAGAGCCGCATGTACTGCAGGTATTCGAGCGGCCGGTGCGCGTAGTAGGTCGAGTACTCGGCCGTGTTGCCGCCGGTGCAGAACGCCTTGTGGCCGAACGCCGTGAACACCACCGCCACCGCGGCCCGGTCGCAACTGGCCTTGCGGAAAGCCAGAATCACCTGCTTGACAGCTTCGGTCGTGTACGAGTTCAGTTGCTTCTCGTTGTCGAGCGCAATCCACACGGCGTGCAGATCGGGCACCGCCGCGCCCTTGGTGTCGTACACCGGCCGCGTCTCGTAGCGGATTTGGTCGAACACCGGGTCGGCGATCAGGTTGTGGTCGTTGAGCGTGGTCATGGGCCGTCCTTGTCGGTCAGTCGAGTGCGGGGTCGAGGACCATGCGCCGCGTCAGCTTATGGTCCGCCATCGCGCGCAGCTGGTCGTTGAGCGTTGCCATCGGCGCATAGGCCACCAGCGGCGCCAGTTGCACCTTGCCGGCGGCGATGAGCTCGAAACACGCCGGGTACTGGTCGGGCGGGCAGCCCCAGGTGCCGTGTGCGGTGGCGTCGAACGCCATCAGGTTGGAGAGCCTGAGCTCGACCGCAGCTGCCGCGTAGCCGACTTGCACGAAGGTGGCGCAGCGACCGAGCAGGCTCCACGCCAGCGTCTGGCCGGCCGCGGCCCCGCTGCACTCAAAGATGCGCCAGCGCAAAGAGTCCACGCCCAGCGCCTTGGCGTGGCCCTGTGCCTCCGCCTTGACGTCCTTGCCCGGTCGGCCGGCCACGGGCACCGCGCGATCCGCGCCCAGTTGAAGGGCCAGCTCCAGGCGCTCGGGACTGGTGTCCAGGGCAACGACCGTCGCGCCCATGGCCTTGGCGACTTGGGCCACGAACGCGCCCACGCCGCCCGCGCCGACCACGAACGCGACGTCTCCGGCCTGCAGCCCGCTGCGCAATACCGCCTGCCATCCCGTGCTGACCGCGTCGGCGACCACCGACAGCGCGCGCACGTCGTCGCCGTCCAGGGCCGCCGGCAACGGCTGCAGGGCAGCAGCAGGCACCAACAGATGCCGCGCGAACCCGCCGTGGTCGTCGTTGCCGGGCATCACCTGCCGCGGGCACGCATTGGCGCGGCCAGCCCTGCAGTAGGCGCATTTGCCGCAGGGCAGCACCGCAGGCACGACCACGCGCTTGCCCACGAGCGCCGCGTGCGACTCGTCGCCGACCGCCTCCACCACGCCGACCACCTCGTGGCCGAGCACCAACGGCAACGCGTGTTTGGTGGGCACCGAGCCGTCGGCATACCCGAGGTCGGTGTGGCACAGGCCGCAGGCGAGCACGCGCACGACCGCCTGATGCACGGCCGGGTCGGCCAACGTGAGGTCGCGAAATCGCAGAGGCTGGCCGCCGCTTTCGAGGAACCAGGCTTGGGTTGCGGTGGGCATAGGGCGACCTGGTCCGGCGGTGCGGACCCGGGCGCAGGGTACGCAGGGGCGCGGGGGTGCGGCAATGCGAGAGGCGCGCGCAAGTCTGCGAAAGCGCGTGCCGCGAAGGCGCCGGTGTCACTGAGGTGTCATCGGGCGACTCTGGCTGCGGGGTGGTCGGGGGCAGGTCAACAGCCTGGTTCCTCGACCTTCACGACGCCGCGGTGTCGAAGTATGCGCGCAGCGAACTGCGCGACCGGCAATGGCTGCGCGCCGGCCTGGCTGCAGGCCTGCTGATCCCGGACCTCCTGGAATCCCGCCTTTGGGCCGCGCTGATGGAGCCAGACGAACGGGCGAGAGCGCTGTTTGGCTTCCGGGCCGACGTGGCCGAGTGCGTGCCCCAAGCGGTGTAAGGCCGGTCCTTCACGCCAGCGCGCCCCACCCCGCATGCCGCTCCGCCAACCGCAAGAACTGGGCGTATTTGGTTTCTTCCGCGCGCCGGAATGCCACGTCCAGTCCCGCAAGCCACGCTTCGACCGCGGGCTGCATCGTGGCGGCCTGGACGTGCTCGATCTCCAACTCGAACCGTTCGGCCTCGGCCCCGCCTGCGCCGTAGTGGGCGCGGTCGAGTTCGGCGACCACCCGTTCGCCCGCCGCCAGCCCCCACCGCGCACCATCGACGGGCACCTTGCGGCGGGTGTTGTGCATGGCGCCGAGCACCTGCAACTGCGCTTCTGCCGGCAGTGGTTGCGCCAGCACGCCGCCCGCGCCGAGCCAACCCGCCACGTCGAACGCGAGACCGGTGCGCGACGGCGGCGTGGCCAACCACGCAGCCGCGTGGTCCGGATCCAGGCTGCGCTCGTGTTCGGCGACCTCAATGACGCCGCCCTGCAACCGCGGCTTGACCTTGACCGTCAGCAGCGCCGCGCCGTCGGCCACGCGCACGCGCACCATCGCGTGCTGGCGCAGCAAGGAACGGTCCACGGTATCGAGGTAGTAGTTGACCTGACGCGATTCGCGCACCTCCGCGCAGGCCATGCCTTGCAGCGCCCGAAGCACCACCGCGTAGTCGTCGAGCGTCTCCAAAAGCAGCTTGAGTTCGGTTTCGGTGGCCATCGGGCGAGGTCCTGGCGGTGCACAGGCCGCGGCAGGATTGTGCGCGGCCCGCGGCAGCCCGTAAAGTTGCCATGAACGGAGGGGGCCTTTGTTCAGGACCTTGAAGATACAGTGGTTTCTTGCGCCGGATTGCGACGGTGGTAGCAGTCGTGGCACCTTGGCGCCGCGGGCGTTGGGGGCGCGCTGGCAGGGACGACATGCGAGCAAGCTGGGTGGCCGTGGCCATTGGCCTGGCGGTGGCGGCATGCGGCAGCGCCCCCGTGGCGCCGTGTCCCGCAGCGCCGGGAGTGACACAGGGCGTCCAACACCGCGAGTCGACGGTCGCGGGCAAGGGCGGGCTGCAACTGCGCGTGCAGACGTGGGCACCCGCGGCGGGCGCGCCCACGGCGTCGTTGGTGGTCGTGCACGGCCTCAAGGACCACAGCAATCGCTATGCCGGTCTCGCCAACCAACTGGCGGCCAAAGGCTGGGCGGTGTGGGCGCTGGATCTGCGCGGCCACGGTCAATCGCCGGGCGAGCGGGTCTGGGTCGAGGCCTTTGACGACTACGTGGCCGATGTGGCCGCGGTGGCCGACACCGCCCGCTCGGCGCTCGCCGACAAGCCACTTTTCGTGTTCGGTCACAGTATGGGCGGGGCCATCGCCACGTTGTACACGCTCGCCGCCAAGCCTGCGCCCGCGGGCCTGGTGCTGAGCGCCCCCGCGCTGGTGCCTGGCGACGACGTCTCGGGGTTCCTCATCTGGCTGACGCGGCGCATCGCCGGCATCGCTCCGCGCAGCAAGGTGCTCGACCTGCCGGACGCCAAATTCTCGCGCGACCTCAAGGTGGTGGCGGCGATTGCCTGCGACCCGCTGGTCCACCACGAGGCGGGTCCGGCGCGCACGGCCAAGGAGCTGCTGGGCGCCTTCGACGACATCGGCGCGCGCATGGACCAGATGGCCGTTCCGCTGCTGGCGCTGCACGGCACCGTCGACAAGCTGACCAACCCCAAAGGCAGCCAGGCCCTGGTCCAGCGCGCCAGGTCGGCGGACAAGACGCTCAAGCTCTACCCAGGCGTCGAGCATGACCTTTTGCACGAACCCGAGGGCGCAGCCATCGCTGGCGACATCGTGCAGTGGTTGGAGGCGCGGCTGCCCGGGGTGCCGACGTCGACTGCGCGCTGACGATTCTCGTACAAGGGCGAGGATCCGATGGATCAAGATCCAGGGCGAGCCCGATCGAAAAGCGCGGAATGAACGACCCATCCGGGCCATCGCAGCGTCGGCGGAGACCCCCTTGCACGCCGCGCGTCCCGACCCTACCCTCAGCCCCGCGCCGGCCTGGGTTCCGGCTTCGACCCGACCCATGGCCTTCTTCGCCGTCACCCTTGAACGGATCGCCGACATCTACCCGCACCCCAACGCCGACCGGCTCGAGCTGGCCAAGGTCGCCGGCCTCGCCTTCCAGTTTTGCATCCGCAAGGGCGAGTACGCCGTCGGCGACGAGGTCGTGTATTTCCCGATCGACAGCGTGTTGCCCCAGCCCATCATCGACCGGCTCGGCATCGGCAACATGTTGGCCGGCGCGCAGCGCAACCGCGTCAAGACCGTGCAGTTGCGCGGCCAGATCTCGCAGGGCCTGGTTGCGCGGCCTGCGACCCTGATCGATGGCGATCCACACGGACTGGACCTCACCGCGCGCCTGGGCGTGGTCAAATACGAACCGCCAGAGACCTTCGCGGCCAACGGCATCCTGACTGCGCTGCCGACCGGTCTGGGCGTGTACGACATCGAGGGGGCCGATCGCTTCGTGCGCGCGCTGGAAATGCTGATGGACCAGTTGGTCGTCATCACCGAGAAACTCGAGGGCACCAACCATGCCACCGTGTGCACCGAGACGGCAGACAAGGTGGTGTGCCAGCGCGGCAACGCCATCGTCGAGCTGCCCGATGTGGAGAACACCTACTGCAAGGTCGCGCGCGAACAGGGCCTGCTGGAGTTCTTGGACCGGGTGCCGCACGGCCCGGGAGAACTGGTGGCGCTGCGCGGCGAACTCATCGGGCCGTCGATCCAGAGGAACATCTACGCGCTCAAGAAGCCGGAGGTGCGGCTGTTCGACGTCAAGGTCGGCCACCGCTACCTCGACGCCGCCGATTTCATCGGGCTGGTGCCCGAGCGCTGGCGGGTGCCGGTGCTGGCGAGCGGCGTGACCCTGCGCGAGTGGCTCAATGGCCGCAGCCTGCAACAGGCGGCGGACGGGCCGAGTACGCTGAGCGCACACCTGCGCGAGGGCATCGTCGTGCGGCCGATGAAGGAGCAGTTGGCCGACTTTGGCGACGGGCATCTGCAGCGGCTGATTCTCAAGCAGCGCAGCCCGTTGTACCTGGCCAAAGAGGACTGAGGGGCTGCCGACCGCGGATCTTCCCGCGTTCACGCCGCCCTTGCGCCCGCCAGCCCCGCCAGCCTACGCTGCGCCCGCGGCCGCACCAGGGTGCGGTGCAAGGCGCGCGTGAAGGGCTACAAGCAGGTCATCGCTGAACGCTACGACGGCCGCGAGGCCGAGGCCGCCGCCGGATCCTCGCGCTACGGTTTGCTCGCGCCCACCGGCTGGTACCTGTACGCCCGCACCCGCGAGGCCTTCGCTGCGGCCGCACGCTACATGCAGGCGCAGGGTCTGGATTGGCGGCAGGCGCGGGTGGTCGACCTCGGGTGCGGCGGCGGCGCCATGCTGCGGTTTGCAGCGGAGCTGACCGGCGACACCCACCGCGTGCGCGGCGTCGAACTGTCCCAGCATCGCCTGGCGCAGGCGCGACGGATGCACCCGGCCATCGACGTGCAGAGCGGCGACCTCCTCGATCTGCCCGCGGCCGACCCGCCCGACAATGTGGCGATGGCCTGGACCGTGCTCATGCACCTGCCGACACGACCGGAGCTGGATCGGGCCGTCCACGGCATCGCCGCGCGGCTGCCGCCGGGCGGTTGGTTCCTCTGGTACGACACCGTCACCGCAGACCATTTCCGCACCCGGCCCGACGACGAAGGTGCCGGGTTCTCGCTGGACCAGTTTCGCGCCATCGGCACGGCCGCTGGGCTGCGCCTGGAACGGTGCATGCCAGTCCTCAAGAACGTCTTGTGGCGCTGGAACTCCGGCTATCTGCCCGAGCGCGGCTGGCCGGCCTGGGCGGTACGCGCAGCGGAGGTGCTGTTGCCTGGCCGCCCGGCGTCGGCGCTGTGCCTGTTTCGCAAGCCACCTGCGTCATGACCGATCCGGCCGACCGCCCTACGCTGGAGCGCCAGATCGGCGCCGTCTTGTTCGGCCGGGTCCTGGTGGCGGCGCTCGATTCGCTGCGCGCCTTCATCCTCGCGCGGCTGCTCGACAAGGCGGGCTTCGGCATCTTGAGCGTCGGCCTGACCTGGTACGGGCTGTGCACAGGCTTGGGCACGCTGGCGCTGCCGGATGCACTGATGGCGCTTTTGCCGCGGTGCCTCGGCGGCGGCCGCTCCTTGGCGACCCGCGCGCTGGTATGGCTGGCGGCGGCGGCCGGATTGGGCGGTGCGTTGGTGCTCGCCGTATCACTATCTGCACGCGGCGAGACAGCGGCGGTGCTGCGCTGGGCGGCGCTGGCGGTGGCACTGGACCTGCCGGGCCAGGTGCTGCAAGCCGTGCTGCTCGGCAGTCAGCGTCACCGGGCCGCGGCGCTGTCTGGATTGCTGCTGTCGGGGGCGGCCAACCTGGCGCTGCTCGTGCCCGCAGCGTTCGGGCTTGGCGCGCCGTGGCTGATGGCGAGTTTTTGCGGGGTCGCCGTGGTGCGGTTGGCGCTGCTGTGGCGCGCCCTGCGCGGTCTGGGCGCCGACACGCCCGCGGCGGTCGCCGATCGGCTGTGGCCGACCGCTTGGCCATTGTGGCTGACCAGTGCGGCGGGCATCGCAAACCGCAGCTTGTCGACGGCGGTAGCCAGCGCGCTGCTCCCAGCCGCCGCCTTTGCCGACCTGGCCGTCGGCAGCCAGGAGTTGCCCGTCGTCACCATGCTGCCCAACGCGGTGGCGGTGGCCGTGCTGCCGCACCTGGCGCGGCTCGCGGCCGGCGGGTCGGCCCACGCGGCGCTCGACCTGTGGCACGCGGGCATCCGCCGCCTGGCGCTGGTCATGCTGCCGCTGTGGGTCGTGGCGACTGTAGAGGCCGGTCCGGTGCTGGAACTGCTCTACGGTGGGCCGGCATGGCGGTCGGCGGCGCTGCCCTTTGCCATCACTGCGCTGCTCTTGCCGCTGCGCGTGACCACCTACGGCACGATGCTGCTGGCGCTGGACCGCCCACGCCACGTGCTGTGGTCGCAGGTCGCAGGCATCGCCGTCAATGCAGCGTTGCTTGGCGGTCTTGCGTCGCTACCGGACGGCGAAGTCCAGGCTCGGGTTGGGCTGGCCGCCGCGGCGGGAACGGCGGGTCAGGCGGTCGCCATCGCCTGGATGCTGTGGGCCATCGCCGCCGCGACGCACACGTCGGTGGGCACGGTCTTTCCGTGGCGCGACCTGGCCGTGCGCGGGCTGGCGGCAGTGACGGTTGCCGTGCCGGCGCTGTGGCTGCGCTTGTCGGTCGGCGAGACACTGGTCGTGCCGGGGCAGGTCGGCCTCGCGCTCGGCTTGGCAACGCGCATCGCGCTGGCCGCGGCGTTGTGGCTGGCCGTATTGAGAATCGCGGGCTGGGTGCCCGCCGAAGACTGGCAGGCGCTCGGCCGCTGGGCGCGCCTGGAGCCGCTGTGGCGCCGGCACGACCGGTGAGACCTGCGCCAGCCTCGCCAGCCGCCCGCAGACCGGCGATACTGGCGGTGCGCCGACCGCGCCTTGGCCCACCGTGAAGCGCCCCGCCCCGCCCAAGATGCTGCCCAACCCTGTGCCCGACTGGCGCACGGCCGACCCGACCTCGCCGGTGGTCGCCGCCATTCTCGCCGAGCCGGGCCACGGTCATCCACCCGACGGGTTTCAGGTGGTCGAACCCGAGGGCCGCGCGGTGCTCTACGACTTCTGCCTGATGCCCTACGCGTCGCTTGCCAATCCATACCCAAGGTTGCAAACGCAAAACCTGCTGCGGTGGAGTTTCGACCGCATGGGCGTGGGCACCGAGGGCGCCGGGGTCATCGCAAACCTGCAGCGCATCTTGGGCCCGCAATGCACCGTCTGGGGCGTCAAGCACCGGCCAGACCAAGACGACCTGTGGTGGGAGTTCTACTTCTACCGCCGCGATCACGTGCCCTCGGCGCTGTCGCTGGATCTGGTGCGCCCGGCGTTTCCGATGCCCATCGACGCCCGGCCGCCGGCCGATGTGGCGTGGACGTTCTTTTCGGTCGAGCTGACGGTCGAGCATTTGCGCGCGGGCAAACCGGCCCACGTTCGGCTCTACCAGGAGGGCCTCGACCTGTCGTGGAAGGTGCAAGGCGACGCAGTCGAGCTGGAGAACCACTACCGCCACTTCGAGGTCGACGGCGAGATCGTTCCGCTGGTGCAGGCATTGCAGTCGAGCGTCCACGCACCGCGGCATCCGTTGACGCTGGCCCGGCTGCTGCCGCCGCAGCTCTTGCCCGCCTGGCGCATCTGGCTCGCCCGCAAGCGCCGGGCCGACACGGTGTATTTCCAGCGCGTTTCGGTGGCCCAGGTGGCGTGGATGTGCAAGAGGCACGCATGGCCGGCGGACTTTTGCCAGGCCCTCGACGGGGCCGCGCCCTACCTGCAACACGCGCTTTTCGACCTCGGCGTTGACTTTGCGCGCGGCGAACCACCGGCGGCGGGCGAACCGCCCCTGGTGTTCGGAAAGGCGGGGATCTATGCGAGTTTCTGAACCGCGTACGGCCATCCTGCCGCCCCCATCGTGGTCGGGCGGTGCCGTGTCGTGGGGCTCCCATGAGCCACCGCGCCTCGCCCACACCGAGAACTTGCTGCTGACGTTCGGCTTCCACTGCAACCTCGCGTGCACCTTCTGCTTGGTCGAAGATGGCCTTGACCGCTTGCAAGGCATCACCCCCGAGACCTTTCGCAGTTGGCTCGGCCGTCCCGAGCTGTTTCGGGGCGTGTCGCGCATCATCCTGTCCGGCGGCGAGGCCACGCTCGAACCCGCGCTTTTCGACTACATCGCCATCGCTCGCCAGGTGCCCGGCGTCGAACACGTGCGCATCCAGACCAACGGCACGCGCCTGGCCGATCGCGATTACCTGCAGCGGCTCATCGACGCGGGCGTGGACGAGTTCTTCGTTTCGGTCCACGGCTGGGACGAACCGAGCACCGCGCGGATCACCCAGCGCCAGGGCGCCTTTGGGGCCATCGTCAGGGGCATGGAGGCCGTCAAGGCCAGCGCGGCAGGCCTGTACACCAACACCTGCATCTGCGCCGACAACCATCGCCATCTCGCTGACATCGTGGCCCTGATCTTGCCGCTGCGGCCTGAACTGCTGTCGTTTTGGACGCTGCACCTGCGCGTGGACCGCCCAGACACCCGGCTGGCGATGGCGCGGGTGGGCGAGGTGCAACCGCACCTGCTGCGGGCGCTCGATGCCTGCGATGCCGCGGCCGTGCCGTCGCTGGTCAAGTGGTTTCCGCGCTGCCTGCTGGGCGCCCACGCCGCCAAGCACGACGACAGCCAACCGACGACCCTTGTCGAGCCGGCCTTTTGGCCCGCGGTGCCGCGCTATTCGTGCCTATGGCGCACTGCGTGCGAATACGGCAAGCAGGGATGCAATGGCCTGCAGCACCCCTATGTCGAGGCTTTTGGCTGGGAGCAAGACGTTGTGCGCCCGATCGCCCCTGCTCGGGCAGAAGTGCCGCACGGTGAACAAGTCTTGCCGATGGATGGCGCCGCCCAGGCCAGGTGGAGCGAGGTTTTGGCGTCGCTCGGGCTTGCAGACCTGCTGGAGCGCCACGGCTGGGCGCTCGGTGGGGCGGGCCGGCGCGGCCGTGGCCTGGAGCAAGCGGTCGTGGCGCTCGACGGCGGTGCTGGAGCGACGCTGACTTTTGAGCCGGCGCGTCCGGGGCCAGCCTTGGTGACGACCGCGAGTTTTTCGGTGAGCCACGGTCCGACGCCGGCCCTTGCGAGTGAGGCGTTTGCGGTGCTCCTGGGCGCGCTCAGGCGGCAGTTGGCCGAGCGGGACCCAGGTGGGCTGCGCCTGCCTTGGGCGGTGGCGTGAGCGTCGCACCGGAGGCGGCCGCGGCACCTGAACGGCCTGACACATCGGGCAACGCCGATCACCGCAACCGCGCAAGCAATTCGGCGTCGGTTGCCGACCGCGCCAAGTCGAGGAATGGCCGGTCTTCGGCGGCAATCAGCGTCTCCACCAGCGGCAGGCCCCGCCCGCACTGCCAAGGATCCAACACAATTCGCCGCTTGGCATGTTCGCCGCCCCCGCATGGTCCGCTCTGACACTCATCCGCTCGCAATACCTCGCATTCATGGCGGAAACTGACCCTGTACCAGAACCTGGGCCTGCACCTGTCCGGCGCACCCGGCTGACCTGAAAGCTCCGCACGGTCGCAACGATCGCGGTTCTGGGAATCGTCCGCATCCGGGTCACCCATGCGGCAGCGCTCGGGTTCCAGCCGCCGTCCGTGCGGCAGACCGGGCCCAGGCCGGCGCCAATGGCCGCGACGCGGATCGGCGGTTCCTTGCGAATCCACCCAATTGCGAACCCTGGCCAACCCGGTTACCTTCGCGATCCCCGGCGCGTGCCGAACTGGCGGACTCTGCCCATGCGACTGCGTTCTTTCACCTTGATGCTGGTCTTGTCCGCCAGCCCTGCGCTGGCCCAGGAGTCGCTGCCGGTCGCCACGCCGCCACCAGGCGACGTCACGCCCGTCGCGGCCCCAGTTGCGCCCGCGGTCGTCGCCCCGGTGGCCATGGCTCCCGAGCCGGCGCCCGTCGTCCCGCCGGTCCCCACGCCGCCGCTGCTGACGTTGCGTGTCGGGGTGCTTGCGGCTGGCCAGCGCACGTCGTCGTTCGCCGCCGACCGGTTCGGCGCGATGACCAGCGATGCTCCCGAGATGCTGGGGCGCGCCCGCACGGAACTCGGCTTCGACACGGGCAAGCGCCTGGGCCAGTTCGCGGCGATGGCGGCGCTGTCCGGCGAGTGGGTGCGCACCTATGCGCGGCGCCCTGTGGCCTGGACCGGGGACCGCTTGCCCGATGCGCCCGTCGACGCCTATGTGCCGACCGAGGCCTGGGCGGGTTGGCGGTTGGGCGACGTGGCCCAGGTCCGCGCCGGGTGGATGACCTCGCACTGGGGCATGGGCCTGTTGGCCAACGACGGCAGTCAGGCCCAGGCGACGGACAACTGGTTCACGCTGCCCAAGGTCGGCGACCGGGTGCTGCGGGGCGCGCTGGTGTTGACGCCGTGGCGCGGCACCGACTCGCCGCTCGCGGGGTTGGTGGTGTCGGCCGCGGTGGACCACGTGCAGGCCGACGACATCCAGGTCGGCGACGACGCCGCGGAGCAGGTCGTGGCGGCGGTCAAGTTCTACACCGCGCCCGAGCGGTGGCTGGGGGCGTACTACGTGGCGCGCCGCCAAACAGCGACCAGTGGCCGGGGCCTGGAGATCCACGCCGTGGACCTGGCCGGCGACTACGCCCGGGCGATGGGCGACGTCAAGGTGCGCCTGCAAGGCGAACTGGCGGTCATTGCCGGTTCGACCACGCTGGCGCCGACGCCGGACCACCCCACCCACGACGTGATGCAGTTCGGCGCGGTCGGCCGGGCCACCGTGCAGTTCGCCGCGGCCATGCAGGCGCAACTGGATGCGCTGTACCTGTCGGGCGACGCGAGCCTGGACGACGGCAAGATCGGCAACTTTCGTGCCGACCCCAACTTGCAGTTTGGCCTGGTGCTTTTCCAGCGCCTGCTGGCGGCGCAGAGCGGCCGGGCGCGGGTGTCGGCTTCGGACCCGGATCTGGTCGGCGTGCCCAACGTGGACCTCGACCGCATCGCCACGGGGGGAGCCGCCACCAGCACCGTCGCCGTGTTCCCCAAGTTCGGCTGGAAGGCGGCAGACGGGCTCAGCATCTACGGCGGGGCGCTGCTGGCCTGGAGTCCGCTGCCGCTGGCCGACCCGCGCGCAAGCAAGACCCAGGGCGGCGGCCACGCCCGCAACTTTCTCGGCAACGCTGCAGACGGGTCCTACCTCGGCACCGAACTTGACCTCGGTGTCCGCTATCGCGCGGAGCCCCGGGCCATGGACTACGCGGTGGCCATCGGCGTCGAGGCCGCAGCGTTGATGCCTGGCGGCGTGCTGGCGGGCCTGGACCAGCCGGTGACGGCAGCTCGGCTGGTGCTGACGTTGCTGCCGAAATCTACGACCAGCTTCTAGCCAATGCGACGAGGAACCACCATGAACAAGCACCTTGTCGCAATCGCCGCGGTGGCGCTGGGGGTCGCGGCCTGCCAGGATGGCCCCGAGGGCCTCGCCAAGAGCCAAGCGGCTGGCGTGCACGTGCGCCTGGATTTCGAGGCTCGGCCCCTGCCCGAGATTCCACTGCCCAACGACCTCGCGACGATCCACGACCCGGCGGCAGCGACCGGTCGGCGCATCAATGCGTCCATGCTGGCGGCGACGAGCTACGAGCGGCGGACGCGCGAGCTGGTCGACCAACTGGACGGTTGGGGCACGTTTCAGCCGATTACCGTGCCGTTCGACGGCGACATCAACCTGCAGGACATCGTCGATCGGCATCACGGCGACGACTTCGCGTTCGCCAACGACGCGATCTACCTGGTCAACGTGACCAAGGGCCACGCCGAGTTTGGCAAGCCGGCGCCGCTCGACATCGGCAACGGCAACTTTCCGGTGGTGGTCGAGCAGATTGCCGGCTATTGGAAGGCGGACCCGCGCGGTGACACCAACAACATCCTTTTCGAAGAGCACGACGAAGATCAGAACGGCAACGGCAAGCTCGACCCCGGCGAAGACACCGACCTCGACGGCCTGTTGGACAAGCCCAACTACAAGCCGGGCGTGACCAAGAAGCACAGCGAGATGAACCTCGCCGAACGCGCAGATGCGTTGCTGACCTGGTGGGAGCGCGAAACCAGGACGCTCGTGCTGCGGCCGCTGATTCCGCTGCGCGAGCGCACGACCTACGCCGTAGTGCTGACCCACCGGTTGCGCGGCAGCGACGGCAAGCCGGTCGGCTCGCCGTTTCCGACCGTCAACCACGTCGCGCAGACCCAGGCGCTGTTGCCACTCAAGGAGGCCCTGGCAGCCCATGCTGGGGTCTATGGCGGCCTGACCGTGGACCAGATTGGCTTTGCCTGGACGTTCACCACCGGCAGCATCGAGGCGGGCCTCAAGGCGGCGCGCGACGGCCTGTACGGCAAAGGCGCGCAGAAGCACCTCGCCGCGGCCTACCCACCGGACGTTGAGAAACTGCTGCCCCTCTACGACAGCAAGCCAGCAAAATCCTACGAGAACACCTACGCCGTGTCCGGCGAGACGTTCACCACCGTGGCGACGCTGGTGGCGGCGTCGGGCCTGGCGGGTTCGACCTCCGGCGAGCAGGGCAAGCGCTACCTCGACGCGCTCAAGTACGTCGATTACCACATGCTTGGCACGTACAAGTCGCCGCAGTTGTTCCAACTCAAGGGCAAAGACGGCAAGTTCTTGGGCTACAACGACATGTCGTGGCCTGCCGATGTCCATGGCAACAAAGTCGACGACCGGCCTGAGTCGGTGACGTTCTGGCTCACCACGCCGCGCAAAGAGGCCACCGCAGACGGCAAGCCGCGCGGCATCGTCATCCTCGGCCACGGCTACACGGGCAGCAAGACCGAGGTGTTCGGTTTCCACCAGTTTTTCGCGCGCATGGGCCTTGCGGTCATCGCCATCGACAACGTCAGCCACGGGTTCACCCTAGGCAAGAAAGACCGGGACACGCTCAACGGCATCTTCGGCGGCATGGGCTTGTCGCCGCTCATCACCGCGCTCACCACCAACCGAAGCCGCGACCAGGACACCGACGGCGAGGAGGACTCGGGCGCCGATTTCTGGACCTCCTACACCTTCCACACCCGCGACGTGGTGCGGCAGACGGCCCTGGACTACGTACAGCTCATCCGCGTCATCCGCGGTTGGGACGGCAAGCGTTTGTGGGCCCAGGACGTCAACGGCAACGGCAAGGCCGACGACATCGCGGGCGACGTGGACGGCGACGGCAAGGTCGACGTGGGCGGGCCAGACATGCCCTTGCACATGCTGGGCGGGTCGCTGGGCGGCATCATGAGCGCGGTGGTCGGCGGCATCGAACCGGAGCTTTCGGCGACCGTACCCATCGCGGGCGGAGGCGGCCTCATCGACGTCGGCATCCGCTCCATCCAAGGCGGCGTGCGCGAGGCCGTGGTGTTGCGCCTGATGGGACCGCTCTACATCGCCGCGCCCGACGGGGCCGCCCATACGCTGGCCATCCAGGCGGTGATCCCGAGCTTGAACGACACCGCCAAGGTCACCGTCGCGACCCTGGACGGCAAGCAGTTGGCGCAGCTCAAGCCCGGCGACTCGGTGCGCGGCGACAACCTCGACAACGGCGAATACGACTGCGCGCGCCTCGCGGTCGACCAGGACTGCAAGAAAGGCTGCGAGGCCAACGCGGCCGTCGCCGACAAGGCCACCTGCCCGAATCGCTGTCTGACGTTCCGCCTTGGCCTCGCTTCGGACATCGCGACGCCGGCACAGCGCCACCAGTTGCGGTTTTTCCAAGGCGACGCCTTTGAGGTCGGGGTGCGCGACGAGGTCAAGCACCGCGCGTGCAAGGTCAAGGCCGACGCCAAGGCAGCGATTGTGGTGGACAAATTCGGCAACGACGTCAAGTTCCACGCCAAGAGCGACCCGCTGTGGTTCAAGGCTGGCGAACCCTTGTCGCCGCTGGCCGAAGGCCTGGGCCTGCACCGGGCGAGGCCCGAACTTCGGCGTTTCATGGGCTTTGCGCAGATGGTGCTCGACCCGGCCGATCCTGCGGTGTACGCGCGCCACTTCGCCGACCCGGACATCCAGAATCACGCGCTGGTCCTCAACACCGTCGGCGACATGAACGTGCCGGTGTCGACCGGTGCCGCCATCGGTCGTGCCGCGGGCCTGCTCGACTGGGCCAAGAAGGTGGCGCAGTGGGGCGACCGCACGGTCAACCAGGCGCTGGTCGACACCTACGTGCTGGAGGCCGTGGACAAGATTCCGCGCTTTGTCGACCCGGCCGGCAACGGCGTGCTGTTCGATCCCGAGGACCTGTCGGGCAGCGCCAACGCCGCCAACAGCACACTGCCGGCACAAGGCACCAAGTTTGCGCCGACCGGTCCCGCTGCGCGCGGCAAGGACGGCTTCCACGCCTATCGCCTCAGTCCGCCGCTGCACACCCATGCGGTCGTCAAGGACAGCTTTGGCGGCTTCTCCGGCACGTTTTTTCCGTACGTCGAGCCGGGAGGCAAACACGGCTTCTGGGAGCCCGGAGCGCACGTCGACTTTCTCAAGAAGCAGTGCAAGGCCGATGCCAAGGCAGCCGGGACTGACGAGTCTGCGTGCGACGGCAAAGCCTACTTCGACCACGGCACGATGATCATGTACGCCATCGGCCGCTATCTCGGCAGCGGCGGCACGCAGTGGGCCATCGAACCGTGCATGAACGACGGCAGTTGCCCCGAGGTGATGCCGGCGCCCAAAGCGAGGCCATGAGCGGCCGGATTCCTCGCACTGCGCTGGCTGCATGCGCGGCGGCGGCCGTCGCGTCCAGTTGCGCCTACAGCAGCCACGCCGTGCGCCCGAGCGACCTCGGCCAGCCCATATCGTCCAAGGTGATGGAAGCCGCCCTGGACCTGCCGGGCCCGGTGACCTTGGAGACCATCGTGTCCGCCGATTGGGTGGTGCCGCTCGCAGGGCTCTTGAACCTCGGCCACCCCAAGGCCAAGGCGGCGGGACTGCGCGACCGCGACGAGCCGATGCAGATCTACTTGCACGCCCTCCGTCACCCGACCCGCGGCCTGTGGGTGGTCGACACCGGCGTCGCCAAGGTTTTCAAGGACCACCCAAGCGATCTCGGCATCGGCTGGCTGGTGGCGCGCGAACTGCACTTGGAGAAGATGACCACCCGCACGGCCCTCGGCCCGTGGCTGGCAGCCCAGAAGGAGCCGCTGGCGGGCGTCATGCTGACCCACCTGCACATCGACCACATCAGCGGCATGCCAGATGTGCCGCGCGGCACGCCGACCTACGCCGGTCCCGGTGAGACGACGCCGCGGGCGGCGACGCACCTGGTCTTGGCAGGGTCCATTGACGCCTTGCTTGCGGGACACGGCCCGCTGCGGCAGTGGTCGTTCGGACCGGATCCGGATGGCGCGTTTGACGGCATCGTCGACGTGTTTGGCGATGGCAGCGTGTTCGCGATTTTCGTGCCCGGCCACACCCCCGGCAGCACGGCCTACGCGGTGCGCACCCCCAAGGGGCCGGTGTTGTTGGTGGGTGACAACTGCCACACGCGCTGGGGTTGGGACAACGGCGTCGAGCCGGGGCACTACACGGGAGACCAGCCGCTCAATGCGCAGTCGTTGGGTCGGCTCAGGGCGCTGGCGGCGCGGCACCCGGCAATGGTGGTTCGGCTCGGGCATCAGGACTGACGCGCATCGTGCCGCGGCGGGATTGGGTGTGGCCAAGACCCCGTCCGCTACGGCCGAAGATCCTGGGCATCTCGCGGCCCTCGTCGCCGTTGCTCGGTCGCACTGCGCGTGCGACGCGGTCGGTCGTTGCGGGCGCGTCTGCGATGCGCAGGCATGCTCTTCGAATTCGCTACAGACGGGAGCTGGCGACACCCTCCAAGCCGCAGCCCGCCGCTACTGGCCCATCAACCGCTGCAACCTGTGAATGGCTGCCAAAAACCGCCTCATTTCGGCGAAATCCGCGCCACCGCCAACTTTAGGCGGCCGGCACCCCGAGGTTTCGGCCACTTGCGGCGCCACCGTCTGTCAAGCGC
>VGRO01000079.1 GCA_016875335.1 Deltaproteobacteria bacterium | reverse complement strand
GCAGCGGGGGGCGGCAAAACCGGGGGCAAAAAAGGTCCGCCGGGCGCTGCCGGGCACGGCGTGGAGGCGAAAAAAGGCGCCGGCACCGCCGCTCCGCGGCTGGCCGGCGCGGGGCGGTGGATTCTGGAGTTGCACGGCGCTTGCACCCCGCGGCGCAGCCGCTACGATGCGGCGCATGAACGTCCACGTCGCCCTCCTTGCATCCTTTGGCCTCATCGTCGCGCCTGTGTTCGGCGGCTGTGCGAATACGGTTGGCGCAGCCCTTGAGGACAGTGCGTCGACCGCGCCGGACGGGGCCGGGGACCAGGGGGGCGGCGCGGGCGCGATCGACCCCGACGACCTCGATCTGTTGGCGCCCGCGGGGGTGTGCGAAAAGCCGGAGGAGTGGTACTACCTCGGCGGCGTGCTCGACGGCGACACCTTGGTCATCGACGACGGCTACTGGAACAAGGTGCGTCTGCTGGGCGTCGCGGCCCCCGAAATCGCCCACAGCTCAAAGCCCGCGGAGTGCTACGGGGTCAAGTCGTGGCAGGCGGTCAAGGCCTGGCTCCCGGAGGGACAAGGCGTGAAATTGTGTGCGCGGCCCGACCCGGCCGCTGGCGACAAAGACGACTACAAGCGCCTGTTGCGCTATGTGTATTTCAAGGACGCAAACGGCCGCGCTGTCCAACTCAATGCGCGGGTGATCCGCCGCGGACAAGGCCGCATGTACCGGGCGTTCTCCAAGGGTCTGGCGCTTGAGGCGGAATTCGCGGCAAGGGAAGCCGCCGCGCAGGCCGAAAAGCTCGGAGGTTGGAAGGAGTGTGCATGGACACCCTTGTAGCATCCGTCGATCGGCTGCCGGAGGCACGCACAAACGCTCACGCCCGCCGATCTTGAGCCGCGCCGCGATTCGTGCCATGGTTGCGCGCTGTTGACGGCGTGCACTGAGGACTGCCCGATGCGTGACCTGGACCTGGACCCCAAATGGACACTGCAGCGGCGCTGGGAGACCGGATCGCGGCGCTGGGCGACCGGATCGCGGGGCGCGCGACGGGTCGTTTGGACGGCAATGGCCTTGACGATGGCCGGCGTCGCCGGACCCGCGGTCGCCGACCCGCAGCGGATCGACGTGGGCGTCATGACCGGCCTTGTGGCCTTCGACGAACGATCAGGCCTCGGCAACGCCTTCAATCCCAAGGACGTTCCTGCAACGGGACCGCTGCTGGGCGCCACGGTCGGCACACGCCTGCTCGACGGCAAGGTCGGCGCTGAGGCCCAGTTCCGGGTCGTCGCCAGCACGTTGCGCTCCGGCGATGCGTCGGCCAAGGTGTTCGGCTGGCGGTTGCACGCCCTGTACCACCTGTTGACCGAGGGACCTGTCGCCGCCTTTGCGACCGTCGGCATTGGCCAGGAGGTGCTGTTCAACGGCAAGCCGCAGTGCCCGGCCTCCGGCGCCCAGCCGGCCGGATGCATGCTGGTCAAGTCACCGGACGCCGACAAGGTGTTCGCGCTTGGTGCCGGCGCCAGTCTGCCGCTGACGACGCGGTGGAGCCTGCGTGCGCAACTTCTGTACCTCGGCGCGGACGGTCGGCCCGGCGTCGCCAAGGTGGCGCACGACTTCGAGGGTACCGTGGGCGCCACCTACCGGCTGGGCGGCGCCCCCGACGACGCCGACAAGGACGGCCTGCCCGACGACGCGGACAAGTGCCCGAACAAGGCCGAGGACAAGGACGGATTCGAGGACGGCGACGGCTGCCCCGAGGATGACAACGACAATGATGGCGTGTTCGACGTCGCCGACAAGTGCCCGACGGTCGCCGAAGACCGCGACGGCTTCGAGGACGGCGACGGCTGCCCGGACCCAGACAACGACCAGGACGGCGTACCAGACGCCAGCGACAAGTGCCCCGACAAGCCCGAGACCAAGAACGGCTTCCAGGACGAAGACGGCTGCCCGGACGTGGCCGACACGGACGGCGATGGCATCCTCCTGCCCGCCGACAAGTGCCCGAACCAGCCCGAAGACAAGGACGGCTTCGAAGACGACGATGGCTGCCCGGAACTCGACAACGACCGCGACGGAATCATCGACACCCAGGACAAGTGCCCGAACCAGCCGGAAACCAAGAACAACTACCAGGACGAGGATGGCTGCCCGGACAAGCTGGCCGAAGCGGTCGCCCGCCTTTTCGATGCGCCGGTGACCACCTTGGAGTTCAAGGGCGACAAGCTCCAAAAGGGCAGCGATGCGCGGTTGACGCCGCTGCTGGAGTTCATGCTTGAGCAGGAGGCTGTCAAGGTCCACGTGTCGGTGCAGCCCGATGCTGGCGACGAAGCTGCGCGCAAGGTGGCCCAGGCCCGCGCCGACGCCATCAAGGCCTGGCTGACCGAGCAGGGCATCGATGACTTGCGCGTGGGCACCGCCGTGGGCCAACCGGCCGCCGCGCCGCCCAAGGTCAACAAGGGCGTCAGCAAGCCCGTCGTCGCCCTGAAGCTTTTATAGGCGTCGCCGACCCGGCGGCCCTGGGGGACAGGCGATGGCGCCTCGCAATCTTCGCGGTGGCTTGTTTTGCAGTGGCTTGTTTCGGGGTGGTTTGTTCCGCGGCGTGGCGTGGCTGGGTCTGTGCGCGTTCGCAGGCCTCGGCGCGTGCGGCAAGTCGGATGGGGCCAAGAAGAAGGAGGCGCCCAACTTCTTTCCGCCTGAGCCCGTGCAACCGAAACTGGAACTTGGCGACATCCTTGTCGCTGAACCCGAGGACGCCAAGGCCACGACCTTCGCGGACACCTGGGCGGGTCACGTCAAGGAATTGGTGGCCCAGGCCAGCGCTGACATGCAGCAGTGCCGCAACGAGTTCCTCATCCCGTTCCAGTTCAACAGCATGAAACGCCGCGACGTCATGTTCGTGAACATGAACGACATGGATGCCACCTGCGAACTCGGCAGCAAGGAAAAAAAGACCCGCGGCGTGCGCAAGTGGGTCGAGGCGCTCGCCAAAGAGCACCTTGGACGACACGTGGCCGTGGACCGCTTCATTGTCCTAGCCTTGGAACAGGTCGAAAACTACCACGTATTCTCCTACATGACCAAGAAGATCGGCGCGCCGGACATCGACAACGTCGTCAACATCGCCCAGAAGTCGCAGGCGCGGATCCTTGAACTGGCGCCAGCGGTGGACCGCGCCGCGGCGGAGATCGCCCAACTGTCCGACGGACTGCAACCGGACGACGACCCGGCCGCCATCGCCGCGCCGCTGGCGCCCGAGGCGTTCAAGCAACAGGTGGCCGTTGCCTATGGCCCGGTGGCGGCCGACCTGGCTGCGGGCTATGAGCGCATGGCCGACAAATCGTGGCAGATCTACGACATGCCCAAGCTGGCGACCCTGCGCGCCATGGTCGCGATCCTGGACAAGCGCGCGCAGACCGACCGGGTCCGATTGGGCAAACTCGGGTTGGACGCCAAGGCCTCGGCTGAGTTCACGGCTTTTTTTGCCGCTTGCGACGCGGCTGGCAAGCAGGTGGCCGCGGGGTTCGACTTCTACGAGAAGAAGCCCAAGGAAGAACGCCCGGAGCGCGACCCCAACCTCAAGGCCGTGCGGGCGGCGGCCAAGCCGGTCGTCAAGCAGTTGACCGCTTGGGGCATGCCCGAATCGCCCGCAAAGTAGCCGACCCGCGCGATGTCGATCGCCACGCTGGGCAGCGAGCTGAATTTTCCCCATCCGGCGCGCGCGCACCGCAGCGGCGTGCTGGCGGTGGGCGGCGACCTGCGGCCAGATCGCCTGCTCGTCGCATACAGCCAAGGCATCTTTCCCTGGCCCGCGGAAGGCTACCCGCTACTGTGGCATTGCCCCGACCCGCGTTTCGTTGTCGATCCGGCCGCAGTCCGCGTCAACCGCACGCTCGCCAAAGCCCTGCGCAAGCGCCCGTTCACGGTCACGCTCGACCAGGAGTTCGCGGGTGTCATCGCCGCTTGCGCAGAGGTGCCGCGGCCGGGGCAGGACGGCACCTGGATTACCCCCGAGGTCGTCGACGCCTACACCACGTTGCACCAGATGGGGTTTGCGCACAGCGTCGAGGTGTGGCGTTCGGCCGGTGCGCGCCAGCGCCTGGTCGGCGGGTTGTACGGCGTGGCGATCGGCGCCGCTTTTTTTGGCGAGTCGATGTTCAGCCGCGCTGACAACGCCAGCAAAGTAGGATTCGTGACGCTGTGTGCGCAGTTGGCGCGGCGCGGGTTTGCGCTGGTCGACGCGCAGGTGCACACGCCGCTCTTGGATTCGCTCGGCGGTCGCTTCGTGGAGCGCAGCGAGTTCCTGGTCGCGGTCGCCGCGGCGGTGCAGCGACCCCTTGCGCCGGGCCGGTGGACGCTGGACCCCGATTTGGCCCACGGCTGGGTGCCCGACGCTGCCGCATGACCCGGCTGAAATTGGAATGGGTCCATCGGCTTCGTTGACACTGCGGCTTCGCGTCGCTAGTCTGCTTCGGCCCGGCGCAGCAGCAGTGGCCTCTGCGGATGCGGGCATGCCGCCAGCAGACACGCTTTTTCGGCCGACGCGCGCCAGCGACGCGGCGTAGGTTGTGGCGCCCGCTGCCACCGACGGGAGCAGACGATGGAACCTCGTACTTGGCTGGCCCTGGCGGCGGTCGCGTGGATCGCCAGCATGGTGGCCTGCAGCGGCACCGAGCCGGCCGCCGACCGCGACACCTGCAAGAACGCCAAATCGGGCACCATCTGCACCTACATCGGCAATGGCGTCAAGGGGTTCGACGAAGGCAGCAACCACCGCCTCGACGCCAAGCTGTCCACGCCTTGGGACTTGGTGACCGACGCAGCCGGCAACGTCTTCATCACCGACTGGAACAACCACCGGGTGCGCAAGGTCCAGGCCGACCGCATGGTCACGGTCATCGGCGCCGACGAGCCCGGTGACGGCGACCCGGACAAGGCCGAGTTCAAGGACGGCGCCGCTGGCGAAACGGTCGCCCTCAACCACCCGACAGACATGATGTTCGCAACCGTGGACTCGCCGATCGCCAAGAAAGGCCAGATGCTGCTGACGGCATGGCACAACCACCGTTTTCGCGCGTGGGATCCGTTGACGGGCAAGGTGTTCGTCACCTGCGGGCGCGATCCGGGGTACGTCGGCGACGGTGAGCCCTTGGGCAAGCACACCAGCTTCAACCAACCCAGCAAGGCCATCCAGGACAAGGCCGGCAACACCTACATCCTCGACATGCGCAACTGGCTGATCCGCAAGGTCGGCGCTGACAAGCAGGTCACCAAGGTCGCCGGCACGTGGGCCAAACCGGGCGGGATTTCCGGCGACGAGGCCAAGCCGACGCCGGCTGGGGAGGTGCAGTTCTTGTTCTTCGACCCCGCCGAGTGGTCGAACCCGTACTTCGCGGCGGGTGGCCTGGCGCTGAGCGCCGACGACAAGGTGCTGTACATCGCTGATAGCGGCAACCACAGGATCCGGGCGCTCGACCTGCAGGCCGGCACCGTGACGACCGTCGCCGGCAGTGGCGACTCGGGCTGCATCGACGACAAGGGCGCGGTTGCGGCCTGTGCCAACGACGCGGCTGCGCATCCCCGCCCAGGCGCCTTTTCGGGCGACGGCGGCCCGGCTGTCGCGGCGCGGCTGAACATGCCAGCGGACCTGGCTTGGGGCCCGGATTTGCGCCTGTACTTCGCCGACAGCGGCAACGACCGCATCCGCGCCATCGACCTCAAGACCGGCCTCATCCAGACCGTGGTCGGCGGCGGCAAGGGCGGCGTCACCGGCGACGTCGTCAAGCCCGTTCCCGGCGACAAGAACGGCGACGGCGGCCCCGCGCTCGGCGCCACGCTCAACCGGCCGCGCGGCATCCACTTCGATGCCAAGGGCACGCTGTGGATCGCGGACTCGTACAGCAACCGAATTCGCAAAGTCATCCCGTAGGCACCGCGGCCTTCGTCCTGAATGTCTCCGCGAGGGAGCTCACCATGCGCAAACGGATCTGGGCAACGCTGCTGTTCGCCGCTGCCTGTGAAACGACACCATCCCCGACACCGGCGCTGGTCGAACCGCCCTCATGCGCGGGAAAATCGGGCTGTATCACCACGGTCATCGGCTATGGGGTCAACGAATTGCCCACGCAGGAAGGGTCGGTCGGCTGGAAGACGGCGATGTCCCAGCCCCTGGACATGACCGTCGGCCCAGATGCCAAGCTCTACTTTCTCGACTGGAACAACCACATGCTGCGGCTGTGGGATCCGAAGTCCCAGCAGACCAAGACCCTCGCCGGCACCGGCGAGATCGGCGACCTCGGAGCGGGCGGCCCGGCGGTCAAGGCGCGCCTCAACCACCCGACCGACCTCGCGTTCACAGCCGACGGCTCGATCCTGATGGCGGCGTGGCACAACAGCAAGATCAAGAAGCTTGACCTCGCAACGGGCATCTTGACAGACGTATGTGGGACAGGTCTGCGCAACTTTGCGGGCGACGGCGGCCCGGCGGCCAAGGCGGTGCTCGACTTGCCGGTGGCCCTGGCCATCGATGCCAAGGGCGCCATCTACATCACCGACCAGGCCAACATGCGCATCCGCGTTGTCGACACCCAGGACAAGATCTCGACCTGGCTCGGCGACCGCTGGGTCACCGACACCGGCCGCAAAGACGGCGTCCCCAAAACAGACGACAAAGGCCGCTACGTAGACTGCAATGGCACGCCCACGGCCGACGCGGAGAAGTATCAGTTGGTTGCAACGGTGTTGGCGGACGGCACACCGGGATTCAAGCGCTTTGTCGACCAGGCGGGTGTGGAGGTGCAATTGGCCATCCCGCTGCCCGACAAGTGCCCAGGCTTTGGCGGCGACGGCGGGTCGGTCGCGGCGGCGGCAATGGCCATGCAGGCGTCGCAGTCCGCCATCCCCAACGGCAAGATGGCCATCGACCGCGACCACGAGGTGCTGTACTTCGCAGATACCATGAACCACCGCATCCGCAAGGTGGACCTCAAGACCGGCGTCGTCACGACGTGGGCCGGCAACGGCAAGGCAGCGTACGGCGGCGATGGCGGGCCGGCCCTCGACGCCTCGTTCAATACGCCCGTGGACC
The DNA here is from genome assembly GCA_016875335.1 of Deltaproteobacteria bacterium. Classification (GTDB taxonomy): domain Bacteria; phylum Myxococcota_A; class UBA9042; order UBA9042; family UBA9042; genus SXRM01. The sequence goes on along the minus strand of VGRO01000079.1, from coordinate 17,545 downwards.
TCGACTTGATGGCCGATGGCAGCCTGCTGGTGGCCGACACTTTCAACCACTGCATCCGCAAGATCGATGCCGCTGGAAAAATCACCACGTTTGCCGGCACCTGTGGCAGCAAGGGTGGGTTCAGCGGCGACGGCGGCGCGGCACATGCGGCCAAGCTCAAGCGGCCGTTTGGCGTGCACGTCGACAAGAAGTCGGGGCGCGTGTACATCGCCGACACCCAGAACAATCGGATTCGGGTGGTGGAGCCGTAGTCGACGGGTCGTGGTGATGCCCAGTGCGCTGCGGGCTCGCGGTTGACAAGCGCTACGCGCGCCGGTTCAATTGCCACGATGGTAATCCGCTTCCCAGTTGTGGCGTTAGGCGCGTTGACCGCGGCGCTGGTCACCGCCTGCAGCGACAAGCCCGGCGGCGCGGACACCGCTGTGGGCGCGACCACCGCGGACACGGCCGATTCGGACAAGGCGGCGCAACTGGACGCCGGCACGCTGGACCTGACCGGCGTCGACACCGCTGCGGGCAGTTGCCCCGGCGCCCCCGGCTGCGCGTGCGTCGGCCACGACGAATGTGCCGGCGGCGCTTGTGCTTGGGATCCGTTGCAGCCCGGCGGCCTGTCGTGCGCGGGCGCATGCGGCAGCGGTTGCGCGGCCGGCCAGCGGTGCGTGGCCAAGGGCGGCGCCGAGGGCTTGCAGGTGTGCGTGCCCTCTGCCGGCAAGGTCTGCAACCCCTGCACTGCCGACGCGGACTGCGACAGCCTCGGCATCGCCGGCCTGTGCGTGGATCGCGGCGACGACGGGCGGTTCTGCGGCATCCCGTGCGCGGCCGGTGCTTGCCCCGCGGGCTTGGCGTGCAAGCCGGCGCTGACGGTGACGGGCGTCAAGGCCGACCTGTGCCAGCCGCTGGACGCGACCGGTGAACTCGGCGCCTGTCCGTGCAGCCCGGCGGCGCAGGCCTTCAAGTTGGCGACCGTGTGCGCGATTGCGGCCAAGGACAGCGCCGGCAAAGTGCTCGGCTCGTGCAAGGGCACGCGGGCGTGTGGCGCAGCGGGCCTGGCCCCTTGCGACGCCAAGGCCTGGGCGCCGGAAACCTGCAACGGCAAAGACGACGACTGTCCATTGGGTGCGTTGTGTTCGCTAGACGCTTCGACCGGGCTGCAGATCTGGCGACCAAGATGCCGATAGGTCCGTCGAACGACGCGCCCCGGCGGGACCAGTGTGCGGCCAACCAGGAGACGCCATGAATGCGCGCCCCAGTGGTCTGATTCTCGCGATCCTCACCTGCAGCTCGCTGCTTGGCTGGTTCGGTCGGATGCGCGACCCGCCGCCGCCAGTGCGTGCGCCAGCCAAGGCTGTCGCCAACCGCTTCGTAGTGCTCGACGGCGGCGCGATCGTGCTCGATCGGTTGACCGGCTTGCGCTGGCAGGTGGAGCTTTGGGGCACCCCGATGGTTTTGCAGGACGCCATTGAGTGGTGCAAGAACAACAAGTCCGCGTTGTCCGGCACTGGCTGGCGTCTGCCGACGATCACCGAATTGCACACGCTGATCGACCGCCAGCAAAAGGCCCCCGCCATCGATGGCGTGTTCGTCGCGGCGCCACCCCATCCTTTTTGGACGAGTTGGAACTTGAACACCTACTTGGTGGATGGATGGCCCATTTCGAATACGGCTATACCTCCAAAAACCACAAATTTGACGCATTTCGTGTCCGCTGCGTTCGTTAGGGCGCACCCACAGCGTTGACTTCTTGGCGTTTTTATCCAACGCACGCTGCCCTGGGCCCAATGCGGCAGCGGTCGGTGACGTTGGAGATCCCGCAACCCTAACGTCCGCAGCCACGCAAACAGACCATGTCACCGCCCGCGGCCGGCGCCGCCGTCACCGACTTCGCGCCCGACGCCGTCGCCATGCCCAGGGCGAATTGAGCGCCGGGCTCGCGACGACAATTCGGGTCGCGTCTGTCGCGCCGAAATCAAGAACAACCGGATTCGGGCCGCGGAGCCAAAGGCAACTCGCAGCGGCTATCGCCGGATGGCCTCGGCCGCGAGGTTGACAACCGCCGCCCGCCCCGGTCCAATCGCCGCCATGGCGATCCCGTTCCAGTTTGTGTTTGTGGGCGCGTTGACCGCGGCGCTGGTCACCGCCTGTAGCGACAAGCCCGGCGCCGCGGACACCGCCGCCAGCGCGACTGCGACCGACGCAGCCGACACCTCAGGCGTTGCGCAGGCGGACCTCGGTGGCCTTGACCTGGGCGGCGCTGACGTCTCGGCCGGCACCTGCCCCGGCGCCCCCGGCTGCGCGTGCGTCGGCCACGACGAATGTGCCAGCGGCGCTTGCGCTTGGGATCCATTGCAGCCCGGCGGCCTGTCGTGCGCGGGCGCATGCGGCAGCGGCTGCCCGGCCGGCCAGCGCTGCGTGGCAAAGGGCGGCGCCGAGGGATTGCAGGTGTGCGTGCCCGCCGCCGGCAAAGCCTGCAACCCCTGCAGCGCCGACGCGGACTGCGACAGCCTCGGCATCTCCGGCCTGTGCGTGGATCGCGGCGACGACGGACGGTTCTGCGGCATCCCGTGCGTGGCTGGCGCGTGCCCCGCGGGCTTGGCGTGCAAGCCGGCGCTGACGGTGACGGGCGTCAAGGCCGACCTGTGCCAGCCGGTGGACACGACCGGTGGCCTCGGCGCGTGTCCGTGCAGCCCGGCGGCGAAGGCGTTCAAACTGGCGACCGTGTGCGCGATTGCGGCCAAGGACAGCGCTGGCAAGGTGCTCGGCACATGCAAGGGCACGCGGGCGTGCGGCGCAGCGGGCCTCTCCCCCTGCGACGCAAAGGCCGGGGCGCCGGAAACCTGCAATGGCAAAGACGACGACTGCGACGGCCAGACCGACAACGGCGCGCCGTGCGACGACGGTGACAAGTGCGTCAGCGGCCGCCAGTGCGTGGCGGGCGTCTGCACGGCCGGCACCATCAAGACCTGCGACGACCAGAACGACTGCAGCGTCGACACCTGCGACCCCAAGACTGGCAACTGCGGCTACGCCTACACCGACGGCGCGGCGTGCAGCGACGGCAACCCCTGCACAGCCGACGAAAAGTGCAAGGACGGCGTCTGCGCCGGCGGCGTCGCCAAACCGTGCCCGTGCGCCACCACGGCCGACTGCGCCGCTCAAGAAGACGGCAACCTGTGCAATGGCACCCTCTACTGCGAGCCGACGTCCAAACTGTGCGTCTTGAACCCCGCGAGCGTCGTGGTCTGCGCCGACGACGGTGCCGCCTGCACCGACAACCTGTGCAAGACCGCGACCGGCACATGCGAAGCGGTCAACCTGGCCGACGGCACCACCTGCAGCGACGGCTTGGCCTGGACTGTCGGCGACGTCTGCGAAAAGGGCGCGTGCGTCGCCGGACCCGATACCAAGCTGTGCAAGGCCACCGCCGACTGCGCCAAATACGACGACGGCGACCTGTGCAACGGCGCACTGTTCTGCAACAAGGCCACCGGGGTGTGCCAGACCAACCCCAAGACGGTGGTGTATTGCCCGACCGTTGGCGACACGGCCTGCGCCAAGAACGCCTGCGAACCCAAGACCGGGGCGTGCGCCACCAAGCCCGTCGCCGACAACACCCCGTGCGAAGACGGCAACTTGTGCAGCACCGGCGAGGCCTGCGTGGCCGGCGTGTGTACCGCGAGCGCGGGCGGCGGCAACACCTGCGCGTGCCAGAAAGACGCCGACTGCACCAAGTGGGACGACGGCGACCTGTGCAACGGCACGCTGTATTGCAACCTGGCCAAGGCCGTGTGCGCAGTCAACGCGGCGACGGTGATCGTGTGCCCGACCGTGAACGACGGCCCGTGCAGCGCAAGCCTGTGCCAGAAAGCCACCGGCACATGCGCGACGCAAGCCAAGGCCGATGGCACGGCGTGCGACGCCGACGGGTCGCCGTGTTCACCGTTCGACGCCTGCAAAGGTGGAGTGTGCGTCAAGGACACCGCCGAAATCTGCCAGTGCAAGCAAGACGCCGACTGCGCGGCCTACGAGGACGGCGACGCCTGCAACGGCACCCTGTACTGCGACAAGGCCAAAAACAAGTGCGTGGTCAACCCCAAAACCGTGGTGGCGTGCCCGCCGAGCGTCACGCCGTGCCAGGCCAACCTGTGCAGCAACGGCGCCTGCGCGCTGGTCGCCGCCAACGCCGGGGCCACCTGCGACGACGGCGACGCCAAGACCAGCGGCGACGTCTGCGCGGCCGGGGTGTGCAAGGGCAAGGCGACGGTGGTCGGGTGCGGCGGCGACGGCGATTGTCCCGACGACGGCGACGGCAATCCGTGCACGGCCTTGGGCTGTCAGGGCGGCGCTTGCAAGCCGGCGCTGCCCATTGGGGTCAGTTGCGCGGACGACGGCAACGCCTGCACCTCGGACGCGTGCAACGGCGGCCTATGCCAGCACAACCCGTTGATCGCGTTGCCCTGCAAGGACGACGGCGACCCCTGCACGCTCGACCAGTGCGACGTCTTGGCGGCGTGCGCCCACCCGCCTGCGCTGGCCGGGGCGAAGTGCGGCGACGACGGCAACGCCTGCACCGACGACACCTGCGACGGCGCGGGCAAATGCGTGCATCCGTTGGCGAAGTTGGCGGCGCCGTGCGCAAGCGACGGGTTGGTGTGCACCGCCGATGTCTGCGACGGCAAGGGCAACTGCGTGCACAACGTCACCGGGGCGTGCCTGATCGGCGGCGTTTGCGTAGCGACCGGACTCAACCCGCTGAATCCGTGCCAGAAGTGTATCGGCGGGCAGAAGCTGTGGACGAGCGTGGGCGGGGCGTGCGACGACGGCAATGCGTGTACGGTGGGGGATGTCTGCGGGGGCGCCGCGTGCCTGCCCGGCAAGGCGACCGACTGCGAGGACGGTAATCCTTGCACCAAAGATGCGTGCGAGGGGGCGACCGGCTGCGCACATGTGGCCTTGCCGGCGGGGGCGACGTGTGGGACGAGTCAGTGGTGCGACGGCAAAGGCGCCTGCGGCAGCGCGCCGCCTGGAATGGCAAAGGTCGAAGGGGGCGTTTTCTGGATGGGGTGCAACGTGCAGAAGGATGCTAGCTGCAACGCGATTTCCAACGAAAAACCTCAGCACAAGGTCGCCGTTTCGACGTTCTGGCTCGATATTCATGAGGTTACGCTAGCCGAGTACGCGCAGTGCGTCGCCGCGAGTACTTGTTCGGAACCCATGGGAAGCTTCATGCCGATGGGCTGGGACGCGAGCAAGGGAGGGCCTCAAGCTGGCAAAGAGAAGCTTCCGATGAACGGCGTCGCCTGGATGCACGCCAACGCCTATTGCAAGTGGCGAGGCGGTGTCATCGACAGCATCAAGGCGTCTGCGTGGAGCCTTCCTACCGAAGCACAGTGGGAGTACGCGGCCCGTGGACCCTGCGAAAAGAATGGTGCAACACCTGCGAATGACGCAGGCTGTAAGGCAGCAATGCGCGTGTTCCCGTGGGGTGACGCGGTACCCACCTGCGAGCTGGCGGTTTTCGACGATGGTTCAGCGTCTGGGTGTGCAGGTGGCGAATTGGCGCCCGTCGGCAGCAAGCCCGCTGGCGCCGGCCCATTTGGCCACCGGGACCTCGCAGGAAGCGTCGACGAGTGGGTGAACGACTGGTTCGACTCGACGTACTATTCCATTTCGCCCGGCGTCGACCCTACCGGACCGGCAAAAGCCACAGGCATGACTGCGAACCGACCAAGGCGGGGTGGTTCCTACTGGCACACGAAGGTCGGCCTTCGTTCAAGTGCCCGCAACGCCGGAGGGTCGAACGCCCCACAGGGGGGCACCGGCTTCCGCTGCGCCCGCGCCCTCTGACCCAGGACCTCCACCGCTATCCCGCACGGCGTTTGCACGGCCGGTGCACGTGCGCAATCCGTAAAATGATGCAGATAGCCCCGACTGCGCTGCAGGCCGAACTGCGGGCCGCCGGCAAGGGCCGCGCCAAGTTGATCAAGCTGGCCGAGGTTGCGTTCGACGTCGGCGCCCCCGAACTGGTGGCGTTTCGCGGCGAGGGCGAGGCGTAGTCCGGGCGGTCTCCGGGCGGCGGCGGCAAATCAGTCTCGAAAACGCCGCTCTGGTCACCCACCGCTGCAACGGGGACTCGAACACCGCCCGCTCGACGCCGCTCTGCCGGAGGATGCCCACGTGCCCACCCGCAGCGTGGCGTGGTCGGGCACGACAACGGTCTGCGTCCGCCCCTGCACGACGCGCTGCATGGCGAAATTCCTGTGGTGTGGACGTCTCCTGCTACTGGTCGGCCTCCGCCGTACCAGCCGCGACCTCCCCCTCATCCGCAGTCAACTCCGAAAAGAGCCGCGCCAGGTCGATTTCCAAGCCCTCCCACCGGGCCGGTCGCAGCGTGCTCGACATCTCCGTGGCCTCGTCGTCGCTGGCGGCGAGCCCAGCCCCTTGCGCCACAACATAGGCACCGTCACGCAATTCAAGGACTTGCACCGATCGGTCTTCGGGGTCGACAATCCAGTACTCGGGCGTGCCGACGTCGCGGTACCAGTTCAGCTTGAGCACCCGGTCGTACCTGCCGCGCCCTGGCGAAATGACCTCGATGGCCAAATCCGGTGCGCCGTCGGTCAGCCCAGCATTCGGCACATTGCGGCCTTTGCGGTAGACCTGCACGTCGGGCATGACGCCCCTGTGCTAAACCACCCGGACTTTGTAGCCCGAGGCGAGCGCTCGCCCTCCGTGCTTGCGGGTCCACAGGACAAAATCCGCAACAAGTTCAGCTACGACGCGCTCGTGCATCAAAGTCGGCGTTTCCGTCTCCACCAGTTGACCGTTGATGAGTTCGCGCCGGTCGTCGTCGGGCAGCGCGAGGAACTCCTCCCAGGTCACCCTGTGGGGCGTGCGCGGACTTGGCCGCGAAGGCGGGGAAATCAGGGGACGGGCAACAGCGGGCGTCATGGGTCACCACCTCCGCGGGCAGTTTGCCGGTACCTGGCCGCGGTCGTCCAACAGCAGGCGCGTGACGACGCGCGCAGCAACCCCCCGCCACCACCTTCCGTTCCGCCGCGATCTGGTGCAGACTACGCGGCCCCGCGGTTGCCGCCGGCTGGCGACCGCCGACCCTGCGTTGCGGCCCGCACGGCCGTGCCCTGAGTGATTTGATGAGCAAAAGCAACATTGTCCGCGTCTCGAACTCGTTCACCCGTCAAGAGATCCACATCCTCAAGGACATCATCGACCGGGCTACGACGCAGGATTTCCGCGGACAGAACCACCTGATGGCCTATATCCGCAATCCCAACTTCTCCCAGTTGTACCGCAAGCTTGCGAGCATGCAGGAGAAGGCCGACCAGTTGCACCAGCAGCAGCGGCTCGGCAGCAATGTGCCCGACACCAAGGATCCGACGCTGTAGGGCGCCGCGGTCTCCCGCGCGGACCACTGCGGCGACTGCTCCGCGGACCGCTGCGGCGACCCCTGCGCGGACCTGCAGGTCGCTCAGCCGAGCGGCGTGCGATGCCGTGGCAAGCCCCAGTCGATGGGGGGCGTGCCCTGCTTTTGCAAAATCGCATTGATCTTCGAGAAGTGGCGGCAGCCGAAGAAGCCCGACGCGGCCGATAGCGGGCTCGGGTGCGCAGCAGTGAGCACCGTGTGCCGCCCGCGGTCCACTGACCGCGCCTTGTCCTTGGCGTGCGCGCCCCACAGGGCAAAGACCAAGCCGTCCCGGCGGCGGTTCAGTTCGACGATGACCCGGTCGGTGAAGGACTCCCAGCCCTTGCCGGCGTGACTCGCCGGGGCGTGGGCGCGGACGGTCAGCACCGTATTGATCAGCAGCACGCCCTGGTGGGCCCAGTGCAGCAAGCAGCCGTGGTCGGGCGGTGCGATGCCCAGGTCGGACTCGATTTCCTTGAAGATGTTGTGCAGCGACCGCGGCACAGCCACACCGGGGCGCACCGAGAAACACAGGCCATGGGCCTGGCCCGTGTCGTGGTACGGATCCTGCCCGAGGATGACCACGCGCACCTTGTCGAACGGCGTCGCCCAAAACGCAGCGAAGATGTCCTTGCCGGGCGGATAGACCTCGTGGCGGCGCTTCTCCTCGACCAGGAACGCCCGCAGGTTCAGCATGTACGGTTCGTCGAAGGCGTCGCCGAGTACCGCCAGCCAGCTCGGTTCGATCTGCGGGACCTTGCGCTCGTCGCTCATCGCAGGAACACCAGGTAGTTCAGGTTCTTGGTCATCCAGGCGTCGGCCTGTTCGCCGTTCTTGTCGCATGCGCGGGTCCTCCGGCGCGGAAAACGATCATGGCCCAACGCGACCCTGATGCGCAATTCGTTGAAGTTTTGTTGTGCGCCCGCGCCCGCAACGGAAGCGCAACTACCTAGAATTGTAAATGTATGCGTGTTTTGTCCCTGTGGACTGCGGCCCGATAGGGGGTCTGTTTGCCTCGCTTTTTCTTGCTCAGCGATCGATCGCGCGCTACGCGTCGCTATGCTCTAAGATCCTGGACTCGCGCGACTGACTGCGCGTCCGCCTGCGGAGCCCCCATGCGCGCAACCTTTCGCATCCCGCAACCCGCCACCGCGGCGATGGCGATGTGGACCAGCTTGGTCCTGTTTGCCAGCGCCGTCGCATGCACAGACGACGTCGCCGTCGGCCGGACCGAGGAAGGCAAAATCGACGGTGTCGACCGAAACGCTGCCCTCGATGGCGGCGCCGACGGCACCCGGGTCGCGGACGTCCCGCCCGAAGACGCCACCCCGACCGACGACGGCGGAACCGACGACGCCAGCGCGAACGACCTCGCTGGCGACGCGACGAACCCCTGCGAAAGCGGCCAACCGTGTCCCTGCACCAGCGACGCGCAGTGCCCCACCGGCAAGTGCCTCATCGACCCTGCGACTGGCGTCGGCACCTGCGCCCTGCCATGTCAGGACGGCGCGTGCCCAGACGGCATGACCTGCGAACCTGTCATCGAAAACGGCATCCCCAAGGGCCAGGTGTGCGTGCCGAAGCCGAAGTGCACGCCCAGCGCCGAGGTCTGCAACGGCAAAGACGACAACTGCGACGGCAAGACCGACGAGGGCTTCTGCTTTGACGGCAACCCGTGCACCGACGACCTTTGCGACGCAGCGGGCGCCTGCGGTCACCCGAACAACGCGGCGCCCTGCGACGACGGCAACGCTTGCTCGGCTGGAGATGCTTGCAAAGACGGTCAGTGCAGCCCCGGCGGAAAAAGCGCTTGCGACGACGGCAGTTCGTGCACCCTCGATACCTGCGATGCCAAGAGCGGTACCTGCGTCAACCAGAAGTTGACGGGCGGCTGCGAAGACGGCAACGCATGCACGCTCGGCGACCAGTGCCAGGACGGCTTGTGCACGCCGGGCAAGGCGCTGCTCTGCGACGACGCCAATCCGTGCAGCGACGACAGTTGCGACCCCAAGGTCGGCTGCCTGAACCTCGGCAATACCGCGGTCTGCGACGATGGCGACCCGTGCACCGTCAGCGACAACTGCCAGAAAGGCGTGTGCAAGGGCGGCGGACCCAAACCGTGCGACGACGGCGCCGTATGCACCCTCGACACCTGCAAGGCCGGCGCATGCGTCAACCTGCCGATGGCCGCGACCTGCGACGACGGCAACGACTGCACCGAAGCAGACCTGTGCAACAACGGCGCTTGTGGCGGTTCGACCAAGGACTGCGCGGACAAGAGCCCCTGCACCATCGACAGTTGCGACGCCGGCAAGTGCCAATACAAGCAAGTGCCCGACAACACGATTTGTGACGACAAGAACCCGTGCACGGCCAACGAAGTGTGCGATCACGACGGCAGTTGCGCGGGCGTCGAAAAGAACTGCGATGACAACAACCCCTGCACGTTCGACAAGTGCCAGGTCACCGACGGCCTCTGCCAGCACGAGCCGACCCAAGGAGCGCCCTGCACCGACGGCAACGCCTGTACGCTCGGCGACGCGTGCCAGAACGGCGCCTGTCTTCCAGGCGCCAAGAAGCAGTGCAGTGACGGCAACCCCTGCACCAGCGACGCGTGCGACACGGCCAATGCCGCGTGTCTCTTTGCCGCGGCCGACGGCCCCTGCACCGACAACAACCCGTGCACCGTGGGCGACGCGTGCGCCGCGGGCAAGTGTGCACAGGGCAAGCTGACCGACTGCGCCGACAACAACCCTTGCACCATCGAAAACTGCGACACGGCCAGCGGCCAGTGCGTGGTCAAGAACTCGGTCGCCGGCATCGCGTGCGACGACGGCCAGCCATGCACCGGCGGCGAATCGTGCAAGGACGGCGCTTGCCAGGTCGGCAAGCCCGTGGTGTGCGACGACGGCAATCCGTGCACCAAGGACACCTGCGATGCCGCCGGCAAGTGCGTCAACGCCAACGACGACGGCAAGGCCTGCGAAGACGGCAACGTCTGCACCGGTGGCGACAGTTGCCTGGCCGGCGTGTGCAAGTCTGGAAAGTCGGCGTGCGAGTGCGAAAAGACCAGCGATTGCGCAGCAAAAGAGGATGGCAACGCCTGCAACGGCACGCTGTTCTGCGAGCAGGTCTCGCACACCTGCCAGTTGGACCTCAAGACCGTGGTCGTCTGCGACGCCAGCAAGAACACCGAGTGCCTGACGTGGACATGCAACGCCAAGGCCGGCAAATGCGAGCCAGCCAACGCACCGACCGGCAAGCCGTGCGACGCCGACGGTTCTGCATGCACCAAAGGCGACGCTTGCAACGCTGGTATGTGCGAGCCGGGTCCCGCCGTCGGTTGCGACGACAACAACCCGTGCACCAACGACCTTTGCGGCTTCTCCGGCGGTTGCAGCAACGTCCACAACCAAAAGCCGTGCAGCGACGGCAACCCCTGCACCGAGATCGACATCTGCAGCAAAGGGTCGTGCTTTGGCGGCGGCCCGAAATGGTGCGACGACGGCAACCCTTGCACGCAAGACAGTTGCGACAAGGCAACGGGCCTCTGCGTGTTCGCGGGCACGAGCGGCGGTGGCTGCGACGACAACAACGCCTGCACCACCGGCGACGCGTGCAACGCTGGCGTGTGCCAGCCCAAGAACAAGGTGGTCTGCGACGACGGCAAGCCGTGCACGGCCGACTTCTGCAACGAGAAGAACGGTCAGTGCAGCGCGCCGGCCTCGCCCACTGGCCTTGCCTGCTCGGACAACAACGCTTGCACCGTCGGCGACGCATGCAAGAACGGCGCGTGCGTGCCGGGCAAATACACCGTATGCAACGACAGCAACCCATGCACGCTCGACGGCTGCGACCTGCAGAGCGGCCAGTGCACGGCCGTGGTCGGCAACAACGGCGCGCCGTGCAACGACGGCGACGCCTGCACGCTGGCAGACAAGTGCTCGGCCGGCATGTGCAACCCGGGCACGCCCAAAGTGTGCAGTGACACCAACCCCTGCATCTTGCCGAGCTGCGACAAGACCAACGGCAACTGCGTGGCAAAGGCGGGCACCGCGCCCTGCGACGACGGCAACGCCTGTAGCGAAAGTGATGCCTGCAAGAACGGCGTCTGCACTCCGGGCAAGTTCACGGTCTGCAACGACGGCGAGCCGTGCACCAACGACGCCTGCGACACCAAGACCGGCAGTTGCGTCTACACCAGCGTCGCCAAGCCCTGCACCGACAACAACAAATGCACCGCTGGCGACACCTGCGCGGGCGGAACGTGCAAGGGCAACCCAATTAGCTGCAACGACGGCAACCCATGCACCACCGACGCGTGCGATCCCGCGCTCGGCTGCACCCACAAGGCCACCAACGAAGGCATGGCCTGCAGCGACGGCAACGCGTGCACCACCGGCGACGCATGCAAGAACGGCGCATGCAAGGGCGCGGGCATCACCTGCAACGACGGCAACCCGTGCACCGTCGACACCTGCGACGCCAAGTCGGGCTGCAAGTACACGCCGACCAACGGCGCCTGCAACGACGGCAATCCGTGCACCGTCGGCGACAGCTGCGCCACCGGCAAGTGCGTCAGCGGTTCGGCCGCGCTGTGCACCGACAGCAACGACTGCACCGACGACCAATGCAACAAGGGCACGGGCGAGTGCACCTTCACCGTCGACGACACCAACACCTGCAGCGACGGCAACGCCTGTTCGCTCGGTGACGCGTGCAAGGGCGGCAAGTGCCAACTCGGCACCAGTACCAAGAACTGCGACGACGCCAACCCCTGCACCAGCGAGTGGTGCGACCCGGCGATCGGCTGCAAGGTCACACCCAACCAGGCTACGCCCTGTGACGACGGCAATGCATGCACGCTCAAAGACGTGTGCAGCAAAGGCCAGTGCGCGTCCGGCACGTTCGATTTGTGCGACGACGGCAGCGTGTGCACCGCCGACACCTGCGACAAGCTCACGGGCTGCGCGCACAGCAACGTCGACGTCCCGTGCGACGACGGCAACGCCTGCCAGGGCCCAGACGCCTGCAGCGGCGGCAAATGCCTCGGCCAGGCGGCCGTCAAGTGCGACGACGTCAATGTCTGCACCACCGACACCTGTGACCCCAAGGCCGGCTGCATCTTCGCAGCACTGCAGGGCGGCGGCTCGACCACCGACGTGCTCGTCAGCGGCAACGGCACCCAGGCCAGCGACACGCAGGCGCCCGGCGGCGGCGCTTTCCCGACCTTCATCAACTTCAAGGCGGCGGTGCCAACCTTCCAGGGCGGTAACTGGACCAGCGCCATCCAAGGCGCCAGTTGGGTGTGGACCAGCTTCAAAGTTGCCAACCCGACGCAGGACCTGACCGCCGAATTCCGCCAGAGCTTCCCCATCAGTGACCCGGCCAAGGTGACGGCGACGCTGCAGGTGGCGGCCGACAACACCCTGGTGTGCTGGGTCAACGACAAGATGGTCGTCAACGGCAGCGGCATCGACAACGCCAGCCAGCCTAAAGTCGTCGAAATCAAAGCGGCGCTGCTCATCGGCAACAACCTGCTGCGCTGCCAGGTGACCAATGCCGGTTTTGCCGATGCCACGCCCGAGACCAACCCGGCCGGACTCGCCTACCGCATCGAAATCAAGACCCTGGTCAACGGCGCCCCGTGCGACGACGGCAACGAGTGCACCACCGTCGACGTCTGCTTTGGCGGCAACTGCACCGGGGTCGTCGGCCAGACCTGCGACGACGGCAACCCGTGCACCGCCGACAAGTGCAGCAATGGCAAAGGCTGCACCAACAGCGTCCAGGACGGCGCGGCGTGCGAGGACGGCGACCCGTGCAGCAGCGGCGACAAGTGCGCGGGCGGCAAATGCACCAAGGGCGGCGGCGTATCGTGCGACGACGGGCTGGCCTGCACCATCGACCTGTGCGACCCCAAGCTGGGCTGCAACCACAAATCGACGTCGAGCGGCCAGTTCACCGCCATCAGCGTGCCGAGCGACAGCAAGACCGTCGTCGCCGGCAGCGGCGGCAACGTGCCGGCCACCGCGACCTGGGACCAGTACCCGGGCTGGACGCACGCCATTGCCGGCGCCACTTGGCTGTGGTCGTCGTTCCAAGTGCAAGACCCGGCCAAGACCACCACAGTGACCCTGCAGCGCACGTTCGACGTGCCCGCCGGCTTCGAGAACGTGGTCGGTCAGGCGACGCTTGCCGCGGATGGCGCGTTTGTCTGCAAGCTCAACGGCAAGGTCGTGGGCGTCGAAACCGCCGAGGAGAACTACAAGGCGGCCATCAAACTGTCGCTCAACGGCAAGCTCGTCGCTGGCGCCAACGTGTTCTCGTGCACCGTGACCAACCCCGGTCAGCCCGGCAGCACGCCGCAGAGCAACCCGGCCGGATTGGTGTTCCGCCTCGATGTGCAGTGGTACGCCAAGGGCGGCGCAGTGCCTTGCGACGACGGCAATGGTTGTACCGTGGGCGATTGGTGCAAGGGCTTCTACTGCCAGGCAGGCGCAACGGTCGATTGTGACGACGACGATGCCTGCACCAGCGATTACTGTGACCCCAAGGCCGGTTGCGGGCACAAGGATTCAGGCGCCACCGCATGCAACGACGGCAACGCCTGCACCGTGAGCGACGTGTGCCAGGCCGGCAAGTGCGTGGGCGGAAAACCCGCCAGTTGCGACGACTACGATCCGTGCACGGCCGATTCATGCGACGCCAAGGCCGGTTGCGCGCACGCCCAGGTCGACGGCGCCGCGTGTACCGACAACAACCCCTGCACCGTCGGCGACGCCTGCAAGTCCGGCAAATGCGTGGCCACCGCGGCCAACCTGTGCAACGACAACAACGCCTGCACGGTCGATGCCTGCTCGACTTTGCAGGGGTGCTACTACAACCCGACCGGCGGGGCGTGCGACGACGGCAACTCGTGCACCATCAACGACCAGTGCTCCGGCGGCCTGTGCCTGGGTGTCGCCCAGAACGGCTGCAACGACAACAACGCCTGCACCAGCGACGTCTGCGACCCCACCAAGGGCTGCGTGAGCACCCCGGTCGCCATGGGCCCGTGCGACGACGGCAACCCGTGCACCCTCGGCGACGGTTGCAAAGCCGGCGTGTGCAGCAGCGGCACCAGCAAGCCGTGCACCGACGGCAACCCGTGCACCATCGACAGTTGCGACACCAAGGGCGGCGCCGGCTGCCTCTTCGACCCGCAGCCCGATGGCAATCAGTGCGAAGACGGCAACCCGTGCACCGTCAGCGACCTGTGCGCCAAGGCCAAGTGCGTGATGGGCAAGCTGCGCGAATGTGGCGACGGCAACCCGTGCACCGACGACGCCTGCGACCCGACCACCGGCAACTGCGTCAACAAGGTGCTGGTTGGGATCTATGCCTGCGACGACGGCGACGCGTGCAGCCTCGGCGACCAGTGCAAGGCCGGGGCGTGCGTGGGATCGGCCAAGACCTGCACCGACAACAACCCGTGTACGGCGGATAGCTGCAACTCGGGCACGGGCCAGTGCGTGTTCAAGGCGATTGCGGGGTGTCAGCCGTAGCGTCAGTGAGCGGGTGCGGCGGCCAACGTTGCGCGCACACCGCAGCAGGCGACCAAGCTGTATCTTTTCGACCCCTTGCCCGTCGAGGACTCGGCGCTGCGCCGCGAAAACCTGGTCGCGCTGCACCTGCGCAAGGCGGCGCACCATTGGACGGACCTCGCCATCACGAATCGACGACCACGGAAGGTCCGCACCAAGGACAGCGCCGAAGTGCACGTTGTGCAGACCCGCGACGGCAAGCCTTGGATGCTGGTCGCGTGCAAGCCCGGCGACACCGCGCCAGCCAAGCACCTCAGCGCCTCTGGCCGTGCGCTGGCCGTAGCGCATTGGGTGCAATTGGTGGACGTGCAAGACAAGGTGCGCGCATGCCCCGAACACGGTGTGCGGCCGGTGTCGAACGAGCGGCTTCTTGGCGGGGTTGCCGCGGCGAACCTGCTTGCTTCTACCCGTGCGGTCGGGCTACCTTGCGCCGCAATGAGGCAATGACATGGTCCATCCACTTGCTCGCATCGCCCTCGCCGTTGTCGCCAGCGCCTGCACAGCCCCGGCGCCCGGGGCGACCGGGCCCGGTACCGCGGCCGCCGATGTACAGGCCGGGGACGCCGCGGTCACAGACGGTCCCGCCGACGCGGCTGCCGATGGACCGGCCGGACCCGACGGCCTGCTCGAAACCAGCCCCGAAACCAGCCCCGACGCCAGTCAAGGCACCGGCACCGATGCCAGCCTCGATGGCAGCCCCGACACCCAGGCCGACGCCGGCTGGCCGGACCTCCAAGCCCCCGTCCACGCCCCGACGGCGCCGCTGGGGGCGTTCTACGTCACCATCCGCACCGGCAACGGCCTGAACGACGGCACCAACGACCCCTTCCAACTGTGCCTCGCCGACAAGGTCTGCTGGGACCTGGACAACCCCGAAATCAACGACCGCGAGGCCGGCGCGGTGGACCACCATCGGCTGGCGGGCAAAGGCCTGACCAAGTCCACCATCGACCGGGTACGCTTGCAGGCCGTATCTGGCACCAACGCGTGGATGCCGACCTGCGTCGCGGTGGTCGCCGACGGCGAGTTGCTTTTCTGCCAGGACGGGATCGTGACCAAGCTCTCGACCCAGGGCGGCGACGAGCAGCCGGCATGGCAGGCGCCAAACCCCAAGCTCAAGGCGTGCGGGAGCTGCTACCCGAGCGGCAAGGTCATCGTCAAGCCGATGGTCGGGCACACGTCCGCGACCTCGACGCGGCTGTGGTTCCACGCCAGCGCGTCGTGGCCCGCGCAACTGGAGGCCGCTCCGGAGCCGACTTTCGGCAATCCGGTCGTCGGCGCTCCGGTGCTGCCGGCACAGGCAGACGGCTTCATGGCCGAGGCCCAGGTGGCAGGTCTGCAGCCAGCGACGCCGTATTGGCTGCGCCTCAAGGTTGATGGCCAGGTCGTCCACACCACCGCGACGCCAGTCCCCACCGCCCCGGCGGCCGGCGGCAAAGCGACGTTTGCGTTCGTGTCGTGCGCAAAAAACGACGACCAACCGGGTTTCGGCGCCATCGACGCGCTCAAACCCAACGGTCTGCTGATGATCGGCGATAACCACTACGGCAACACCGGCGACCTCGACCACCTGCGCTGGTGGTACCGGCGGATGCACGCCCGGACCCACTTCGCCGATTTGGCCGCGCGTACGCCGACATGGGCCATCTGGGACGACCACGACTTTGTCGGCAACAACACCAACGGCAAGGCCGCCGGCAAAGACAACGCGCTGCAAGCGTTCGGCGAAGCATGGGCAAACTCCGCGGCCGGCACCGCGCAGACCAAGGGCGTATTCCACCAGTTCACCTGGGGCGATGCCGAGTTCTTCTTGACCGACGGCCGCTATTGGCGCGACGTCGAGGGCGACCTGCTGGGCAAGGCTCAGACGGCGTGGCTCAAGGCGGCGCTCAAGGCCTCCAAGGCCCCCTTCAAGTTGGTTGGCTGCGGCAGCCGCTTCACGCTCAAGGGTTCCGGCGACTCGTGGGCTGTGTATCCCGAGGCTCAAAAAGCCCTCATCGACTACGTGTTCGCCGAAAAAATCGGCGGCCTGGTGTTCTTGAGCGGCGACATCCACCGCCACGAAGTGCGCAAAATCCACGCGGGCGGGCCGGGCGCGTATCCGCTGCACGAGCTGACGTCGTCGCCGATCGCCAACCTGCCCTCGCTGTGCAAGCCCCCGGATGGCGAATTGCTTCTCTGCGCCGCCGAGAATGGCTTTGGCTGGCTGGACATCGACGGCACCGCAAAACCGGCCTTGCTGACGCATCAGGTGCGCGACGAGAAGGGCAAGGTGCTGTATACCCTCAAGCTGAGCGCGGCGGAGTTGCAGGTGAACCAGTAGGCGAAACCCCAAGTTCGCTCCGTGATGCGAGCCGTCATGCCGTAGAGAATCCGCAACACGCTTCGCCTACTAGGAGCCTGTCGGCGAAACGCCAGAATCGGCAGATTCTGGCCGACAGGCTCCTAGGCAGGCCGCGGCGGCGGCCTGCCAGCGACCGAAACTGCCTGAATTTACTTCAGGCAGTTCTTGGTCGCTGCCTCGATCGCAACCACCACG
>VGRO01000078.1 GCA_016875335.1 Deltaproteobacteria bacterium | reverse complement strand
GGGGGCTCGCAGCCCCCTCGCGCGCCCATGCGCGCTCACCCCCGCGTCCGGCCGCAGCCGCGGCCGGAAGTACCTCGGCCCTGTTGCGCGCCGGAACCCGGCGCGAACTTCGGGCCTGAGGTACTAGTAGGCGAAACCCGAATCCGCTCCGTGATGCGAGCCGCCATGCCGCAAAGAACCCGCAATACGTTTCGCCTACTAGCTGCTTGTTGCGTGCAGGGGGCTCGCAGCCCCCTCGCGCGCCCATGCGCGCTCACCCCCGCGTCCGGCCGCAGCCGCGGCCGGAAGTACCTCGGCCCTGTTGCGCGCCGGAACCCGGCGCGAACTTCGGGCCTGAGGTACTAGCCCGACGACGCACTCCGAGCCTGCGCGAGCGGAGGCCAAGATGCCCTTGACGCTGACCTATCTCTGTTTCAACTACAACTACGCGTCGTATCTTTCCGCGAACCTTCGTGGCCTGCGGGCCCAAACCCGCACGCCGGACCGTGTCGTTGTCAGCGACGACTGTTCATCGGACACCCTGGAGACACTGCAAGGGCTCTGCGGCGACCTGCCGAACTGCGAAGTCGTCAAGGAGCCCAAGAACCTCGGCCCATTGCAGCACTACCGCAAGCGCATCGCCGAAGTGACGACCGACGCCTACCTGTTGACGTCCGCAGACGACTACCTGGTCGACCCGGACTACGTGGCGGACTGCCTCGCCGTGCTCGAACGTCATCCGCAGGTCGTGGCCGTGTTCGGTCTGCACCAGCCGACGGGGGACGGGGGCCAGCCCATGCGCTCGCTGGAGATCGAGTCGACCGATCCTGTCTCCGTCATCAAGGCACCGATTGCGCGCCGTCGGCTGGCCTACATCAACTTCATGCCCGCGGTGTGCACTGTCATTCGGACTGCCGCCCATCACAAGATGCCGGCGTTTCCGCTCGCCAACCCGCATTGCGCCGACTGGATGCAGTTCTACTTGCTCACCCAGGCCGGCGACTTTGCGCGCCTGAATCGGGTCGCGATGCACTATCGCATCCATTCGAGCAACATGAGCGTGGCCTTCGACGCCGAGCGCATGGCCTCCAAGCACGTCGATGAGGGGTATGCCGACCTGCTTGCGACGCCCGGACTGAGCGATGACGATCGTCGGCACCTGCGGCTCGGCCGCATGCGGCACGCCGTCATCAATGCCCGCGTCGCGGAGTTGCCCGGTGTGCTCCTGGCGGCCAAGGGGCACCGACTCAGTTGGCAGGCCCTGTTGGAGACCTTGGCAGACCGGGTTTCCCGGCGCGCGCAGCAGTGGTCGACGGCGTGGCGCCAGCGCCAGATACCACCGCTTGAAGCCCACTGCGCGACCAGCACTGAACCCGAGCGCGATTGACCGTCGCGCTGAACTGCGCCACCATGCCTTCCCCCAAACCGACCTGAAGCGCAACGGATCCAACAACGATGACGGTGCAAGCGCCTCCACCTGAATTCCTCGCCGCCGTGGCCGCACTGCGGGAGCGCTTTCCCGAGCCACGGTCGCCGTACCGGGTGCCGCTGACGACCAATACCTTCGGCGATGACGAGATCGCGGCCGCCCTGGAGGCCCTGGTGCGCGGCCCTGTGACGCTGGGGCCGCGGGTACAGGCGTTCGAGCGGGCCTTCGCCGAGGCACACGGCGCTTCGGACGCCGTCTTCTGTAACTCAGGTTCGTCGGCCAACCTGCTGGCGATGGCCGTCTTGGCGCGTCCGCAGGGGGCAGGCCGCGGACCAGACCTCGCACCCGGCGACGAGGTGGTGGTTCCGTCGGTCACCTGGTCGACCACGATTTGGCCGGTCGCCCAGGTGGGCGCTGTCCCTGTGCTGGCCGACGTCGACGCTGCGACCCTCAACGTCACCGCCGAGTCGGTGGAACGGGCCGTCGGTCCGCGGACCCGTGCGGTGTTCGTCGCCCACATCCTTGGGAATCCTGCGCCGATCGCGCAATTGCGGCAACTGTGCGACCACCGCGGATTGCACTTGGTAGAAGACGTGTGCGAGTCACTCGACGCCGAAGTCGACGGCCGCAAGTGCGGCACGTTCGGCCGTATGGGTACGTTTTCTTTCTATTTCTCTCACCACATGTGCACCACGGAAGGCGGCATGGTGGTGTGTCAGGACGCCGACGACGGCGACCGCTTGCGGATCCAGCGTGCGCACGGGTGGACACGCAATCTGCCCCCTCTGAGCAAGGCGCGCTACGAAGCGTTGCACCCCGACATTGATCCGCGCTTTCTTTTCGTGGACATGGGCTACAACCTGCGACCAACCGACGTGCAGGCCGCCATTGGCTTGGTCCAGTTGCGCAGGCGTTTGGAATTCCTGCAGGCGCGGCGCAACGCCGCGGGTCTCATGGCGGCGGCACGCGACCGCAACGGCGATGTGTACCTGCCGATGCGCATCGCGGCCGGATCGAGCCAGTTCGCCTTTCCTCTGGTCATTCGACCCGGCCTGCCTGCCACACGTGCCGACCTCGCCCGTTTTCTGGAAGGCCGCGGCATCGAGAATCGGCCACTGGTCGCCGGCAACCTCGCGCGCCAACCCGCCCTGGGCCTCGTGCCGCACCGTGTGGCTGGACCCCTGCACGGCGCCGAAACCCTGCACGAACGCGCCATGTACATCGGGATCCACCCCAATATCGGCCTGGACGAGGTGGCCTGCGTCGCCGACGCCATCGACGCCTTTGCAGCAGACGTGCGGGGGAATCCATGAAATCGGCCCTGATCACCGGAATTACCGGGCAAGATGGCTCCTATCTGGCGGAACTACTTATTTCAAAAGGATATGTCGTCCATGGCATCATCCGGCGCTCGTCGAGCTTCAACACCGGGCGCATCCGCCACATCTATCAGGATCCACATAGTGAGTCGCCGCGCTTGGTTCTGCACTACGGCGATGTGTTGGACAGCGAGTCGCTCGGCCGGGTCCTCGCCAAGGCTGCGCTGGACGAAATCTACAACCTTGCCGCGCAGAGCCACGTCCGGGTCAGCTTCGATATGCCGACCTACACGGCCGAGTCGGTCTTTATGGGTGCGCTCCGCCTGCTGGAGGCGGTGCGCACCTACGAGCGCAAGAAGATTCGGTTCTACCAGGCGTCGAGTTCCGAGATGTTCGGAGGTATTGGCGAGGTGGCGCTCAACGAACAGTCGCCTCTGGTGCCGCGGAGCCCGTACGCCGTCGCCAAGGTCGCGGCGTATCACCAGACCGTCAACTATCGCCAAGCTTTCGGGATTTTTGCCTGCAACGGCATCTTGTTCAACCACGAGTCGCCGCGTCGCGGCGAGACCTTCGTGACCCGCAAGATTACCCGCGGGCTTGCCCTCATCCTTGCTGGCCGCGAGCGCCATCTGCACCTGGGCAATCTCGCCGCCAAGCGCGACTGGGGCTTTGCCGCGGACTACGTTGACGCCATGTGGCGCATGCTCCAACACGAAACCGCGGACGACTACGTTGTCTCCACCGGCCAGACGTGGTCCGTGCAGCAGTTCCTCGATCGGGCGTGTGCGCTGGTGCAGCTTGATCCCTCGGACATCGTCCAGATCGACCCGACGTACTTCCGCCCGACCGAAGTCGACCATCTCTTGGGCGACGCGAGCAAGGCGCGCACTGTCCTCGGATGGGAGCCGCGCCACGGCTTTGACGAATTGGTGGGAATGATGGTTGCGGCCGACCTGCGCCGCGAAGGCGTCGATCCCGAGCAGTTCCCCGGATTGCAGCCGTACCTTGAACTGGCGCAGCGCCACGCGTGAGGCGAATATGGCGTTCTTGACACCGTCGCTGGCGGATCCGGCCTGGTGGCGCGGCAAGCGCGTGGTTGTCACCGGCGGCGGCGGCTTCATCGGCAGCCACGTTGTCGAACGTCTGCTTCCCGTGGCCGCCGAGGTCACCGTGCCGACACGGGGCGCCGCAGTGCCGCGCTTCTTGGCCGCGGTCGCCTCCGACGTCCGGGCGGTGCAGTGCGACCTGCGCGACCCAGCTCAAGCGGCAACCGCCGTGCACGGCGCAGATGTAGTGCTCATGTTGGCCGCCACAGTCGGCGGCATCGAATACAACATGGCCCACCACGGCAGCGTATTCCGCGACAACTTGGGTGCCTACATGGCCACCCTGGACGCCTGCCGGTCGGCCGGCGTCGGGCGCGTGTTGGTGACCAGTTCGGCGTGCGTGTACCCAAGGCATTGCGCGATTCCGACGCCCGAGTCCGAGGGCTTCGTCGACCGGCCTGAGCCGACCAATGAGGGGTACGGCTGGGCCAAGCGGATGGAGGAGTTCCTCGCTGCCGCCTACCATCGCGAATTCGGGATGTCGATCGTGGTCGCGCGCCCATACAATGCGTATGGGCCGCGCGACAACTTTGACCCGGCAAGTTCGCACGTGATTCCCGCGCTCATCCGCAAGGCCTTGCACCAGCCTGGCGACGACCTCGTGGTCTGGGGCTCGGGTCAGCAGAGCCGCAGTTTCTTGTATGTTTCCGATTTCGCGGACGGCCTCATCCGCATCTGCGAGCGTGCGCAAGATGCGCTGGCGACCAATGTCGGTGCAGACGAGGAGACCACCATTGGTGAGATCGCGTCCATCGTCTGCGAACTGGCCGGATCGGGCAAGCGGCCCACGTTCGACACGAGCAAGCCCGAGGGGCAGCCGCGGCGCCACTGTGATGTCTCGAAATTGGCTCGTGATTTTGAGTTCAAGGCCAGGGTGACGCTGCGCGAAGGCCTTGCAGAAACCGTACGCTGGTATGCTGCGGAAGGTGCGCCATGACCGTCGACCTCATCCTGTTGGTCCTGAACGAAATCGATGGTCTGCGCGCCGTCCTGCCGCAGGTGCCACGCGAGTTTTTCAACCGCGTCATGGCCGTGGACGGCGGCAGCACCGACGGGTCGGTCGAATTCCTGCAAGAGCAGGGCGTCGAGGTCGTCAATCAGTCGCGGCGCGGTCGCGGACAGGCGTTCAGCCTGGGCGTCGCCGCCTCGACGGCCGAGGCCTTCGTGTTCTTTTCGCCTGATGGCAACGAGGATCCCGCGGACCTGCCCAAGATGGTGGCGTTTCTGCGCGATGGTGCCGATCTGGTGATCGCGTCACGTATGTGCGCAGGCGCTGTCAATGAGGAAGACTCCCAACTACTCAAGCCGCGGCGCTGGGTGAACAACGCGTTCAACCTGGCCCTCAACGCGCTGTTCAACCCGCGGCCGCGCGCTGCCTTTGTCACGGACTCCATCAACGGCTATAGGGGCCTGCGCCGCAGCGCCTTGCCGGCGGTCGAGCCCTTCCCAGACGACTACACCGTGGAGTACCGCATGACAGCGCGGGCGCTGCAGGCGGGATTGCGCGTGGTCGAGTTTGCAACCCATGAGCGCGACCGCGTAGGTGGCGAGACCAAGGTCCCATCGCTGCAGGCTGGCCTGCGGTTCATCCGCGCTTTGGGCGAAGAGTCAGGCGCCATGATCGCCTCACGCATGGGCCGCCGCAGCGGCCGGCGGGGCTAAGAGGGTGTAGCCAAAACCCCGTCCTGCTACGGCCGAAGGTCCTGGGCATCTCGCGGCTTACGTCCTCGCTTCCTCGGTCGGCGCACCGCGATTGCGCCTCGGTTGGTCGCTCCGGGCGCGCTCGCGATCTGCCTGCAGGCACTTCGACCTCGCGACGAACGAAGTTTGGCCACACCTACCTACGGAGCGTGCGTCGCCAGCGCGGGCAGGGGACCCTGGGTGACCTCCAGAGGCGCGCGCAGTCCGGCTGGCCATCTGCCTGGCCACGCGGCGGGGGCGCAACCGTGGCGTGCCGCCACCGCGCGCGCCTCATTGATGTCCAGCCAAGCCGCGCACAAACCGGGATTGGCGCGTTCGCAAGCAACCTGTCCCCGCAGAGGATGACTGTCCGCCGCAAGCGCGACAACGGCGCAGCCTTGGGGCAATTGGCCGTCTTGTAGCAAGGCTCGTCCGACCTCAAGCCAGAAAAAGGCCAGCGCGCCGGACTTTGGCATCTCGTCTGCCAGGGCATGGGCCAGGGCCTGTCGCTCGGAAAGGTTGGCCGCATGGCTGCGCCGCCAAACGGTGGCGCGGACGCCGTTTGGCAATGCCTGTTGCGACACGGCCTCGAAGGCGCCGCGCAGCGCCCCAGTCGCGCGCTCGCGGTGCAGTCGCCCCATCAGGCCTTCGGCGTGGACGCGCCCGCGCCCGCCATGCCACTGCGGATGCCATGGGTCGCTGTCCACAAGGCAGCCGCCGGCCACCACCAGCGCATCCAGTCGGGCACGCACCGACGTATCGACGACGTAGGGAGAGTCGGAGGTGATGCCGAGCCCCGCGCCAGATTCGAGCCTGCCGCCCGGCGCCAGGCGCGGCTCCGCGAACAGCATCAGCGACGCGTCGTGGGCGCAGTTCGCTGTTACCGCGTCGCGCAGCGCGCGGCCAGCCGCTGGCCATTGGCTGTCGGCCTGGCGATGGGTTCCCACCAGGCGCAGTGGCGGCGTGCGCCACGCCATGTCGCCGACCGGTTCCATGAGATCGGCCAACTCGCGTTCGCTGCTGGACTGCGACACGTCGGCAACCGCAAGAACGCACCAGACCGCGGCTGCCAGCGCTGCGGCCCAGCGCGAGGTGCGCACCGATAGCGCTGCGCCGGCCCCGACCGCGGCCGCTGCAAGATACGCAATTGCCGTTGTCAGCAGGCGCATCGACTTGGAGTCCATGGCAAAGGCATGGACGCATAGCGGTACCACCGCAGCCGCGGCCAACCAAGGAACGGGTGTGCCCTGGGCGCGGCGCGCCCACGTCCACCAGCCCGCCAGCGCCAGTGCGCAAAGCGGAATCGTGGCGGCATGCACGGGCGCCAATGCTGCCCAGAGCGCGCGATCGGCCCACGAGTGGACGGACTCGTCATAGACGCCCAGCGATTCAATGAGCCGGCCGTGACTGGTGATGTTGGCGAGCGCCATCGGCCCCGAACCGATGACAAGAACAGCGGGCGCTGCCACCGCCGCAGCACGGCCGAATTCGGCGACGAGTCTTGCGCGAGCGGGCCACTGTGCGCCTCCGCGCGCTGCCCATGCGACCATGGCCATCCCCATGGGCAGCGACACCCACACCAGCCCGGCTGGCTTGCAGACGGTCGCCGCCGCCAACACGACTCCCGCCACGCGCATGGCGACCACGGACCGCAATGCGCAGGCGCGGGCGCATGCCCCGATTGCGAGCACGGCGCAACCAGCGAGGACCGCATCTGCGAAAGGCTGTGCTGTCGTCAATCTCCACAGCGGTTGAGCAACCAAAAGGGCGGTCACCGCAAACGCCCAACTTCGCGCAACACCCGCGCTGCTGGACAGCAGGCCGATGCCAGCGCCTGCCAGCGCACCGGCCCAGGCGCCTTGCAGTGCCGCGGCCAAAGGCATGGCGCCGCCAAGAAGGGCCGCCACATACACACCCAACAGCCCCGGCCACGGCCGGTGACCCGTCTCCTTCCATTGCCGCACCAGTCTCGCGACGTCCAACCGGTGCACGGCCTCGCTGAAGGCGCCGCCGCGGTCGAGGTACGACGCAACGTCACCCATTGGCTGCAGCGGCGACGCCCATGCGTGCAACCCGGCATACAGGGCCGACAACGCAGCGCCCGCCAGCGCCATTTGCCAGACGTGGCCGACGTCGTGCCGCGCCTGTGGCGGCGGTCCTGGGTCACCCGCGGTGCGTCGGCCCGACCACAAGCACGCGCCATGCGTCGCGAGCGCGGCCATCGACCCAGCGGCGAGCAAGAAAGAAAGCGACTGCCATGCGTTTGACAGCGTCAATGCCTCGACTTGTATTGGTGTGACGAACTTGGGCGGTGCGACGCCGCGGGCGGGCCCCAGCGTACGGTGTGCGGCCACCGCCGCCACGAAGGCGCCCGCCGCGTACGCCGCCGCCGCGGACCAGGGCAACCATCGACCAGCCCTGCGCAGAGCATCCGTCCATCGCGTCGAATTCGGAGTGCGCAAACCCATCGGTGGCGATGTTAGGTGAGGCAGTGGGCCTTGACAAGGCTCGGGCACTCCAGTGGAAGGCCATCCGCAATGTCGTTCGTCCACCATGCGGCGGTACTGGCCCAGCCATCGGGCCGCCGTGATCTCGACAGCAGGTCGGACCTTCGACGGCCGCCGCGGCGCGGAAACCGTTCCCGCAATCCGGCAAGCTCCGCCGATCTCGATAGCTGCGGCCACGCGCTCCGGCTTGACACCGCTCGGTCGTCGTCCAAATGCGGCCGCAAGCCAGCCGCGACTGCCAGCGTCTGCGGTTTGGTCCGCCCCGGCCCGCGAGGGGCCCGTTGCCGCGACAGCCGCGCGCGCCGGGCTTGGCGTAGGCGCCGGGAAGGGATTGGGCCCGTCAGTTCGTCGGCCTGGCCGTCACTGCTGCCGTGCGTTCTCACCGCACCAGCCACACCAACGTCGCCCCATCGCCACCTTCGTGGCGCTCGCCCGCCCGAAACTCCGCGACCTGCGGGTGGCGCCCCAGATGGTCTCGCACCGCGCCCTTGAGCGCCCCGGTGCCCTGGCCGTGGACCACGCACGCGCCCACGCCGCCGCGCAGTACGCACTGGTCCAGGTGGCGATCGACGGCCAGCAGGGCTTCGTCCACGCGCATGCCGCGCAGGTCCACGGTGGCATCGGCGGTGCGCAAGATGAGCGCGGCCTCTTGCAGCGACTGCGGCGCGGCCAGATCGTCCCGTGGCACGCTGGCATCGGCCGGATCGCGGCGCGGTTTGCGCTCCAGTTGGGACGGCCGCGCTTGCTTGGGCGACTCGCCGGGCAGCGCAGCCAGCAGCTCGCCGAGTTCGGCCCATAACTCCAGGCCACCGGCCGCCACCCTGACCCGCTCGCCGCGGCCCGGCCACTCGACGACCACCACCGGCTTGCCCAGGCCCTTGTGGTAGGCGGCGGCGCCTGCACGGAGCTCCTGCTTTTCCAACGGCTTGCGCATGTCCTGCGTCGAAGCAGTGCCGCGCGCCTGGGCCACGATGTCCTGTGCGCGCGAAAGGCCCTGCGACGCCGCTTTGGCCAGCGCAAGCACCTGCGCGCGGTCCGCGTCCGCGAGTTTCTGCCGTGCGCTCTCGACGTCGCGCGCCAAGTCGTGCAGCTGGGCCATCAGGTCCTGTGCGGCGCGTTCGACGCGGCGGTCGGCGGCGCGGCGCTCGTTGTGGCGCTGGTCGTCGAGCAGGGCGCGGGCGTGGTCCAGTTGCGCCTGCTTGTGGCGCAGTTGGGCCCGGTCTTCCTCCACTGCGGCATGCTGCTGCTGCAGGGCATGCAGCATCGACTCCAGCTCCGAACCGGCGCTGCCCATCAGCGCGCTGGCGCGGTCCACCAGCCCGGGATCCAGGCCGACGCGTCGTGCGAGGCCCAGCGGGTCCGAGGTGCCAATCTGGCCCAACGCCAACACGTACGTCGGGGTGCCGCTGGCGGGATCGCGCCCGAGCGCAGCATTGACGAATGCAGGGTTGCGCAGCGCCAGGAGCTTGCACGCCTCGAAGTGGGTGGTCGCCGCGCCCCAGGTCTTGGGCGAAATGGCGGCGGCCCGCTCCAGGATGGCCGTGGCGAGCGCGTTGGCCGCAAGGGGCTCGGTCCCGGCGGCCAATTCGTCGAAGAGCGCCAGGGACCGTGGCGTTTCCTCGCAGCGCCGCAAGGTGTCCGCGACCAAGCGCAGGTGGCCCTCGAACGTCGACAGGCCCCGTTCCAAGTCCTGGGCGTCGCCGACCACGGCCCATACGGCGTCGAACCACGGCAGCGTTGCATCGGCCGTCGCCGTGATGTACAGGCCGCGCCGCGCCATCTCGACGCACAGGCCAAGCGCCGTCAGCATGACGGTCTTGCCGCCGCCGTTGGGGCCGGACACCACCCACCATCGCGTCGCCGGCTGCGTCATCGCCAAGCGGTTGGCCACCGGCCGGGCTCCGTCGAGTTCCAGCACCGGGTGGCGCAGCGCTGGCAACTCCAGGCGATCGTCGTCGAAGGTCGGCCGGTGGGCGTGCAACTGCCGGGCCAGGCGCGCCGCCGCGAGACGCAGGTCGATGGCAACGAGAACCTCGACACAGTGCAGCAGTTCCAACCGGTTGTCTGCGCACATGGCGCTCAGTTCGGCCAGAATTCGCCGTTCTTCGCGCCGCACCGCGTCGAAGGCCAAAGCGAGTTGGTTGTTCGCTTCGACCAGTTCCTGCGGCTCGACGTACACGGTGTGGCCGGTCTGTGAAGATCCGTGAATGATGCCGGCGAGCGTGCGCTTCTCGCTCTGGCGGACCGGCAACACATAGCGGTCGTCGCGCAGCGTGAAGTAGTCGTCTTGCAACAGGCCCGCCGCATCGGTTTCGCGCACCAGCGCTTCGATGCGCCGTCGCAGTCGGGCGGCGATCGTCACCGTCTCCTGGCGCAAGCGCGCAAGCTCTGGACTGGCCCCGTCGAGGATTCGCCCTTCGCCGTCGACGGATTCCGCCATCCAGTCGGCGAGCATCTTCACGTCGGGAACGGCCCGCGCCCGCTCGGCGAGTCCCGCGGCCGTCGCAGGCCACCCCGGGGCCGCACGCCGCAACTCCGACGCCTGCCGTGCCACCTTGCCAATGCCGGCGAGTTCGGCAGCCCCGAGCGATGCGCCGACGGCAGCCTGATCGAGCAAGGGCTCGATGTCGAGCTGCCCCGGGATGCCGAGGATCGCGCTGCCGTGCAGCAGGATCTCGGCCTGTCCTACTTCGTCGAGCAGCCGTTCGGCGTGGGCGCGATCGTCCGCCACGGGCAAGGTGGCGGCTCGACGGGCGCCGAGGTCGCTTTGGCACAGGCCCTGCAGCGCGCGCAGCACGCGATCGAGGTGGAGCGGCGTGTTTGGTTCGGCCATGGTCAGGTCCACCGCGCTCGTGGCGCGCGCTTGGCGCCGGAACAGACCCGGCGCGGGTCGCCGTGCCGCGGCCGTGTTGCCGCAGCGGCCGGCGTGGCCCTATCATCGCACGCGGTCACGGGCGCGACGCAATGGTTGCTTGCCGTGACGATGTCGATGGCCAAGGCCCCTGGTCCGCCGATGGCGCCGCGCCTGCCGACGCCCGTCCAGACACCGCTCGACGACGACGAGTTCGACGACGACGCCGCCGGACCGACCACGCCTGGCGTGCAGGCCCAACCCGTCGTGCCGCCGGTCAGTGAAATCACGTCCATCTTTGGTGCCCAGGTACCGTTCGTCGGCCGCCGAAGCGACCTGGAGAAAAGCTACAACGGCATCCGCGAAGCCCTCAACCGCAAGGCGCTCGGCCTGGTATGGGTCAGCGGCGCAGCCGGCATGGGCAAGACCCGGCTGCTTTTCGAGCTGCACCGGGCGGTGGCGCCCGCGTCGCGCAACCTGCTGTGGGTCCGCCCGCACGGCGTCCAGGCTGGTGGGCCGCCGACGCTCTGCGGCCAAGTGCTGCTCGAAGTGCTCGGCGGCCCCGGCCTCTTGCGACAAAGCGATGCTTGGTCGCAGGTGCATCGGCGCATGCAGGGGTGGCTCGGCGCCGGGCGTGCGGCCGATGCGCTGCTGCTCGTCGCGCCCTTGCTGGGTCTGCGCGGCGCGGTCGTCGGCGAGGATTATGGCGCCGTCGAACCCCCCTTGGACGTTGCCAGCCAACTGGTCGGCGCGATCCTGCGCCATTGCGCCCGCCAGACGCCGCTCATCATCCAATTGGAGGCCGATGGCTCCAGCGACGAAATGAGCGCTTGGGTCGCCGGATTGCGCGAATCGGCGGTACAAAGCCCGGTGGCCGTGCTGGTCGAGAGTCGCGCGCCGCCTGCCGACGACCTCGGCGCCCTCTCGGTGCGGCTGGAGCCCATCGACGACGCCTCGCTTGCGGCCCTGGCGCGGCGCCTGCTCAAGAAGGTCCACGGCGCCCCGCAGAACCTCCCCGAGCAGTTGGCGCAAGGCGCGGCAGGGTCGCCCGAGCGCTTGTTGGACGCACTGCGCGGCATGCTTGCGGGCCAGGACATCGTGTTTCGCGATGGCGGCTGGCGCTGGCAGCACAAGACCGAGCGCGGCGTTTCCGCCTCGTGGCACAACACGCTGGCGGCGACCGGCCAAGGGTCCGGCAGCTTGCCAGATCGGATCGCACGGCTGCCCCAGGACTTGCGCGTTGTGGTCGACGCGGCGGCCGTGTTCGGTGCCACATGCTGGTTCGGCGGCGTGCTGTCGGTGTTGCGCGGCGGCCGCAATGATGGCGCGGACAGCCTGACCGAGCGCGATCGCAACGCACTCAAGGGCGCCATGCTGCAATTGCAGGCCGTGGACGTCGTCGTCTTCGTCGAGGAATCGCGGTTGGGCCGCGAAATCGAGTTCTCCTTCGTCCACCCGACCGACCCGGCGGCAGTGGTGGCGGCGATGGACGACGAGAAGCGCCAGCTGTTCAGCCGCCTTGCTGCCCAGTGGTTCGCCAGCCGGCCGCGCCAGGACCCGATCGGCGACAACGCCCGCATCGCCGAGCTTTTCGAGCAAGGCGGCCGCGGCCGGCAGGCGGCGCAACACTACTTCGAGTCCGGCAACGCCGCGCGCACCGTCGGCCAGTTGCAGCGGGCCATCGCGCTGTATGCCGCGGGCAGCCGCAACGCGGGCGCCGACGACGCCGACATCGCCTGCGACCTGCGGACCGCGCACGGCGGTGGCCTGTTGCGCCTGTCGCGCATCGTCGAGGCCGAGAAGGTGCTGCTCGACGCCATGCACATGGCGCGCTGCCTCGACGACGACCAGCGGTGCGGCATCGTGCAGTTGCGCATCGCCCAGGTCGCGCGGGTGTCGGGGCGCTACGAGGCCGCGTTCGCCAACCTTGAAGCCGCCACCCGTCACCTCAAGGTGGTGGGCGCCCACCGCTGGATTGCCGACGTCAGCGACGAGATGGGCCTCATCCACCTCATCCGCGGCGAGCAGAACGCCTACAAGAACGCGCTGCAGCTCTTCCTCAAGGCGCTGGCGCTGCGCCGCCGGGCCCAAGAGCGGCGCGTGGTGGCCCGGTCCCTGTGCAATATCGCCCGTGTCCATCTGGGCCGCGGCCATTTCCACGACGCCCAGGACGCGGTTGCGGAGGCCAACCAGATTTGCGACCAGATCCAAGAGCGCTGGGGTGCCGCTGAGGCCCGCATGGTGCTCGGCGAGGTGCATGCCGCCCAGGGCAAGTACAAGCAAGCCTTTGCGGCCTGGGATCAGGCGTACCTGCTCGCTGGCGAGGTCGGCGACCGCCACCGCAGGCTGGAAGTGGCCTTGACCCGCGCCGAGACGGCGATCACCGTCGGCGAGTGGCAGGAGGCGGCGGCGATGATGGCCGACGTCACCGACCTCGCGCGCGAAGTCGACGACCCCGAACTGAACTCGGGCCTCTTCCGCGTCCAGGCGTCGATTTCGCTCGAACGCAACGCCCTGGAGACGGCAGATCTCGACAGCGAGCGGGCTGTCGACGTGGCGCGCTCGTCGGGGGCGCGGCTGGCGGTGGCGCGGGCCCTTGTGGTGCGGGCGTGCGTGCTCGGCACGAGGGCGCTGAGCGAGGGCGGCGCCCGGGCCACGGCCATCGACCGCAAGGCCACCGAATCGTTCGAGGAAGGCCTGGAGATGCTGCGCGACATGGGCGACCTGGTGCGCCTCGGCGCGGGCCTGAGGTCGTTCGTCGCCTACCTCGGGCAGCGCGGAGGCGGTCCGCGTCTGGCGGCGGTGCAGGCGCGGCTCGCCGAAGTCGAGTCGGAAATGGCCGCCGTCGCGGGCTGACCATCCTGCGCCGCGGCAGCCGCGTCTACCGCAACATCGCCGGGTATTTGGTCAGCGGCGACCCGAACTTTGTGGCCGACTGGGTCGTCGGCATCTTGTAGCGCAGGTTGACCACGGGCACCTTGGGCGAAACGATCTGGAAGATCGTGGCATTGGCCTCGGTCGCGTTCTCGAATGCGTAGTTCTTGCAGCCGTCTTGCGGCACGGTGATGGTCGCGCCGGTGTACACCTGCTGGCCCTGGCCTGACTCGCCGCCGTTCGCGAACTTGAAGCCCATCGCGTAGTTGTACGTGACTCCGGGCGCGTAGTAGTAGTGGGTCATCTTGTTGCACAGGCCCACGTAGGATTGGCGGCCCTCGGTGGACACCGCTTGCAGGGCCTTGATTTGCGCCGCCGAAAGCACCGTCTGGAAATCGGCCGGCAGGGTCAGGAACGTCGAAGTGCTTTTCGGGTACGCGTTCACCGCGAAATCTGCCTTGTAGGCGACCACGGTCCAACCGCCGCCGTCGGTGGTCATGTCGCACTGGACCTGCACCAGCGTACCGGCAAGTGCGAGGTGGTACGTCCCCGAGGCAGCCGCAGTGTTTTGCTGCTTGATGGCCTTGCAACTGCTGGCTGGGGCTTGCGGCCCGCCATAGAGCAAGCACGACTTGCCATCGCCTACGAACCCAGGCTTGCACGCGCAGGTGAAGCTCCCGGCGCTGTTGGCGCAGGTCGCCTCGGTCGCGCAGCCGCCGTTGCCCGTCTTGCACTCGTCGATGTCGGCGCAGGCCTTGCCGTCGCCGCTGTAGCCAGATTTGCACGCGCAGGACGAACTGCCCGGCGTGTTGGTGCAGGTCGCGGTCGCTGCGCAGCCGCCGTTGCCGGTGGCGCACTCGTCGATGTCCTTGCACGACTTGCCATCGCCCGAGTAGCCCGCCTTGCAGGCGCAAGTGTAGCTGCCGTCGGTGTTGGCGCAGGTGGCGTCGGCGCTGCACGGCGACGCGGCAGCCTTGCACTCGTCGATGTCGCTGCACACGACGCCGTCGCCGGTGTAGCCGTTCTTGCATCCGCACGAGTAGGTGCCCTGCAAGTTGGTGCAGGTGGCGCCTGCGGCGCACTTGGCGGTGCCGTTCTCGCATTCGTTGATGTCGCTGCAGACCTTGCCGTTGCCACTGAAACCCGGCTTGCACGCGCATTGCGGCAACCCGCTTGGCGACGCGGAGCACACCGCTTGGCTGGCGCAGCCGCCATTGTTGACCGCGCACGGGTCGACCACGACTTCGAACTTGCGGACGAACCAGCCCACACCGTCACTGGCGTTGCAGTCGCCGCCAGCGAACTCCAGGCGCACCATGAAGGTCTTGCCGACCCAGGTGGCGATGTCGAGCGGCACCTTGCCCCACACCGCGCCGGAAGGGGGCAGTTTGGCCAATTCGACGAACGTGCCGACCTGACCCTTGATGAGCACACGGGCCGTCTGCGTGCTCGACCACAGGCCTGCGCTCTCGAACCGCAACTTGAGCGGCGCCCCCGGGGCAATGGCGGTGGCGTCGATCCACGGCGAATCGGCGGTCTGCAGCAGCGCCTTCTGGCCGAATCCGCACGCGAGGTCCTTGCCGTTGTTGACGTTGAGTCCGCATTGCGCCGCGCCGCCAAGCGCTGGGGTGTCGTCGACCTGCCACTTGACCAGCGGCGGCTGCGGGCTGTCCATGCCGATGCCTGCGGCGGTCACCTTCCAGTCGACGAAGCCGGCGTCTCCGCAGGCGAACTCAATGCCGTACGGCACCTTGGCGAACCCGCACCCCGGGGAGCCGGGCTTGAAGGTGCAACCGTTGCCCGGGTCGCACGCGTCGGTGGTGCAACCCCAGCCGTCGTCGCACAGCAACGCCGGCCCCTGGCATTTCCCGGCCTTGCAGACGTCGACGCCGGTGCACGCGTTGTCGTCGTTGCAGGTGGCATCGGTTGCAAGGAACACACAGCCCTTTTGTGCCTCACAGAGGTCGGCGGTGCATGGGTTGTCGTCGCCGCAGGGCAGGGTCGCGCCCGCAGTGCAGTTGCCGCCCGCGCAGGTTTCGCCCGTGGTGCAGGCGTCCCCGTCGTTGCAAGACACCGGGCCCAACACCGTGTGGGTGCAGCCTTCCGCCGTGTCGCAGGCGTCGGTCGTGCACGGGTTGGTGTCATCGCAGGGCACCTTGGGGCCGGCGCACTCGCCCGCGGCACATCCATCGGGGCCGGTGCACGCGTCGCCGTCGCTGCAGGTCACCGATACGGGCAGATGGGCGCAACCGTCCTTGCCCGAACAGGTGTCGGCGGTGCACGGCTTGCCGTCGTCGCAGATGGCGGTGGCGCCAGCGGGTTCGTCCACCGCAAGGTCGCAGTCGTCGTCCAGCCCGTTGCAGGCCTCGGCGGTGGGTGTCGCCGCGCTGCACAGGCTCAGGCCGTCGGGACCGCAGGCACGCTCGCCTTTGCAACTGCCTGCGCCCAGCACCGAATTGGCGCAGATGGTCTTGGCGCCAAGCGCAGTGGCCAGCGGCGAGCACGGGCAACCGGCTGACTTGGGTACGCAGTGGTTGGCGACGATGCCGCCGACGCTGGTCCGGGCTTGGCAGGCGCGGTTGGGCGGGCAGTCGGCGTCTTGCTTGCACGTGGGAGCACAGTAGCGGCCGTCGTCGCCGTTGCCTGCGATGGAGACGCACGCCGCGCCCGGGTCGGCGGCGATCGGGCACACCTCGTCCGCGGTGCAGGGCATGCACTCGCGGGCCCAGCGCGGCAGGCACACGCCGTTCTTCGTCACGGGCTGGCCGGCGGCGTTCTGGACGGTGGCCGCGCCGCACACCAGCCCTGGACCGCAGTTTCCCTCGACGCAGAACCCGGCGCAGGCCTTGCCGGTCGCCGTCTCCTGGCACAGGCCCGAGGCACAGTCGCTGTGGTCGGCGCACGCACACTGCGCCGCACCTGGGCAACTGGCGGTCTGGGCATCGGCCGCATCCGCGCCGCCATCGACGCCGCCATCGGCCATGGCATCGTCCACGGCGCCGCCGTCGCCCTGCTGGCCCGTTTCGGCGCCCAGGTCCCCGCCGCCGCTGGCCACCGTATCCAGCCGCACGAATTCCGAGTCCAGGCACGCCTGCGCGGCGAAGGCCAACACCCACGGCCCGCATCCGGTCGCCAGTTGGAAAGTGGAAAAACTTTGCGCCCTTCGCACTGGCCTGACCGCCTTGCAAGCGCGCGCCCTCCAGGTGCCGCGCAGTGCGATAGCGTAGCCGTTTTCGCCGCCCTGGGGCAACGCTGCCATGCGCAGTTGGACATTGCCGCCGCGAACGGCTAGCGTGCGGCAACCGCTCCGCCCGCCCCCGCCGGTATTCCCCAGCCGGCCGGCACGGCGGACCGCACCAAGGGCCCATGGCGACCCCGACGACCGGGTCCGCAACGGAAGGAACTCCGTTGACGGACGCTGCGCGGTTTCTCCGCGACGTGCTTCGCGCACTGCACACCAACGACGACGCCGACGCGGCCTATGGCGCCGCGTTGGACTGCGTCACCGGTTGGTTCAGGCCGCTCAGCAGCTACTTGTTGCGCACGCAGCCGCGCGACGGCGTGTTTTTCATTCACCTGCTCCGTGCGCGGCCGGGCGTGGTGCCGCCGCCGCCCATCGGCGAGCCGATGCCGCTCGATGCGCGCATGGTCCGCGCATTCGATCAGGTGCCGCATGGCGGCGTATTGCAGTGGACGCGCGCCCGGCCAGCCGACGACGCCCGCTTCTTCCACGAGGCCTTCGGCATCGGCGCGCCTGGGTCAGAAGGCGCACATTGTGCTGACCCACCCCGACACCGATGAAGAGCACATCGGCTACGCCATGGTCGAGCGGGTGGTCCAGGACGCCGACGGCACTTACGCGGGTGTCCAGGTGCGCTTCCACGCGCTGAGCGAGCGCGAGCAGCGATCGCTGGCCGAATTCGTGGCGCGCACCCTTCCTGAACTGGGCGAGCTGCCCGAGTTGCCCGCCTTCGGCTCGGCGTGATGCCTCACTACTGACAGTTCGACAACCCGCAGCTCGCCAGTGCCAGCGCCGCCGCGTTGCCGAGCACCGGACCCGCGCACTGCTGCGCGCATTTTTCGCCACCGCCGCATTTCTCGATGCACTGG
The DNA here is from genome assembly GCA_016875335.1 of Deltaproteobacteria bacterium. GTDB lineage: Bacteria > Myxococcota_A > UBA9042 > UBA9042 > UBA9042 > SXRM01. The sequence goes on along the minus strand of VGRO01000078.1, from coordinate 6,904 downwards.
CCCGCGGCCAGCAAGGCCGGGATGCAGGCCGGGTCGTTCTTGCAGTCCTCGGTCTCCTTGGGGCATTTCTGCTGGCCGCACTGCCACGCCGCCTTGCCCTTGGCGTCGCAGTCCATCGGGCAGGTCTTGGCCGACTCGTTGGCGTCGCAGGTGCCGTCGGCGCACATCGATCCGCCCGGCGTGACGCCGCAGTCCACCGCGCACGTCTGCGGCGATTCGGTCGGGTCGCATTTGCCGTCACCGCATACGCTGCCCGGCGCGGCCTTGGCGCACGCCTTGAAGCCGCACGCCGCCAGGGCCTTGGCCGGCGCGTTGAAGTTCTGGCTGTCGATGCAGGTCTGCAGACAAGGGTCGTCCATGCAGTTGGCCAGGCAGGGGATGCCGTTGCCCAGGGTGGTCACGCACGCTGGCTGCCCCAAACAGGCCTTGAGCAGCGCGCTGCACTTCTTGCCGAGGCACGCCACCACGCCGGCAAAATCGGCGTCGCAGTCCACCGGGCACGCCACCTGATTCTCGCCGGGTGTGCACAAGCCGTCGCCGCACACGTCGGCCGGGGCCTCGCAGTCTTGCCCGCAGGTGGACCAAGTCTCGCCAGGCTCGCAAACGCTGTTGCCGCACACCGCCGGGTCGGGGCCAAAGTCCGGGCCGGACTGGGTGTCGGGCGCGTCGGGCGAGGCGTCGGGCAGCTTGGCCGCGTCGGCCGCGGCGCCGTCCGGTGGGTCCAGCGTGTCCGATGCGCCGCTGGCCTCACCGCCGGCATCTTTGCCCGCGCCATCCGCCTTGCCGTCCAGCCCCGCGTCCTTGCCGCCTCCGCCGATGCGGCTGTCCAGGCCCGCGAACGAGATCGGGCCGCTGGCGTCCGCGGCGCTGCCCGCTGGTTCAGGGCTGCCGCATGCGCCCAGCGCGGTCGCGCAGCCGAGCCAGCCCCAACGGATTCGCCACCCATTGCGCACCGCCGCCCCCTTGCCCGGATCGGCGCACGACGTTGGCACGGCCGCCGCGCGCCCCGGCCCGCCGCTACATCTGCTCGAATTGGACGTCGTCGATGAACCAGCCGACGCCATCGTTGACGTTGCCGTCTTTGCTGTCGAACGAGAACCGGACCTTGACCGACTTGCCGCCGACGCCGTCCACGACCAGGGTCACCAGGTCCCAGGCCTTGACCTTCTTGCCGTTGTCGAGCTGCTGGCTGAACACCGGCTTGCCGGCAAAGTTGTCGATCGACACCTCGACCGTGCGCTGGTCATAGTTGCTGCTGACCTCGACGCCGTGGTAGGACCAGAACTTGATCAGCAGCTTGGCCCCAGCGGGCACGGCGATGGCGGCCGAAGTGGCCGTGCCCGTGACGGCTTCGGAGCCTGAAGCCGACTTGAAGTCCTTGCCATTGTTGAAGTTGAGCGTGCAGGCCGGCGAAATCGGCGCTGGCGGGTTGGGGGTACCGTCGATGGCCCAACCGGTGGTGCCGGTGCTGCCCGCAGGCAGCATCACCCAGGTGCTCGCCTTGCCGCAGTCGAATTTGTCGCTCGATATCGGCGTGCAGGCGTTGGTCGTCGATCCGCAGGTGCCGGCCTTGCACGCGTCGTTGGCGGTGCACAGGTTGCCGTCGTCGCACTTGCTGCCGTCGGCGATCGGGGTGTGCTTGCAGTCCGGGCCTTTTGCGCCCGGCGAGCACGAATCCGCCGTGCACGGGTTGCCGTCTTCGCACACTGGCGTGGGCACGGCCTTGCAGCCGGCGACCTTGTCGCACTGGTCCTGGGTGCATGGGTTCTTGTCGTCGCAGATCTTGTCGGTGCCTTCACAGGTTCCGAAGGTCAGGCACGCGTCGCCTGTGGTGCACACGTCGCCATCGTCGCAGGGCGTGCCCTTGGCCGCGTTCTTGCCGTCGCAGTACCCAAGGTCGCACGCGTCGCCCGTGGTGCACACCGTGCCGTCGTCGCAGGGGGTCCCGTCGGGCAGGTCGGTGCCGCTGCAAGAACCGCCGTCGCACGCGTCGTTCATCGTGCACGATTCGCCGTCGTCGCAGGGCGTGCCCTTGGGGGCGTCCTTGCCGGTGCAGGTGCCGCTATCGCAAGCGTCGGGCGCGGTGCAGATGTCGCCGTCTTCGCATGGCGTGCCGTCGGGCAAATCGGTGCCTTTGCACGATCCGCCGTCGCACTTGTCGTCCTTGGTGCACGGTTCGCCGTCGTCGCACGGCGGGGTGCCGGGCACCGGATTGTTCTCGCAGCCGTTGCTCGGATCGCACGAATCGAGCGTGCAAAGGTCGCCGTCGTCGCAGTCTTCGGGGGGGCCAGCCTTGCAGGTCCCGGCGAGGCAGGTGTCCTTGACCGTGCAGTCGTCGCCGTCGCTGCAGGGTGCGCCGTCCTTGTCGTTGCCGGTCACCTTGCACGCGCCCTTGCTGCACGCGCCGACCTTGCACTCGGCCGGCACGTCGCAGACCTTGCCCTCGGCGGCGTTGATGAAATCGCAGTTGCCCGTCGCCGGGTTGCACTTGTCGTCGGTGCATTCACTGTTGTCGTTGCACGACTTGGTCGAGGTCTGGCACAGGCCTTCTTCGCAGGTATGGGTGACGCACTTGTCGGCGCCTGCGGTCTTGTTGCAGTCGGCATCGGTGCTGCAGCCGCACAGTTGGGAAAAATCGGCGCAGCAGTCGCCAAGGCTCTTGCAGACCGTGTCGCAATAACACGGCCCGTTCTTGGATTTGCCGCCGCACGCACCCGCGCAACTGCCGGCCGGGGGCGGGCCGCCGTCGGTCTTGACGTCGGTGGTGCCGCCGCCGTCGGTTTTGCCGCCGTCGCCGACGCTGACCTGGTCCTTGCCCCCGCCGTCGCCGACGGAAGTCTCGCCGTCCTTGAGCGCCGCGTCGCTCGGCAGCTCGCCCGTGCCGCCGTCGGAGGTTGCGTCGGGCGTGTCTGCGCCAGCTTTGGCGTCGCCCGGGGTCGCAGCCCCGTCGGCCGCGGTGTCGGCGGTCGCGGCGGTCGCCGTGTCCGCGGGGCCGACCTCGGCCGAGGTCTGCGTGTCCGTGCCGGCCGCGGTGTCCGTTGTCGTGCTGCCGCCTCCGCCGCCGATGGCTGGACCGGAGGGCGAAGCGGTGCACGCGGCCAGCCCGGCTAGGGCCAAGGCCGCGACAGAAAGGCCGAAATTGAGTTGCTTCACGGGTCCTCCCGGTCCGTTGCCGGTACGTTGTGCAAGCAGCGCCGGTGTTGCCGTCGTTGCGCGCTGTCGCTGCTCGATGGATTGGGCCGGCCCGCGGCGTGCCGTTGTCGTCGCGTGCGGCCGCGCGCACTGTACCGCGGCCAATACCGGCGGGCAAGCCCGAATCGCGCGGCCCGACCTGGGCCTACCGCCGCGCAAGCCGGTACAGGGCCAGACGAAACTGTCGCGTTGCGCCGTAGTAGCCGTACTCGTTGTCGCCGCGGTTGGGCACGCTGCGCGCCAGCACCGGCGACCACGGATGTTCGCGCAACAGCCGTGCGCAGCCATCCACCATCGGCGAAGGGGTGATGCCCGCGGCCCGACCGTCGGCGTGCATGGCAAAGCAGCGGTGGTCGACAACGAAGTAGGTGCCGGCCGGGCACAGCGGCTGGTCGGCGCGGCGCCAGCCCTCCACGCTGTACAGCTTCGCGTCGCGGTGCGGCGGCCGCAGCAGGTAGGCCGGAAATGCGCGCTGCGTGCGGTGGGCCGGCGGTTCGTCGCCCATGTCCAGCGCCACCACGCACGCGCCGGTGGCGGGCAGGGCAGCGACGGCCTCGCGCAGAAATTGCTCCGCGTCGTCTTCGTTGGTCCGGGCCAACAGCGCGCTTGCACCGGGGAGCGCACTGCCCAACCACACCGCCGCCAGGCCAAACGCCCAAACGCGCGGCCGGGCCGGCGCCATGCGCTGCCACCACCCACACAAGGCCCGCGCCGCCGCGACGGTCACCAGCAGCGCGGCCCCGGCGTGCAGGCGCGGCACGGACGTGCGCGGCAGATCCACCGTCGTCAGCGCCATCCACAGGGCAGCGATGGCCAGCAGCGCCGCTACCGTGTTGCGGGTCTTGGCGGCGAACAGCCCGGCCACAGCCAGCAGTGTGGTCACCACCGGGAACAGCGCTGGCAGCAGCGGCAGCGCCGACCCGGCCAAACGCACCGGCACCTGCAGCCAGTAGCCCGGTCCCAAGGCCGGCACCGAGCCCGCCGCCTGCTCCAGAGCGATGGCATGCCGCAAGTGCAGCAGGTGGGGCGCGACCAGCGCCAGCCAGGCCACCGCTGCCCCTGCGACCCGGACCCGCCAGCCGGGCTGTGCCCGGTGCCGCCAAGCCAGCGCCACGGCCGCGGCCGGCGCGACCGCCACCAGCTCTGGCCGGCTCTGTGCCGCCAGCGCCAGCAGCACCACTGCGCCCACCAGCCAAAAGCGCCGCGCGGACGCCAGGCCCGCATCCCAGAGCAAGGCGCCGGTGCCCAGCCACAACAGCCCGGGGACGATGGGGTTCTCGGTGCGACCGTCGAGCGCGAACACCGGCGTCAGCCCCACCGCCCACGCCACCACGGCTGCGGTCCCGGGCGGCGGCGAACCGCGGGCCACCAGCGCGGGCAACAGCACCAACAGGGCGAGCCCGCACGCCGTATGCAGCGCCACCATCGTCAGGTGGTCCGGCGCCCACGCCGCGAACGCCATGCGGTACAGCACCAATGGCGCCGCGCCCGACCGCGGCACGTGGACGAACGCCGCCGCGTCCTCGGCCAGCCGGTAGGCGCTGAACACCATGACGAGCTTGTATGGAATCGCCAGGCGCAAGACCGTGCCGACGGCAACCGCTGCCCACACACCGCGCTGCTCTGCGACCGGCAGGGCGCGCAGCGACCGGAGGGCTAGCGGCGCGGCGGCAAAAAAAAACCGGCGCTGGCGAAGATGAGCACCGCCGACACCGCCACCTGCGCGCGGTCGAGTCCCGACAGCCACGTCCACTGCGCCGCCAGCGTCGCCGGCGCTTGCAACGTCGGCCGCAGGTCGCCGACCGCAGCGTGGTCCGCCGCCGCGGCCACCGTCGGCGCCAGCGCCCCGGCCGCGAGCCATACCGCCACCAGCCCGGCCGCCGCCCGCCGCCGCCTGCGCAGCACGAACACTGCCACCGCCAACAGCGCCATCGCCGCCGCCGCGTGCGGCGCCCAATCGCGCACCGTGTGCAGGTGGCGTTGCAGGTCCAGACACTGCTGCACGTCGCGGGCGTCGCGGCAGCCCCGCAGGTCCTCGACCATGCGCGCGACCTTGGCCTCCTTGGGCGCGTAGGTCTCGCGCGACCCGGCGGTCATCGCCAGGTAGGTCTGCAAGTCGGCGAGGGCGGCATCGGGGGCCTTGCGGGTGCGGACGACGGCGCGGCAGTAGTAGATGTCGGGGTCGCTTTTGCCCAAGCGCAGCGCGCGCTCGATGCGCGTCTCGGCCTCGGCCTGGTTGCCGATCCGATAGTGGTTCATGCCGGTGTAGATGAACTGGCGCGGCTCTTGCGCGAAGGCGGCTTCGCTGCGGGCGAGGTAGCGGTTCGACTCGGCCCAGTGGTCGGTGTGGTGCAAGATGGTGCCGACGACAAACGCCGATACCGGTTCGCTCGGGTCGGCGTCGGAGCGCTGGCGGTGCAGGGCCAGTGAGCGCGCGTTGTCGTCCACGTCGAGGTACACGCGGGTGATGTCGAGCACCAGCGCCTTGTCGAGGTGGGCGCCGCGGAAATCCAGCGCGTCCAGGATGCGCAGCGCCTCGTCAAAGCGCCGCAGCTCTTTGTACAGGTGCGCGAGGTGGATGGCGACCGCCACGTCTTTGGGGTGGTCGCGCGCCGCGCGCTCGAGCATCGGCAGCGCCTGCGGCCCGATGCCCGCCCAGCGCGCCACCCGCGAGGCCGCCAGCGCGACCGCGGCACATGCGGGATCGGCGGTCTGCCAGTCGCGCAAGAGCGCCATCGCCGGCTCGGCCCGCTGGGTTGCGGCCAAGTCGTCGGCGACGCTTTCGACCAAGGGGCATGCCGCCTGGCGCTGGACGGTATCGGCGGCGAGGGCGTGCAGGCCCGCCGCAGCGTCGCCGTCGCGCCCCAAGGCGAACAAGGCCCGCGTCCGCGCGACCTTGCCCTCGGCGACCGTCACCTCTGCGGCCAGGTCCACCGCGGCCCGCGCGCGCGCCCGAGCCTCGCCGTGCCCGACCGTGCGCAGGACCGCCGCCGCGCCCGCCGCCACCCACGCCCGCTCGACCGCTGGCAGCGCCTGCGCCTTGTCCCAGGCGTGCAGCGCCCGCTCGATGGCGCGCCCGGTGTCGCGGGTGCGCGCCGCGTCCACCGCCTCGCCCAGAAGCGCGGTCGCATTGGCGCCGGTCGATGGCGCGCTCGGCACAGCAGCACCGGCGGTCGGCGCAGCCGGGGCCGACTCTGCCGCCGCGACCCAGCGAAACGCACCCTCGTGCGCCGCGACCTGGCGAACGAGCGAAGCGACGAGCGCTTGTCGCGCGGCGGGCTCCCAACCGGTGGCGTCGCCCGCCGTGGCCAGCGCAAACTGGCCGGTCACCGCCTCGCGCGGCACCGCGGCGTCTTTGTGGCGCAGGTGGACGCGCAACGCGGGGCCGCCACCGCCCAGCGTGTAGCTGGCCACCACGGCGCCGCCGGTGATCTCCGCGCCCTGCAGCGCCACCCCGGCCGGCCAACTGGCGTCCGGCGTCAGCATCCGCGTCACCAGGTCTTCCTGGCCGGGCGGGATGACGTAGGGCTGGAGCGCAGTCGCTGCCGCGGGCGGGTCCACGGCCTCGGCCGCAAGCGCACCAAGGCCCGCGAGCAAGGCCACCGCGAGGCGCGACAGGGCGATGGGCAGGGTCCGGGTCATCGGTGGCCGTGCCGCGCGTGGAGGCGGCTGGACCGCTTATAGTCAGCGGACGGGCGGGCGGCAAGGGTGG
>VGRO01000077.1 GCA_016875335.1 Deltaproteobacteria bacterium | reverse complement strand
GAAGCCATGGCGCGGGCGCAGCAGGCAAAGGCGCGGCGCTATCCCGAGGGCCTCGAAACGGGCCGGTAGATTTTGGCGGTGGCGCGTGTTTCGCCGGAATCGCGCGGTTTTGGGGCGCCGGTAACAACCCGCGGGTGGCCGCGGCGACGGGCCGGCTCACCGTGTCGAACTCGGGGCGTGGCTGGTGCAGGTCAGCGACGGCTACCTTGCCCGGCGGTTGCGGTTGGCGCGCGATGCGGCGGGCTCGGACCTGGTGATGACGGACGCGGAGGCGGCGGTGGCCGAGGCTGAGCGGGCGAACGCCGAACACCTCGCCCGGCTCGCCGCCGACGCCGAGGTCAAGCGGTTGCTGGCCGAGTTGGAGCGGTTGCGTGGGAGGTAGGCGCGGCTCCCCCCTCACCAGCCATCGCCCCGCCCAACCCGCCCCAGCCAGTCCACGCCCGAGAGTTCCCGCGCCATCGCCCGCACCAACCCCGGTCCCTCGAAAACGAGCGCCGTGTAGACCTGCACCAGCGTCGCTCCGGCGTCTACCATTCGCAGCGCGTCGTCGGCCGAACGCACACCGCCCACTCCGACGATGGGCACACGGTGTCCGACCGCAGCGTGAACCCGACGCACCGTCTGCACGGCCAGCGCATGCAGCGGCGCGCCCGACAGCCCGCCGGTCTCGCGCAAGACCGGGTGCGCATGGCGTGGCCGCGACAGCGTCGTATTGGTGACAACGATGCCCTCGGCGCCCGCCTCGACCGCGGCGACGACGGCGTCTTCCAACTCGCCGGGACCAAAGTCCGGCGCCACCTTGGCCAACAACGGCACACCGGCCGCGGCCTGCACGGCAGCCCGCACGACGCCGTGCAGGAACTCGGGTGACTGCAGCGCCCGCAACTGCGGCGTGTTGGGAGAACTGACATTGACCACGAGGTAATCGGCACCCTGTCGCAGGGTCTCGATGGCCAGCACGTAGTCTTCGGCCGCGGCTTCGTTGGGCGTGTCCTTGTTCTTGCCGACATTGACGCCGATGGGAATCGGAGAACTGCCGCGCGGAGGCAAACGCGCCGCCACCGTCGCAGCGCCTTCGCTGTTGAAACCCATGCGGTTGACGACCGCGCCCATTTCGGGGATGCGAAAAAGCCGTGGCCGCGGGTTGCCCGGCTGCGGCCGCGGGGTCACAGTGCCGATTTCGGCGAAACCAAAGCCGAGCAACGGCCAGGCGTCCAGCGCCTGTGCGTGTTTGTCGAGCCCAGCGGCGAGGCCAATGGGAAACGGAAACTCCAGGCCAAACGCGGTCACGGGCAACAGCGGCGGCTCGACCAGACACGCCAACGCGCGCAAGACGGGCGCTGCCGCGTGCAAACCGGCCAAGGTCGCATGGTGGGCCGCCTCGGCATCACTGCGCGACAACAGCGGGAACAGATTCTGGGCGTAGAAGCCCGTGCCCATCACGGCCGACCGGCGCAGCGCCCGCCCTCGCACTTGCTCGCGAGCGGCGCTTTGCTGGCGGCGGTGCGGGCGACGTTGATGTACTCGGTGCGCTTGGTGCAATCGGCGTCGGTGGCGCAGGCGCAGTCCACCAGCTCGGGCGCATCGAAACACAACCAGTTCGAAGCACATACGCGGCGAGCGGATTTTCCACACAGCGCAATCGTCGGGTCGTTGGCGTTGCAAGCGCTGCCGTTGCCGAAACTCTTGACGTCCACACACGCAGGCGGCGTCACCGATCCAGGTTTGGTCGCGACGGGCTCGGCATCGCAGGCCCACAGTGCCAGGGCCGCGAGCCAGACCGGACGGCGTCGATGCGGGCGCGGCTTCAACTCGCCACCGCCGCGGCCGCGGTCGCCGTCTGTTGTAGGGCCATGCGCCCCTCGCGCACGGTCAGCGTGGCATCGGCGCCGGGCCGCAACACGCCGTCCAGGATGTGGTCGGTCACGAACGCCTCGACCACCCGCTCGATGCGCGACCGCAGCGGCCGGGCCCCGAGCGCCGGGTCCAGGCCCCCTTCGAGGACCAGGTCCACCACCCGGTCGTCGACGTCGTAGCGGATGAGCCGCGCCTCGTACAGCCGCTGTGCGCTCTGGCCAATCTCGCGGCGCACCACCGCGCGGGCTGCCTGGGCGTCGAGCGGTCGAAACACGATGGTCTCGTCCAAGCGCCGCCACAGTTCGGGGGCTAGCGCGGTCTGCACGCGGTCCGCCACCGCGGCTTCCAAGGCGGCAACTGCGGCGTCGTCCGTGTCCGGGGCCGACAGCGGCGCGGCGTCGAGCGCTCCAAACCCGATCGAGCGCCGTCGCGGACTTGCGACCACATCGGCCGCCGCGTTGGTGGTGAACACCAGGATGCTGTTGCGCACATCGACCAGGTGGCCCTTGGCGTCTTGGATGCGGCCGTTGTCGACCAACTGCACCAGCACGTTCTGGATTTCGGGCGCCGCGCGGTCGATTTCGTCGAAAAGCAACACGCGGTAGGGGCGCTTTTGCATCGCCACCGACAAGAGGCCAGCCTGCTGGTGACCGACGTAACCGGGCGGCGAGCCCAGGAGCTTCGAGACTGCGTGGGCCTCGGCGTAGTCGCTCATGTCGAAGCGCACCAGGGCGTCGGGCGACACGAAAAGCAGTTCGGCCAGCGCCTTGGCCGTCTCGGTCTTGCCCACCCCGGCTGCGCCCGCGAAAAGCAGGCAAGCCACCGGCCGGTCGCCCGAAAACCCCGCGTAGTTGCGCTGGATGCGTCGGGCGATGCGCTCCATGGCCTCGCGGTGGCCCAGAATGCGCCCCTGCAAGTCGGCGCCAAGGTCGCGGATGCGCCCGCGTTCGTCGGCCAAAAGGCGATCCATCGGCACGCCGGTCAGCGTATGGACGGCGCGGGCCACGTCGTCGACCAGCACCTGCGGCCGGCCGTTGCGCTTGGCCTGGGCGCCGGCGCGGTCGAGGACCGCAATCGCCTTGTCGGGCAGGCAGCGGTCGGTCACGAACCGCTTGGCCAGGTGCACGGCCGACACCAGCGCGTCGTGCGCGTAGCTCACGTTGTGGTGGCGACCAAACGTGGGGGCCACGCCTGCAAGGATCAGCAGCGTCTCAGGCACCGTCGGCTCGGGGACCTCGACGACTTGGAAGCGGCGGTCCATCGCCGGGTCAGCCTCGATGTGGCGTTTGTATTCGGCCTTGGTCGTCGCGCCGATCAACGGAAACTGGCCGCGCGCCAGGGCGCTTTTCAGGTCGTTGGCGGCATCGAGCGGCCCGTCGCCAGTCCCGGCCCCCATCATGGTGTGCACTTCGTCCATGAAGACGATGACCTGGCCGTCGGCTTTGGCGACCTCGTCGCGCAGCTTGCCCATCCGCTCGCTGAAGGCCCCGCGCAGCCCCGTGCCGGCCAACAGCGAACTGACGGTGATTTCGACCACCGCTGCGGTGCCGAGCTTGCCGTATTGCGCCGTATTGCCGGCCAGACGCGCCGCAAGTCCTTGCGCCACCGCGGTCTTGCCCACGCCGGCCTCACCGATGAGGCACGGGTTGTTGGCGTGGCGCATCAGCAAGATGTCGATGACCTGCTCGATGATCGCGTCGCGGCCGATGACCGGGTCGATGCGCCCTTGCAGCGCGGCCTCCGTCAGGTTGCGGCCCACTTCACACAAGGTCGGGAATTCCGTGGGCTTGATCTGGAATACCGGAGTCGGCAATGGCAACTGCGGCTGCGCGACGGCCGGGCGCGCTTGCGGTGTTGCGGCCCTTGGCGCGGCGACTTGTGCGGGCTTGGACTCCGCCACGGGGAGCGGTGCCGTGCGCAATTCGGCCTGTGGTTGCGGCGCGCCATTGCGCGGTTCGCTGATGCGCGGCGTGGCCACCGCGAGGATCGCCGGCTGCGTCGGGCGCACCGTCGACAGCGGCTGGGTCGGCGCAGGCCGCCGCGGATCCGCGGGCATCTTGGGCAGGGCGAACTGCCCCGTGTGCCCGCGATCTTGATCGAAGTTGACCAAGCCAATGACGCGCGACCGCAACCCCGGCACGTTGGCGCCAGCGCGCTCCAGCACCCGGCACGCCAGGCACTCGCGCACGCGCAGGAGGCTCGCCAGCAGCACCATGGACGTGGTCTCGGGCAGCCCCGCGGTTTCAGTCAGCCGCGCCGACTGCCGGTGGATTTCGGCCAGCGCTTCGGCGGGCTCGTCGCGGCTCGGCATGCGCTCGTACGTGTCGAGCACGACTTGATCGTCGACCCGCGTTTCGACCAGCAGGTCGCGGGCCTTGCACTCGACCACGAACATGGCGACCAGGTAGTGGACGCTGTTGGTGGTGCGCCCCGAGGCCCGCGCCACGATGTCGGCCTGGGCGCGGATGCTGCGGACTTCACGCGATAATCGCTCGCTCATGTCGGTCCGGCGGTTGGGGAGGAGGCAGGTCGGGCGACGTGGACCCGCGCGAAGTATCGTCGCGATAATCGGGGTGTCAACCGCCGATCGGCCCCGGCTTGACGCCCCGGCCGGCGCGCGCCACCCTGCCCGCCCCGAACCCCGCCTCGACCAGGATGCCATGACCAACGCCGATCCCGCGCCCTTGCTGATGGCCCCGGCCGGAGCCGGCGACGACGACGCATTCATGGCGCTGGTCGACTGGTTGGCGGGTCGCGGTTTTGCGCTGTACCCGCACCAAGAAGAGGCGATGCTGGAACTTTTCAGTGGTCGACACGTGGTGCTGGCCACACCGACCGGGTCGGGCAAGTCGCTCGTCGCGCTCGCGCTGCATTTTCGGGCGCTGTGTCGCGGCGAACGGACGGTCTACACTGCGCCCATCAAGGCGCTGGCCAATGAAAAGTTCTTCGAACTCTGCAAGGCGTTTGGCCCGGAAAACGTAGGGCTCTTGACCGGCGACGCCAGCGTCAACAAGGGCGCGCCCATCCTGTGCTGCACCGCCGAAATCCTGATGCAGATGGCGCTCGAAGCCGACGCCGCGCGACGCCCCTGGCATGTGGCAATGGACGAGTTCCACTATTACGCCGACCGTGACCGCGGAATGGCCTGGCAGGTGCCGCTTTTGCGCATGGAGGCGGCGACCTTCCTGCTCATGTCGGCGACGTTGGGCGACATGACCGACATTGCCCGCGAGCTGACCGCGCGCACCGGCAAGGCTGTGGCCCATGTGACCACAAGCGCGCGACCCGTACCGTTGGAGTACAGCTACTTGGAGCAACCGTTGCACGAAGTCGTCGACGGGCTGGTCAAGGCCGGCAAGGCCCCGTGCTACCTCGTGCATTTCAGCCACCGTGACGCCTCCGAAACTGCGGGCGCGCTGATGTCGGTCGACGTGTGCAGCAAGGACGAAAAACGGTCGCTCGCCGAGGCGCTCAGGGGTGAACGCTGGCCCAGCCCATACGGCAAGACCCTGCAGCGGCTTTTGCGCCACGGCATTGGCCTGCACCACGCCGGGCTATTGCCTCGATACCGCCGTCTCGTTGAACGGTTGGCGCAGGCCGGGCTGCTCAAGGTCGTCTGTGGCACCGACACGTTGGGCATCGGAATCAACGTGCCGCTCAAGACCGTGGTGCTGACGCGACTGTGCAAGTACGACGGTGCCAACACCCGCATCGTCCAAGTGCGCGAACTGCACCAAATCGCCGGTCGCGCCGGCCGCAAGGGCTTCGACGACCAAGGCTGGGTGGTGGCGCTCGCCCCAGAGCACGTCGTCGCCAACAAGCGCATGGAGAACAAGCTCGGCCGCGATGGACGCAAGGTCAACTTCGTGCGCCAGAAGCCGCCGGAAAAGGGCTACGCCCATTGGGACGAGGCGACGTTCTGGCGGCTGGTGCGCGGCCAGCCCGAGACGTTGCAGCCCGTTTTCCAGGTCACGGCCGGGCTGCTGGCCCAGGTGTTGCGCGGCAGCCCTTCGGACGCGGCGCCCGGCTTTCGCACAGTCGTGGACCTGATTGGCCGCTGTCACCTGTCCGAGGGCGGCAAGCTCGGGCAGCGGCGCGAACTCGGGCGCATCGGGCGCAGCCTCTTTCGGGTGGGTGTGCTCGGGCGCGATCGCGACGACCCGCGCACCGTCCGCCTGAATGCAGAACTGCAAGAGGACTTTTCGCTGCACCACGCCCTGTCGCTATTCTTGGTGTACTGCCTCGAAAAGCTCGACCTGACCCACCTGGAGCAGTTCGGCGACGTTCGCCGCGAGGACGACCGTGAACCCGACCCGACCGACGACCTATGGGCGGCCGATGTGCTGAGCGCCACCGAGGCCATCCTCGACAACCCTGTCCCGGTGCTTGCGGCGCAGGTGCGCGAAGAAAAGGGCAAGCTCGTCAACGAACTCAAGGCGCAGGGCGTGCCGTACGAAGAGCGCATGGAGCGCCTGGAGGCCGTGACTTGGCCCAAGCCGCTGGCCGACTGGCTGTATGCGCGTCTCGACGAGTTCACGGCCCAGCACCCCTGGTTGGAGGCCGGCGCCGTACGCCCGAAAGCCGTCGCGCGCGTTTTGTACGAGCAGTGGGCTACCTTTGACGAGGCAGTGCGCGACTGGGGCGTCGAACCGGCCGAAGGAGTGCTGTTGCGCTACCTGTCCGACACCTACAAGGCGCTGCTCCAGAATGTGCCCGGCCGTTGGCGCTCGCCAGCAGTCTGGCAGGCCATCGGCTACTTGCGGGCGCTGCTAGCCGCCACCGACAGTTCGCTTGTCGAGGAATGGGAGTCGATGCGCGACGGCCGAGCGTTCTCCGAATCCGGTGCAGAGGCGAGCGTGCCGCTGCCGGAGCGCAGGGCCACCGTCCATGTCGTCCGTGACCCGAAAGCCCTGAAGGCACGGCTGCGCGCTGAAATGCTGCAATTGTGCAAGGCTTTGCTGGCCGCCGACGTTGATGCCCTGGCCGACGCCGCCCATTGGAGTTCTGAGCTGACCCCTGAGGACGCGGTTGCGTGGCGAAAGGCCCAGGGCGCCGTCTTCGTTTTTGACCATCGTATGCGCCTTGCCGACCATTGCCAGGTTCGCCAAGTCGGCGCCGGAATATGGGAGGCCGTGCAGACGCTTTTTGACTGCAATGGGGCGAGCGAGTCCCGCGTTGTCGCGGCTTTTGACGCCAGCGCGAATTGCAACGCCGCGGTGCTGCTCCACGTCCGGGAGATCGATCACGACCCCCACCTCCGTTCAGACGCTTGAAATCGCAGGGTATTGCTGGAATGGTGCGGTCGACACGGGCCTCGCGACCAACTATTTTTGTCCCGGTCCGCGGGATTTTCCGGGCCAAACCGATCACCAGTTCGAGCGCGCATGTCGTCGCGCCGGACCACGCCGTGAGCATCCGCTACTACCACCCCGAGTTGCTATTCGAGGTCACCTCGCGCACCGTTGGCGGCGCGTTCCTGTTCGACCCGGTCGCCTGCCCCGAATTCGGCCCTGCGTTTCACGCGATCATCGCGCGCGCCCAGCGCCGGTACGCGGTCAAAGTGTACGCGTACTTCGCAATGTCCAACCACTACCATGCGATCTACAGCGCTCCGGACCCTGACACCATGGCTGACTTCCTGTGCGAAGTGCACGCCGGCATGGCCCGCTACGCGAATCGAGTCCTCGAGCGCCATGGGCCGGTCTTCGCAGGACGTTGCGACGTACGGCCTATCCTGCCAGGCGACAAGATCCTGCCGGAGCGCCTGTGCTACATCATGGGGCAGGCGATCAAGGCTGACAGCAAGTGGTCGCTGGTCAACTGGCCCGGGGCGAATACCAATCGCGCTCTCATGTATGGCGAACCAGTCGTTGGGCGGCACTTCGACTACCACCAACAGACCTTGGACGCCCGCCGCAAACGCGGTGTCGAGGTTGATGAAGCCTATTCCACGCTGCCCGAGGTGGAGCTCTCGGTCCTGCCGTGCTGGGAAAGCCTGCCGGAACACGAGATCCGTGCAAAATACCAAGCCGCAGGCGCTGAGGCTTGGCGGACCTTTGCAAAGGACCAAACAAGGGGTCCGATGGACCCGATGGGATGGGGGGGTGTTCAGACAGCGGAGATTGCAGGGCAATCGCAGGCGACGCCGCCGCGGCCAGCCACGGTCGCCCCCCTGCCAGAGGAGGCTAGGAAGTCGATGACGGCTGCCCGCCCGAAGCCAGCAGCGGCGCGCAAACCGCGGGACGATGGGCGCAAGAAGAAGCCGCCGGTGCACGCCGACACGCCACACTTGGCGGAGCGGTTCATGGAGGCCTTCGCGCAGGTGTGTGCCGCGCACGCCAAGGCCCGCGCAGACTTGGCCGAGCAGGCGCAGCTTGCGTTGCGGGGCCAGCAGGCGCAGGCAGTGAAGTTCCCGCTGTACACGTTTGCCGCCGTTGCGCGTACGGGGCGCTTGGCGGCGGAGATGGGGTTGACCTCGCCTATCGGCGGTCAGCGGTAGCCTGTCGCAAGGCCGGCGCTGGTGCGCCATGGAGAATGCAATGTGATCAGTGCTCTGAACAAAGCCCCCCACTGTTCACGGGCCGCATTTGCCAGCCCTTGGCCCCCGTCGCCTTCGGGCCTGGCAACCTCCCTGACACACCTCGTCGTGACGCACTTGGCGCCCTTCGCCTCCATTCGCCTGTCAACTGCGGTCGTCTGAACAATCCGCCCATCGACTAGCGCCTCCGGGCGGGCTTCTAGCCCGCAGGTGCCCTGTCGGTTCTGCGCTGAGTGGCCCGACCTGGCGGATTGCGCTTTGATTTCGGCGATCTGAACTGTTCCACCCTCGGTTCACGATCTGGACCACCCAAGAAAACGTGGTAATTTCATGGATCTGAACAAAGGGGGGGATCGTTGGAGTACCCTGTGGCCCTGCGCCACGGGCGGGCGCCACGATATGCGATGTCCCTCCGTAAAGGCCTGCTGCTGAGCGCCACGCTGACCCTGGTGACCCAGAGTCCGGCGTGTCAGAAGAATGCGCCACAGCCCGCGAAACCGACCCCGTCCACAACTCCAGCGATTGCTGCCGCACCTGGACCGCCGCCCAACGCGCCGGTGGACCGCTCTGCCTGGAACCGGCGCGCGGCAGCGCTGAACCTGCCGCTGTTTCGGACCCGGGACGACTCGCCGGCACACTACGCCGAGGCCATCACCGTGCTGTGGCGGTCGCCGCTCTACGCCACGGCCGAGGTCTGGAACGAAGCCAGCCTGCGTGCCGCCGACGAGCGCATCCGGGGGGACCTCGTTGCCCCTGCGACGCCGACTGGAGGCAGCGAGGCCGACACCCGCCGGTTGGTCGCGTTGGAGAGTGAACTAGCGCAAAGCAGGCCGACGCTGTTGGTGACCGACCTCGCCCAGGACGCCACGCGCGGCGACGGCACGGTCGAGATGGTGCGCCATCTGACGGTCGCTGCCGGGTACATCGAGCGGTTGTATGCGCGGCAAGGCGGAACCCTCGACCTCGGGATTGCGGTGACCGACACGGCTGGGCGCGCCGCCATGTACCGCAACCAAGGGCCGTGGTGCGAGGCGCCGCGGACCGAGCGGGACCCGGACTGCAACGCCATCGCGGGTGGACGCCAGAGGCTAAGCGGGCTCTACCCCGCCGACGTT
The DNA here is from genome assembly GCA_016875335.1 of Deltaproteobacteria bacterium. Taxonomy (GTDB): domain Bacteria; phylum Myxococcota_A; class UBA9042; order UBA9042; family UBA9042; genus SXRM01. The sequence continues at coordinate 15,400 of VGRO01000077.1, read as the reverse complement.
CAGGCCGACCCGAAATTCTGCGAGGCGCTGGCGGCGAGGGCAGACGGCAAGGTGCTCATGGCGCCGTTCGCCGTGGTTCAGTACAACCGCGCAGGCGAATTGTCCGCCGTGCCGTACCACCTGGCATGGGCCGAGGACATGCAAGCTGTGGCGAAGTCGCTGGCGCTCGCCGCAACCGCGTTGACCGATCCGGGCGAAGATGCGCTGCGCACGTACCTCACGGCCGCGGCCCAGGCGTTCCGCGATGGCAGTTGGCCACAGGCCGACGAGGCGTGGGCCAAGATGACCGTGGACAATTCGCGTTGGTACCTGCGCGTCGGCCCCGACGAGACCTACCACGAGCCGTGCAGCCAGAAAGCCGGATTCCACCTGGTGCTTGCGCGCATCGATCAGACCAGCCGCAGGTGGCAGGCGTTGCTCGACCCGGTCAAGACGGCAATGGAGACAGCGCTGGCACAACTGGCGGGGCCGCCGTATGCGCCGCGGCCGGTGTCGTTCCACCTGCCGGATTTCATCGAAATCGTCCTCAATGCCGGAGATTCGCGAAGCCCATTTGGCGCCACCATCGGCCAGAGCCTGCCCAATTGGGGCCCGGTCGCCAACGAGGGCCGCGGCCGCACCGTCGCCATGGTCAACGTGGGCAGCGATCCCGACAGCCGCGCGACGCTCGCCGGCCAGGTGTCGTCGCTGCTCTGCGATGAAACGTTTGCGCTTTTCACGACAGACCCCGAGCCACAACGTATGAGCACGGTCCTTCACGAAGCGGCCCACAATCTGGGTCCCGCCCACGAATACGCGGTGGACGGCAAGAAGGACGGCGAGTTGTTCGGCGGCCCGCTGGCCGCGACGCTCGAAGAACTCAAGGCACAGACTGCGGCCATGTACCTCGCCGATTGGCTGGTGGCGCGCGGCAAGCTGAGCGAAGCCGAACGCACCCGTGCCCACGTCGCCGACATCGCCTGGGCATTCGGCCATATCGCCGGCGGTATGCACGATGCCCAAGGAAAACCAAAGCCGTACAGTCAGCTGGCGGCCATCCAGGTCGGCTTCCTGTTGAAAGCGGGCGCGATTTCGTGGCGCAAGGATCATTCGGCGCACAATGGACAGGACCGCGGCTGCTTCGCGATTGAGCCTGCGAAGGTCACACCCGCGGTCCAGGCGCTGATGGCCCAGGTGGCCGGTATCAAGGCACGCGGCGACAGGGCGTCGGCAGAGGCGTTGCGGGGCGAGTTCGTGGATGCGCCTGGTGCTTGGGAGGAATTGCGCTCGACCATCCGCGAGCGCTGGCTGCGCGCGGCGAAGTCCAGTTATGTGTATGCTATCAAAGGGCTATGATTGAGCCGTCGTGGTGCGTTGCGCCTTGAGACGCGCTCGCTCGCCGTCCAGCCACGCGTACAGATATCGGCAAGCGACTGTACGCCACGGCCGCCACGTCTCAGCGACTTCGGGTCCCCATTTCGCGAACGTCTCTACCGGCTTGCCATAGGCGTTGACCATCGCAAGCTTGAGCGCGAGGTCGCCCGTCGAGAATACGTCGGGCCGGCCGAGCGTGAACATCAGGAACATCTCGGCGCTCCAGCGCCCAAGTCCCGGAACTTGCACCAGTATGGCAATGGCGGCCTCGTCGTCCAAATCCGCCAGGCGCGTGACGTCCAGGCGCCCGTCGGCGACGCGCTCGGCGAGCCCAATGACGTACTTGACCTTTGGCCATGAAAGCCCGCAAGCCCGCAAGCCTTCTGGCGCCGCCGCCAGCACTGAATCGACCGCGATGACCCCGCCCAAGTGCGCGACGACGCGACTGTGGACCGTGCGCGCCGCTGCGGCCGACAACTGCTGGGCAACGATCTTTCGCACCAGGGCCGCGAAGTAGTCCGTGTCGGTTGACCATGTAAGTTCGCCGCAAGCATTGAAGATTCCCTCCAAGACGGGATCCCGCCCGGACAGGTCACCCTTTGCGCGCGCGACGTCTGCGAGGATCAAGGAACGCCTGCGGGCCGTCTGGCCACGGCCACCCGCTCGCAGCGGAAAAGCACGGTCGCCGCCGCGTTTCCGCCAAAGTGCCCTGCCCAGTCCGGGTTGGCGCTATCCGACGTGACCTCGAAACCAGAAGTGGCCAGCAGACCGCGCATTTGCGTCCGCGACAGCGCCCCGACCAGTGGCTCGCCGATGGACGCGAACACCCGTGCGGCCACCGCCTTGGCGAGCTTGCCACCGGGCAGCAACTGCGGGGTGAGGTAGCTGAGCGCCAGCCAACTGCCAGGCGCCGATCGCCCATGCAGGACGGCCAGGGTCGCGCGTTGGGCGGCCTCGGGCAAGTACATGGTCACGCCCTCCCACAGCCACAGCGTCGGTTGCCCAGGATCGTGGCCGTGGACTGCAAGCTGAGCGCCCAGGTCGTCACGCGCGAAATCGACCGCGGCCCACACCACGCGGTCCGCCTTGGCGGGCACGTCTTGCAACTGTCGGCGCTTTTCTGCCTGGGTGGCCGGGTGGTCGACTTCCCACACCGCGCATTCCCGCAGGGTGGCGAGGCGCCACGCGCGGCGGTCGTAGCCGGCGCCCAGGACCACGACCTGTCGACATCCGGCGTGAACCGCCTGCTCGACAGCCGCGTCCAACGCCGCCGTGCGCAACTGGATGTGGTCGACGAGCGCCAGCCCGGCCGTGCGCGCCAGCAGCGCGGTCGCCTTGTGGGAGGCCACGATGTCCAGCGCGGCACCGACCTTTCCACCGAGTTGCGCGCCGAGTTGCGGATCCACGGGCGGCAGAGGCCCGGGAATCGCCCGGGCGGCAGCCACGAGCAGCGCGGTCAGACTGGGCTTGGTGTCGTGCATGGAGTCACGGGTGGACCGGGCAATCCTGGCCTGCGGGCCGCGCGGCAGGCGCGAGCGACTGTATCGCGCGGCGCCAGGTGCGGCAAGCCTGGATTTTTCTACGTCCTGCGCGCACGATGCCGCGGCGGGAGCCGGGCCAACCCGCGAGGTCGGATGACGCGCAACCCCTTGAAGCGCACGTGGCCCGCCGCCCTGACCGCCGTCGCGGCGTGCTCCTTGTGGGCACTGCCCGTCCGCGCATTCGGGCCTGCCGTACATTTGCGCGAGTGCCTCCGGACCGCGCAGTTGCTCGCCGCCCAACCGGGTGCGCTGGGCCAGGTGGCGGACCCTGCCTATCGACCGTGGCTGGCCTTGGGGTGCATCGCCCCGGATTTTCGCCAGGCCAGCAAGGGGCTCGCGGCCGTGGACACCCACGCATGGCAACTGGGCAAGCATCTGATTGCGGTGGCGCAGTTGCCCGAGGCGCCGACGGGAGCGCTGGCGTTCGCGGTGGGCCACCTCGCACACCACGCCGGCGACGCGGCCGAGAGCTTCTTTGCGGCCCGACTGACCGCGAGCGCATTGCTGGGCGCGCCCGACCTCGTCCCCGGCGCATTCGACGATGGTTACGGAGAGTGCGAGATGTGGGTCGAGACCCTGGGCGAGTTCGCCAACGGGGACGCGGCTGCGCTGGTGCAGTTGCTCGGCCACCTGGGCGCGTTCGGCCCGCCGTCGCTGCCGTGGCAGCCGATGATGGCGTGGTACGTCGGTCAGGCCAACGCGTGGCATGGCCAGCCCAAGGCCGACGCGGCGCTCGTCGTTGCCGAGTTGCAGGCGGTGCTCGGCAAGGCGCAGACCGCGCTGGCAGGGATGGACGCGGAGCAGGTGTTGGCGCTGCTCGGTGTGCTGGCCAATGGCACGCCCAAAGGCAACGTGGCCCTGCTCAGCAGCCTGCCTCTCGACGATGCGCTGGCGGCGTTTGGCATCAACCTGGCTGCGGGCCTCGATCCGGTGCGCTGGCGACCGCTGTCGGTGTTGCCGGCCTTTGTGAGCCATGGCCCTTGGCACAGCCACTACGCCCTGCCCTTTGCGGATCTGGGCCCGGGCTGGGCGCGCGACCTGGTGCTGGGGGCGAAGTTCGACCCCGGGTGGCCGCCCTCGCACGATGGGCTGCTGATGCAGGCCGGGGCGCGCATTTCACTGGGCTGGGGCATGCCGGCCGGCCAGTTCGCACCGCAGCACGCGGTCATGACCGACGACATGGGCTTTGTCGATGCGAAGGGCAAGCTGGTGGTCCAATGGTCGCCCGGGACAGCGCCGGTCGTCGCCCAGGCCAAGGTGTTCGCAACCGAGCCGGTCCAGACCTTTGTGGCCCTGCGCGTCCACGCCGACCCAGGCACGGTGGAACCGACCGACCTTGGTGCTTTGGTCACTGCGACCGTTGCGTCCCTGGGCACCGACCCTGGGGCGTACTTCAAGGCATCCGGTCGCCTGGCGCTGTCCCTACCGGTGGATCCGGCCGCATGGCACGGCAAGGCCAAGGGGCTGGTGCTGGCGCTGGCACGCGGGGACACGGCGGCGGCGGCGCTCGCGGCACCGCCCTTTCTGCACGGCAATTGGGCGCGGATGCAGGGACGTGCCGCGCTCGAGGTATTCGGCCCGGTGTACGACCAGAAGCACGCGACGTATGTTGGTTGGCCGCCGGGGCTGCGGCTGGCCGACGCGGCGACCCCGTCGACGGGCAGCGCCATTGTGCGCGTGCTGGCGGCGCCGGCAGGCAACCCTCTCGGCACGGTCGTAGCCGATGTGCGCGCAAAGGCGGACGGGCCGGTGGTGCGGACCTTGCAATCGACGCCTCAGGGCCGGCTGCTGATCGACGGCCTGGCGCCGCCCGTGGCATGGTTCGCGGTCAGCGGCCTGCAAGCGTCGTTGGTGGCCAAAGGCGTCCACGGGATGCCAGAGGCACTATCCGCCGCAGTCACTGTCACCGCTGGCGCCGTGCAGGTGGCCGCGGTGCGGGCGTGGGCGCTTCCGCAGGTGCAGTCTGCCACGCTGACGTGGCCGGCAGCCCGACAAGCCGATGCTCAGCTTGAACTGCGCCTGGAGGAGTGGCCGGGACTCGGCGACCAGCCGGCGCGATTGCAGGTGCAGGTGGCGGTGGCGCCCTTGGGGCCGGCAGTCTGGCCGCTCGCGCCAGCCGAGCACCTGACGGGTCCCCTACCGTTCGACGCCGCGCAGACGGCAGCCGTGCCGGCCTGGTCGCTGAAGGTACCGACCGCGCAGCTCGCTGCCACGGGCTTGGGTCCTGGCAAGCCGGTGTTCGTTCGCCTGCGCATCGCCTACGGCGACCCCAAGAGCGGGCCGCCACCAGAGAGCGCGCGCGGCCCATGGGTGGCAGCGCTGGCCAGTGAACTGGCGGTCGGCGGCCCCGATGTGGCGCTGGGCGCCGAGTCTGGCGGCTCGACCGACGGGGCGAACGTCGTCGAACTGGTCGATGGCGCCGTGGCGTCCGATGGCGGCCCGTCGCCAGCGACCACCACCGCGTCCCGGCCTGCGGACGACGGCGGCTGCGGCGCGGCGGCGCGTGGCCATCCGCCCTGGCTACTCTGCCTGGTGCTGGCAGTCCTGTTTGGCCGGTACCGGCGCGGGTTCGCCTGAACGGTCGACCTCCGACCGCGCCCCAAACGCCAGCACGGCTGGAAAGAGGTGACCTGCGGTGCCGCCGCCCGGTTCGGCGATTCGCCAGCGCCGGCCGCTCCGCCGGCCAAAGAGGCCGCGGCCGGCTTGGACCAGGAGGTCGGACCACCGATCCGCCCGCAAGCCGTCGCGCAGCGCGAATGCGGCGGGCGACGAGCCGTGGATCTGCGCCGCTTCGGCTGTCGTCGCGACGTGCCAGCCCCGTGGCCGCGCAGGCTCCGCAACTGCCGGGACCACCAGCATCTCGCCACCCGCAAGCACGATGACCGTCCGCGGCACCGGCCCATGGGCCCGCCTGCCGGTCAACAACCGGTCCGCCAGCCCGAGCGAGGACGGACAGTCGAAGCGACACGGAAGGTGCCGCAGCGGCGTCGCGTTGCGTTCACCCAGGGCCACGGTCAGCGTGTCGAGCAGCGGGTCGAAGGTCCGCGACCGCCACGCTGCACGAGCAATGGCTACGGGGTTGTCGCCCGACCGGTCGGTGGTCACGACTTCGACGAACGCATCGCAGAACGCCTCCACGCAGCATGCCGGGTAGCCATACGCCGCCCCCAGGCACCGGTGCAAGGCCACCATGCGTGCAGTGGCGGCCCAAGCGCCGCCAGAGCCGTCGAGGCGGTGCAGTTCACTCTCCCAGTCGAGGCACTGCTGGGCAGCCGCCGGATCGCCCGCGACGACCGCCACCAGGGCCACCTGGCCCGACGGCTGGGGGTGAGGCACGATTTGCCCACCGACGTGCGCAGTCCACGGCCGATCCGTGACCGCGAGGTGCAAGCCGTCGTGGCAAACCGCCCGACGAAAGGGGTCCAGTTCGCTGGGGCGCACCCGCAGCCGCCACGCTTCGCGGGTGCCAAGGCGCAAACCGCGCACTTCGGCCGCTTGCGGGTCGAAGGTGATGGGTGCGCCGGCGGGGGATCCGGCCACTACTTGACGCGGTGCCAGTTGCGAGTCGGGAAGCCGCGGTTGGCTGGCGGCGGCTGGGTGCCGAGCACATACGAGGCGCGCCGGTTCTTGACCTCGTCGGTGTTGTCGGGCGTCTGCACCTTGAGGACACGCTCACCGAATCCCTGGGCCAGGATGCTGGCGTTGATGCCCTTCTTGGCGAACCAGTTGCCGATGGCCGTCGCGCGCTTTTTGGACAGTTCGTCGTTGTCTTCGGGCTTGCCTACCGTGTCGGTGTAGCCGCCGATGTAGAGGTGGACCTGCAAGTAGCCGGCCACGCGCTTGAGTTCGGTCTGGATGCGGTCCAGGGGCGCCTGCAGCTTGGCCTCCTCGCTTGGCAGGATGTCCCACTTGCCCGACTCGAACACCACGTCTTCGTGAGGGATGTCGATGAAGGTCACGGCTTCCAGCCCGTTCCAGTACCCGGCCGGGTCGTAGGCGCGCAGGCTGAAGCGGCTCATCACCGCGCCCTCGGGCTGCGTCCACTTGACGACCAGCGGCGTGCCCGGCGCCTCGCCTGCGAACTTGGCGGTGACGTTGTCGATCGGTTTGCCGTCGTCGCCTGTTACGTCGAGCTCGATCTTGCCGGCTGGCTCGCTCAGGCGTACGGTCATCTGCCGTTTGGCCTCGTCCACGTCATCGGCGGTCAGTTGGATCTTGGGCACGTCGCCCACCGCGGTGTCGAACTCGAGCTCGAAGTCCTTGAAGGCGACGTTGGCTGCCTTGCCGGCGAGCTTGCACTGGTACTTGTAGACGCCTTTGCCCTGCGGCACTGGGATGCGCCGCTCCTGCCCGGCCTTGATGGCGCCGATGGCAATGGCAACGTCCTGACCGTCGCTGCGCTTGCAGTCGGCCTTGAGGCCGGCGACGTGGACCCCGGGCTTGAAGATGAGCACCGGTTTCTCCTGCGACAACTTGACGTGACCGCGCACCGAGAAGCCCAGGTCGGCTCCGCTGATCTGCCCGTACGCCGACGACGCGACGCCAGCCAGCGCCAGCGCCAGCGACGCGACCCGCCACAAGGAACAACCGCACATGACACGAACTCCGTGGGCGAGTGCCGCCCGGCCCGCCGCCGACCGGCAGGGTAGCACGGCCGAACACGGGCGGTCACCGGTCAACGGCGTGGCGCGCGCGTGATTCGCAGCGCCAGGGGCTGCAGATGCACAACGCGGTCGCCATCCCACTCGACTGGCGCAGCACGGCGGCCGTCCAGGACGCGAGATGGTCACCCCATGCACCAGCTTTGGGGCGCCACAGTGGCCCTGGTGGACCCTGCACAGGCGCTACTGGGGCACCACGCACTTGCCCTTGTCGCACACGGCGGCCTTGGGCGGCATGCATTTGCACAGGCCACCGCCGCATGCTTGCGCGTAGGCTTCGACCAAAGCCTGGAGCTGGGACTGGTCGACGTACTTGTTCACGGCCATGCCGCCGCACGGCAGGTCGCCGAACGGGCACAGGCCGGTGACCATCACGGTGCAATGCTCGTCTTTGACGCAAAAGCTGGCCTGCTGTTTGGTCAACGAGAGGATCGCCGCCTTGACCTCGTCGCACGTCCCCTTGCACCCCGCCAGGCACTGCGTGCAGACGCCAGCGAGGCAGAACGCCGGCTTGGGCGGCTCGCACCCACAGCTGAAGCCGCTGCACTGCGACTTCATCGCCGCATCGGCAATCGGTTCGATCTGGCTGATGTCGCTGTCGGCGGCGATGGGCTTCTGGTAGCAACCGGCCGACCCACAGTATGGGAACTCGAAGACCTGGCACCCTTTGTCCGCGGAGCACGCCTGCATCTTGGCGATTGCAGCGTCGAGTTTGCCCGTCAGTCCGAGGCAGTTGCCGGTTTCGCACTGCTGGATCGCACAGCCGTTCTTGTCCTTCTTGCACACGCAGTCGATGAGGCATTGCGGGCAGGTGGCGTCGACCGCCGCGCCGTCGGGGGCGGGTGCGCCGTCCGCAGGGCCGTCGCTTGCTGCATCCGGCGGGACATCGCTTGCCGCGTCCGCCGGCACGTCGGGCACCGCGGCCGTCTCTTTGGGGCCGTCAGGCATCGCGTCCACCGCGACGTCGGGCACTCCGGCAGCATCGGCCCCGATATCCTGCGCAGACACTTCGGACGACGTTGCACTGTCGGCCACCGTGTCCGGGGCCACGGTAGCGTCTGCCTTTGTGTCGGCCGCTGTCGCAGCATCGGCCGGGGCGACGGTGTCGGAAGAGGCGGCGGCATCGGTGCTGGTGCCCGTGCTGGCTGGGGTTGGCGATGCGCACGCGCCCATCAGCGCGGCGGCGACGGCAGCAAGGAGCATTCGGCGCATGGTGGTCTCCAAACGCCCGGGGCGGGCGCGGCAAGGGTAGCCGATTCGCTGCGGCCGTGCAGCGGGCCACGGGGGCGTGGCGACCCAAACGCCGGTTGCCCTCTGGCGGCGCTGGCGCCGCGCTCCACTTCCTTGAGCGCGCGGGATGGCGACCCTTGCAACCGGCTGTTCAGCCCAACGACGCCCAGGGTACAACCTTTTGCGGTCCCGTAGGGGTTTTCCCCAATTGCCAGGCGACCTGCGCATCGCGATCCTTGCGCTCGGGTCCGCGTCCCGCTGACGCGGAGGAGGATCATGGAACACCTGCGCTACCAGGGCCTGCAATGGCTGGCCGTCGTGACCACACTGTGGCAATTGCTGGCACCGGCCGCGTCGGGGGCCACCGAACTGCCCGGCGCCGCGACCGAGGTGGGGGGCGCCGCAGTGCCACTGCCCAAACCGTCGCCGACGGTCGTCGAGGGCGATGCCGAACTGGTGGTCGAGGGTCGCCGCGCCGGACGGGTGCGCGCGTTCGACCTCGACCGCAGCGTCCATCCGCTGGGACAAGGGCAACTGCGCGGGACCCAGCCCGAGTCGACTGCCGCGGCGACGGCGCAACTGCCTGGCGCCTTTGGACAAATCACAAACCGAGGGGCGGGGTCGCCGCTGCTGCGGGGTCTGATCGGGCCGCAGAACCTCATCGTTATCGAAGGGTTGCGCTTCAACAACGCGACGTTTCGCACGGGACCCAACCAGTACCTCGCCACGATCGACCTTTCCGCGGTCGACCGTATCGAACTGCTGCTCGGGCCGGGCGGTGCCCTGTACGGCAGCGACGCCATGGGCGGCGTCATTGGCCTGTACCTTCCCGCACTGCCGCGATTTGGCAGCGGAGGCGCGCCGCAAGGTCGCGCATGGATGAGCTTTGACTCCGCGGACGGCGGCAAGGCGATCGGCGCAAGCAGCGCCTGGGGCGGCGACCGCGTGGCCTTCGAGGTCGGCGGGGCGTTTCGCGATCACGAAGCCCTGCGTCTGGGCGGCGGCGCATTGGCGAGGGCTTCGGACTTTCGCCAGTACGGCTGGCACGCGCGCGCTGCGGTCCGACTCGACGACGCGTGGTCGCTCCAAGGGACGGCCCTGGGCAACGTCGTGTTGGGCGCCGGTCGCACCGACGACCTCGGCCGCGGCATCGTACGCAACTACGACAACCGCGACACCTTTGCATGGCTGGAGCTGACACGGTCCGTCACCGAGGGCGTCCTGCGCTACTTCCGCCTCGCCGCCGTAGCCCATGCGCAGGTCGAGGTGGGCAGCGTCGCGCGCTGCACCCTGCAAGGCGGCGCCGTGCCGAGTCTGGACGGCTGCGCTGCCGACGGCATTGCCAGCGCCCGCACCCCGACCGTGGGCTTGCCGGCGACCGTGACGCGGCACGACGAGTTCACCGACGACGTGCGGACTTTCGGTGCCGTGGCCATGACGCGGCTGCACCTGGACGACGACCGCCTCAAGGTCACGCTCGGCGGCGAGGGGTGGCTCGACCTCGTGACGTCCGACGCCCGGCAGCGGCGCAACGGGACCGCGGGCCAAGCTTGGAAGGCGTTGGAGCGCGGAAACTTCTCCTCGGGCAGCACCTATAGCCAAGTGGGCGCCTTCGTCCACGCCGACTGGAGACCCGTGAGCGGCAAGGTGTGGTCGGCGGGTCTCAATGCGGGCGGCCGCGGCGGTTGGGTGTCCGCATTCGCGCCCGCGGTTCCCGCCGTGGGCGACGTGAACTACGCCCTGCCGGTGATGGCGGCGACGGGCGGCGCTGTGCTGGATCTCGGCGGCGTCGCCGCGGTCTTCGCCAACTATTCCACCGGATTGCGCGCGCCGAACTTGCAGGAAACCACCGTGCTCGGCAACACCGGCGACCAGTTCGAAGTGCCCAATGCGGACCTGGGTGCCGAGCGCATCGCGGCGGCGGAGGTCGGCGTGCGGCTCGACGTGGGCGGCACGCGCGCACTCGTTTCGATCTTCCACAACACGGTCGGTGGCTTCATCGATCGCGAATCCGTGCCATCCAGCGCATACGGTTCCTACGGGGTCGACGCCAGCGACCTCGGGTGCACCACGCTGGGCGACACCAAGTGCAAGCCCGTGGCCCGCCGCGTCAACGGCGGGGAGGCACAGATCGTCGGTGCAGAGGTGTCTGTCCGCGGCCCAAGCGCGTGGGGCTTTCGGCCGTGGGCGACCGCGAGTTGGCTGCAAGGCGAAACCACCGTGGGGACCGTGACACACCCGCTGCGCCGAGCGCCGCCGCTGAACGGACTTGCCGGCGTGCGTTGGCAGTCGGCCGACCAGGACCTCTACGTCGAACCTTGGGTGCGCGCTGCGGCGACCCAAGATCAACTGAATCCTGGCGATACCAAGGACTTGCGTATCTGCGAGAATCCAGAGAAGCCCGGAACCCCCTATGCCGGCGCGACCTGTCCCGGCACGGCCGGCTGGATGACTGTGAACCTGCGCGCGGGCTGGCGGTGGCGCTCTTCCCTGTCTGGCATCAAGGCCGTGCGCCTCGACGGCGACGCGACCAACCTGCTCGATGCGCGCTACCGCGTCCACGGCTCCGGCATCGACGGTGCGGGGCGCGGCGTCCGAGCGACGGCGTCCGTTGAGTTCTGAGAGGGTGTTTATGTTTGATTGCCGTCGCGAACGGAATCAGGCGCCCGACAGGCGAGGCGGAGGTTGTCAGGCGACTGAGGCGTAGCCCCAAGCTACGCCGCAGGGAGCCTGGCGACCGACAACAAAGCATGTCGGGATGCATGGTTACGCGTAGCAGGCGTTTCAAATACAAACACCCTCTGAGCGGCGAGTCGCCGCAGGACCGACGGCGCGCGGGGCTGCTCCGCGACAGCAGGCGACCCGTGCCGCACGGGTCAGCGGCTTGCCGGCACCTGGCGGCTGTCCTGTGCCGGGACCGGCAACCAGCGCAGCTACTTGGTCGTCATCTCAAAGACCCCATCCCAATCCGGGCCGAGACCCATCGCGCGCACCGCGGGCAGGCGGTCGAGGAAGACCTGCGACGGCGCGTCGCCGGCCGCCGCCAACCTGCCAAAGACCTCGGCAGCTCCGTCAAAGTCGGTCTTGCGCCACAGCGCCAAGCCTTGTGCGAAAAGGGTCACGCGGTCGCGGGTTGGGCCGTCCAACTCCGCCGGCTCCGCCACGGCCTCGAACACCGCGATACCCTGCTTCTTGCCTTTGACCTGCACGAGGTCCAGTTCGCGCACGACGATGGCGCTGCCGACCAGCCGCGCGGTCTCCGCGCCGATCATGATGTCGGTGCCGTAGGCCTTGTTGGCGCCTTCCAGGCGCGCGGCCAGGTTGACGGCGTCGCCGAGCATCGTGTAGTCAAAGCGCTTGGCCGAACCCATGTTGCCCACCACGGCCACGCCGGAGTTGAGGCCGATGCGCGAGGCGATCTCCGGCAAACCCCTGGCACGCCATTGGACTTGCAGTTCAGCTAGTTTCTTGCGACATCGCAAGGCAGCGCGGCACGCTCGCACGGCGTGGTCCGGCTGGCCGATGGGCGCGCCGAACATCGCCACGATGGCGTCGCCGATGTACTTGTCGACCGTGCCGCCTTCTTCGAGGATGACGTCGGTCATGGCGCCAAGGTACTCGTTGAGCAGCTTGGTCAGTTCGGCCGGGTCGAGCCTCTCGCTCAGCGTGGTGAAGCCGGCGACGTCGCTGAAGAACGCTGTGATCTCACGGCGCTCGCCGCCAAGTTTGAGCCTGTCAGGGTTGTTGACCAGTTGTTCGACCACCGCGGGCGCCAGGTAGAACTGGAAAGCCTCGCGAATCTGCTGACGCTGCAGCTCGGCGCGCCCAACGCGCAAGGCGATTTCGCCGATGACCGGCACGGTGAAGGCGAGCACGCCGGGCACCAGAGGAATCAGCGCTCCGTGGTTCAGCCCGTACACGCCCAACCCCAGCCACGCAGCAGACGCCAGCACCGCCCCCGCGACGACGACCGAGGTCGCGGTGATGCGGCGCCAAAGCAGATAGAGGGCCAGGCTCGCCGCAGACAGGCCCCAGGTCGCCCACGGCGCGTGCGGTCCGTCGCTGCTGGTGTGTTCGCCGTTCAGCAGGTTCAGCGTCGCCGCAGCGTGCACGTAGGTTCCGGGCAGGTCGGCCCGCAGGGGGGTCTGCCGGCGATCCGCGGCGCCGATGGCCGACACGCCGACGAACACGATGCGGCCCTTGAGCGCCTTGTGCAGGGCCGCGTGGGTCGGATCGGCCTCGAGCACGTCGATGAGCGGCACGCGGCGGATTCGGCCGATATCCGGCCAACGGATGAGCGGATCACCGCCATCGATGGCGACGGCAGATGTGGCGAGCGCCGCTGCGCGTTTGGGGTCGGCGATCTGCGCGACTGCAAGCGCGAGGCTGGCGATGTGCTTGCTGCCGGCGCGGGCGACGTAGCCATAGCGCCGGATGACGCCATCGGCCGAATACGACACGTGCAAGCCGGCCTGGGCACGGGCCGCCATGGCCAACTCGCTGATGCTGCCGCGCGGGGTCAGGTAGTGCACGGTCGGGGTGTAGCCGGCGGGCAGTCCGGGCACCGGTTGCAGTTCGGCGACTTCTCCGCCGATGAGCGTGCCGCCGGCCAGCGACCCATCCGCCACGCCGAGGACCACGTTGCCGGCTTCGGCGATGGCCCTGGTCAACTGGCGGTCGGCGTCGCGCTCTGCGGCTTGCTTGTCGAGTTCGTCGGCGAGCAGCTCGCCCTCGGGGTCGTCGCCTAGCGCGGTGTCGCGGATGCGGTCGGCAATCGACAAGGCCAGGTCGCTGTCGGCGCGGCCATTGGGTTCGGGGAAGAAAGCATCGAGGCAGATGACCGAGGGCGCAAACCCGTTCAGCTTGCGGATGAGTTTGGCCCAAGTGGCGCGCTGGATGGGCCAGCGCTCGGCCAGCGCTTGCAACGTGCCGTCGTCGATGTCGACGAAGACCACGCTGTCGTCGGCCGTTGCCCGCGGCACGACCGAGCGTACGAGGTTGTCGTAGAGCGGGCGGTCCAGTCGTCCTGGGCCGGGGTCGAACGCCGCCCAGATGCCGGGCGCCATGGCCAGAACCGCCAGCAGCGTCGGCACCAACGACGCCTTGATCGTGGCCTTCATCGTGGACCCCGGCTACTTGACGGTCAAGCTGTAGGTCCGGCTCGGGATGCCGACGACCTCGCCCGCGTCCACCGCGTTGACGCGCCAGATCTGCGCCCGCTCCTTGAGCGCCGCCGCCACCGCTTTGGCGCACGCGAGGTCGTCGCAGGCGAGGTCGGGCTTGGTCGGCAAGGCTTTGCCAGTCTTGACGTTGCCCGAGTCCAAGCGGACGCCACCGCAGGGTTCGGCCGCTTGGGCAGGGCCCGCCACCAGGGCCGCAGCGGCGGCCACCATCAGGATGTGTTTCATGGGTTCCCCAGTAGGCGCACGGCGCGGGTGACCAGGTTGAATTCCACCCGGCGGTTCTTGGCCCGCCCGGTTGCGGTGGCGTTGCTCGCGGTCGGCTTGTCGGGACCATAGCCCTTGGCGCTGATACGGTCGGCGTCCTCGCCGTAGGTCACCAACCAATGGCGCACGGCCTCGGCCCGCAACTGCGACAATTCGAGGTTGCGCTCGCGCTTTCCGGCGCCGTCGGTGTGGCCCGAGATCTCCACCATCGCCATCCGGTAGAGCAGCAGCACGGACAACACCTTGTTGAGCACCGGCGCGGGCCGCGGCAGGATGTCGGCCGCGTGGGTGGCGAACTCGACACCTTGCAGCACGCCCACCCGCTGCGCAAGCGGAATCGGCACGTCGTCCGGGCACCCATCGTCGTTGGCGTCGCTGTTGTGGGTCTCGCCCTCGCGCGGGCGCTTGTCCGCGGCGTCGCACACATGGCCGCGGTCGTCGTCGTCGTCCGGGCAGCCATCGCCGTCCTCGAACCCGTCCACGTCCTCGGGGCGCTCGGGGCAAACGTCGTCGGATCGCGCGAACCCGTCGCGCTCGTCGGCGCTGCCGACCCAGCCGAGCGCGAGCGCCGTTTCGTAGGCGCAGCTCAACGGCGTATCGACCGTGGTGTTGCCGGTCCAGTGGACGCGCCCGTCGCGGCGGATCTGCCCGTTCGCCGTCAGGCGCCACGCCACGGCTGCCCCCGCGTAGCGATAGGGGTCGTGTCCGCGGCGTACCGGACCTCGGCAGCCGCCCACGAGCGCATGACCCCACCGCCGCCGACCGCCATCAGGTGCATGCGGCCCACCGGCAGCCGCAGTATGCCGTGGCCACGGGCGGTCATGACGGTAGCGTCCTGAGGCCCCAATGGGACGGCCTGGAGCGTGCTTCGACCCGCAGCCCCCTCGAGTTCGAGGCCAAACCACGCGTGCGGAAACACGGACATGCGCAAACCGGGCAGCACGGTGGCGCCGAAACCGCCCGACCACCCCTCGGGCTGACCCGACTCGTTGCTCTTGGCGAACCAGTGCGGGGCCGCGAAAAGGCTCGCACCGGCCTCAACGGTAAGGGCCAGGAAATGATTTACTCAATCATTTCTCGGGCCCGTTTGCTTGCTCCGTGGGTCGCCAGCTCGCGGACCAAAGGTCCGACTCGCGGCTCCGTCCTGATGTGAGAGTGATCGACTTAT
>VGRO01000076.1 GCA_016875335.1 Deltaproteobacteria bacterium | reverse complement strand
ATCGGCGTACCGCTCGTGGCGTTGCCCGGCCCCCTGGCCGCGGACGACCGCCGCGCCGAGCGCCTCGCGTTGCTGGCCGACGCTGCCGCGACCGGCGCCCTTGTGTTGTGCGACGACGCCGAGGCGCTGTTCGGCCGGCGGGCCGCCGACGTGCACGCCTTGCCCGAGCGCTTGGCCAACCACGGCCTCGGCACGCTCATCGAGGACCTGGGGGCCTACGACGGCGGTGTCGTGTTCGCCACGTCGCTGGTCGGCGCCCTCGATCCGGCGCTCTTGCGGCGCATCGGGTTGCGCGTCGCGCTCGGCGATCTCGACGCAGACGGTCGGACCGAGTGTCTGCGGGCCCTGTTGCCGGCGCGCGCGCCCTTGTCGGCCGACGTGGACGTGGCCGAACTGGCTCGCACCTTCGCCTTGCCTCCGGCGCGGATGCGCACCGCGGTGCTGCGCGCAGCCCACGCCGCCAGCGCCGAAGGCAGCGCGGTGCTGGCCGGCCGCCACCTGCACGCCGCGCTGGCCGCCGAGGCCCATGCCGCGGGGATCGTCATCTGGTCGGGCGCGGGCAAGAAACCCGACCGCCGCCTCGACGAACTGCCGCCCGAACCGCCCGCGCGCCCGGCGCGCCGCGGCTGAGAACGGACCGATGAAACACCTGCGCGTCGCCGCCGCCGTCCTCAACACCACGCCGCTCGACTGGGACGGCAATGCGCGTCGGTGCCTCGACGCCATCGCCTGGGCCCGCGCCGACGGGGTGCGCCTGTTGTGCCTGCCCGAGCAGTGCATCACCGGCTACGGCTGCGAAGACGCGTTCCACGCCCAAGCGGTGCACGAAACGGCAGCCCGCGTGCTGCGCGACGAGTTGCTGCCGGCCACGGCCGGGCTGTGCGTGACCTTCGGGCTGCCTGTGCTGTGCCGCAATGGGCTGTACAACTGCGCCGCGGTGGCATGCGACGGCCGGCTGGTCGGCTTGACGGCCAAGCGTTTTCTGGCCGGCGACGGCATCCACTACGAGCCGCGCTGGTTCAAGGCGTGGCCGACCGACCAGCGCTCGGTGGTGGACTGGTTCGGTCAGCCGGTGCCCATCGGCGACCTGCACTACCACATGGGCGGCCTGCGCTTTGGGTTCGAGGTGTGCGAAGACGCCTGGGTCGCCAACCGGCCCGGCGCGCAGCTGTCGCGGCACGGCATCGACGTCATCCTCAACCCCTCGGCCAGCCATTTCGCGTTCGGCAAACAGCAGATCCGCAAGCAGTTCGTCATCGAGGGGTCGCGGGCCTTCGGCGTCACCTACGTGTATGCCAACCTGTGCGGCAACGAGGCTGGCCGGGCCATCTACGACGGCGGCGCCATCGTGGCGTCCGGCGGAACGTTGGTCGCCGAGGGGCCGCGTTTTGCCTTCAACGACGGCTACGTGGTGGCCGCGTCGTGCGATGTCGACCGCACCCGCCTGGACCGCGCCCGCACTGTCAGCTTCCAACCCGACCAGGATGACGACGACGCCCTTTTGGTGTCGATCCCCGCCACCTTCGACCTTTTCGAGCCCCGGCACCGCAATTGTGCGTGTTCGATGGCGCGCGCGGAGCCGGTGGCGCCCGACGCCGAAACCCAGAAGCTCTGGGACTTTGCGCGGGCGGTGGCGCTCGGTCTTTTCGACTACCTGCGCAAATCGCGGGCGCACGGCTACGCGCTGTCGCTGTCGGGCGGCGCCGACTCGGCAGCGTGCGCGGTGCTGGTCCGCGCGATGCTGCAATTGGCCGAGCAGGACCTGGGCACGGACGGCATCCGCGACCGCCTCGGCCACGTCCCGGCGCTGCGCGCGTGCGCCGACATCCGGGCGATGATGGGCGTGCTCTTGACCACCGCCTACCAGGCCACCGCCAACTCGGGCGCGGTCACCCGCACGGCCGCGGCCGCGATCGCCCGGGCGGTCGGGGCGCGCCACCATGTGTGGTCGGTCCAGCCGGTGCTCGACCAATACCAAAGGATCGCCTCCCGCGCGCTGGGCCGGCCGCTCGGCTGGCAAACCGACGACATCGCGCTGCAGAACATCCAGGCCCGCGTGCGCGCGCCGGGCATCTGGATGCTGGCCAACGTCGAGAACAAGCTGCTGCTGACCACCTCGAACCGATCGGAGGCCGCGGTTGGCTATGCCACCATGGATGGCGACACCGCAGGCGGGCTGGCGCCGTTGGCCGGCATCGACAAACACTACTTGCGGCGCTGGCTGCGCTGGCTGCAAAAACCGGACCGACCGGCCCTGCCGGGGTTGGCGCCCGTGCCCGAGCTGCGCCACATCAACGCCCAGCAGCCGACCGCGGAACTGCGCCCGCCGGACCAGAAACAGATCGACGAAGACGACCTGATGCCGTACGACGTGCTCGACTGCTTGGAAAAGGCGGCGATCCGCGACAAGCAGTTGCCGGCGGAGGCGTGGCAAACAGCGTGTGATCGCTTTGCGGACCGCGAACCCCGTCTTTTGGCGTTCTGGGTACGGCGCTTCTACACGTTGTGGTGCCGCAACCAGTGGAAACGCGAGCGCTACGCCCCGAGCTTTCACCTGGACGACGAGAACCTCGACCCGCGCAGTTGGTGCCGGTTTCCGATCCTGTCGGCCGGCTATGCGCGCGAATTGCAAGAATTGGTGAACCGCGTGGGCATGACGTGAACCGGCGCCGGCCGCGCGGCAACCCAACCGGGGCGAGGGAGGTGGCCCATGCGATCCGTGGACGGCTGGCTGGCGGCGATGGTGGCCTTGGGCGCGGTCGCGGCCGCCCCTGTGCGCGCCGCCGAGTCTCAGAAGCCCGGCGAGTGGCTGATGGCGCGCCACGATGCCCGCCAGACCAACTGGTCGCCGCTGCACGCCAAGATGGCCAGCCCGGCTGTGCGCTGGCGCATCGCCCTGCCGAGCCAGTTGGGAGGGCTGGTCGCCGCAGACGTCGATCTGGACGGCAACGACGACCTGCTGACGCTCAACGCCGGCCGCGCCGCCACGCACACCGCCAACGGCAAGCTGCTGTGGCAGACCGCCAGCCTTGGCCTGACGTCCCTCTACGCTGGCGCGGATTTCGACGGCGACGGGGCCCGCGACGTGCTGGCGGTGGCGCCGACTCGGGCCTACTTGCTGCGGTTGGCGACCGGCGATGTGTGGTGGTCCTCGCCAGCCGGCGCGTACCTGGCGATCGCCACCGCGGCCGCGGCCGACTTCACCGGCGACGGCACGGTGGATCTGGCGCTCGGCGACGCTTCTGGGCCAGCCAGCGCCGTCGGGCCACAGGTGACGGTGTATGCGTTCTCGGGCAGCAAGGGCAGCGCCGTTGCCGCCACCGACATGCCCGGCGCCGAAGGTCATTTCCCCTGGGGAGGCCACCTGCACGCCATTGACGTGGACGGCGACGGCGCCACCGATCTGGTGCCGTGGGGCGACAAGCGGGTCGGCGCCTTCAGCGGCAAGACCGGCAAGCGCATTGGACTTTCGCCTGAGTTGTCGCCGCTTTTCGTATTCCAGCCGGTCCAGGCGTGGCGACCGCCGGGCGCCGGCGCGCCGCCGCACTTGGTGTGGCCGTCCAGCAACCCCGGCGGTGGCGGCACCCAGCAGCAAGTTGGTTGGTATGTGCTGCAACTGCAGGGATCCGAACTCGCGCTGCGCTGGAAGTACCAGGCCGCGGTGCCCGCTGACGAGGCGGTGGCCGCGGTGCCCGGCAGCGTCGGCGACCTCGACGGCGATGGGATGGGGGAATTCGTCGTCAGCCAGTTCAGCAGCGGCAGTTGGCGGTTGACGGCGTTCGACCTCGCGACCGGTGCCACGCTCACCACCCTTGCCGCCGAGGCTGCCAAGTCCGGCGCGTCCATCGGCCCGGTCCTGCAAGGCACGATTGCGCTGCCCGGCGGCAAGGTCGCCTTGGTGGTGTCGCTGCAGGCCCAGCGGATGACGAGCCCGTTCGGCCCGCAGCGACTGCTGACCTGGGACCGCAAGACCGGCTTTGCCACTGCCGCCGATTTTGGGCCGGGCGAGTGGTGGGCGGGCAACCGACCCGCCGCGGCGCAACCCGCGCCTGCCTACGCCAACGCCGCGCCGCTGCTGGCGCTGGAGGACGGCAAGCCGGCGGCGGAATTGCTGATGCAGCGCGACACCGACGGCGACCTGCGCGGCGACCGGATCGAGCGGCTGCGGTGGGGCCCGGCCGGCGTCACCGTGTTGGCCGACGCGGCGATGCCGCCGACCGCGGGCCCCATCGGCGTGCTGCGCCGCGGTTCTGGCCTATCCGTAGTGCTTGCGGCGGCCGATGGTCGCGTCCACCAATGGAACGCTTCGTTCAAGCTCGTCAACGACGGCGACGGCGACGGCGCCCCCGATCTTGTGCGCCACGCGGCAGGCGCCGTCCAACTCGCCATCGGGCGGATCGACGCGGCCGGCGCGCCCGTGATCGCCATGACCCATGGTCCACTGGTGCGCGCCTTCTCGCTGGCCGGAGCGGGGCCGGCCACGCCCCCCGCGCTGCTGTGGTCGCACGCCCTGCAGGGTCCGCCGGTGTCGCTCAACCTCGCCGACACCACGGGTGACGGTCAGCGCGAGGTCGTCGTCGGTTTGCACCCGCCGGGAAAGACTTTTGCGCTGCGGGGGTTGTCGGCGTCAGGTGGCGTCGCGTTCAACTGGTCGCCGCCGGGGCCGCTGCGCCGTGCGCCCCCTGGGTGGGGCGGCGCGCTCGTGCACGACGTCGATGGCGACGGCGCGGACGATCTCCTGATCCGCGCGCCAGCGGCCGAACCGACCACAGTCGCCTACGCGGCGACGTCGGTGTGGAGCGGCAAGGGCCAAACGTGGCTCTGGCCCGCCGGCAAGGGCTGTGCGGCCGTGCCGCACGCAGAGTGGGGCCTCGACACGGCCGCTTTTCCGCCAAGGGTGGTCGGGTCGCCGTGGATGGACCGCATCGTCTGCGCCGCGGCTTCGGGGGAGGCACTGGTACAGGTCGCCGCCCAGCCGGGCACCTATGGCACACCCATGGTTGCGGCCCTGACTGGCAAGGCGGTGGGCGACTGGGTCATGGGTGGCGCGGCCGGCGGCCCGGTCGCGGTCGACGGCGAATCCGCAAAAAATCTGTGGTATCAAGAAGATTTGCGATTTGTTGGCGGACCTTCCGCGCTGGTGCAGACCGACAGCGGATGGGTCAGCTTGCACGCCGCCCCGGGCGCGGCCGAGTTGCAGGCCCGCGACGCCGCCAAGGGCACGGTGCTCTGGGCGCGCGTGGTGACGGCCAAGCAGCTGTGGCCGGTTGGCAGCCAGCCAGCACACGCCACGACCATTGGCAGGATGATTGCCGTGGGTGGCATCAGCGGCCCTGGGGCGCCGACGGTGGTGGTCACGACCAGTGAGGGCCTTGTCTACGCCATTGGGGTCGGTGACGCCTCGATCGCGTGGATCTACGACGCCCAGGGCACCGTGGGCGCGCTCGCGGCGGCCGACGTCGACGGCGACGGCGCCAATGAACTGGTGGCCGCCATGCCCAACGGCGAACTCGTGGCGCTCGACGGCAACGTGGCCGCACCGCCCCCGGCCGTGCGCGACAACGCTGCGCCGCCCGAGGCCAATCCGGCCACGGACATCGACGAGCAGGAGTCCGCCGAGCAGGCATGGGCAAGTTGGGAGCCGGCCGCGGGAGCCAAGGGCTACGTCGCGCGCCTGGTCGACGACACGGGGGGACAGGTGGCGTCCGCCGCGGCCTTCGCGGGCGCCGCGGCCAGCCTGAACGGCCTGTACTTGCAGCCGGGGCGCACCTACCACTGGGCGGTCGCCAGCCACGCCTCCGAAGGTGCCGACGCGTCGTTCTCGACCGAGACGCTGTCGGACGGCGTACAGGTCGTCGATGCCTCGCCGCCCTGGTTCGCCGACCCGGCGTGTGCGCCCGGGTGTGCGCTGGCCCAGGGGGCGCTGTTGCGGGTCACCGCCACCGCCCGCGATCGCACGCGCCTCGCCGAAGTGCGGCTGACGCTCGCGCGAATCGGAGCCACCCCACCGTTGGCCCAGGAACGGTGGCTGCACTATGCCTCTTCGTTCGCCGTGGACTGGCAGTCGACGCTGGCCGACCCGGGCGACTACCGCGTGACGTTGTTTGCCGCCGACATCGCGGGTCACAGCACGGCGACGGAACTGGCGGTGACCGTTTGCGCCAAGGGGCTGCAAGCCGTGGGCCATGCCTGCAAGCCGCCGCCGCCCAAGCCCGCGGGGCCAGTCGCGCTCTCGGGCAGCCATGCCGACGGCTGTGGGTCGAGGCCCGCGACGACCGGGGCGGGCGGCTGGGTCGCGGCCTGTGCCGGCCTGATGTGGGCGGTAGGTCGCCGCAAACGCTGCGCTATGCCACCGTCACGCTGACCTGCATGCTGCCGTCGTAGCCCTCGAAGGCCATGGGGTCGCTGCCCTCGGGGTTCAGGTCGCTGGCCTTGCCGCTTTGCGCGGTGCAGCGCGCCTGGATCGTCCACGTGCCGGCGGAAAGCGGCAGGTCGAAGTGCCAAAGCGTCCAGACGTCGGGTCCTTTCTGGTAGTCCAACACGGCCGGTTGCCAGGCGCCACCGTTGACGCGTACCTCGACCTTGGCGATCGGGTCGCTGCCCGCGTAGGCCGTGCCCTGCACGCGCGTCAGGCCCACCTTGAGCGTCGACTTGTCGCCCGGATAGGCGATGAACGCGTTGGGCTGGTAGAGCGCCGTGTCGGACCAACCGAGTTTCTCCCAGTAGCCGAGGTAGGGTTCGTCGACGAAATCGAGGGTCGCCAGCCACTTGGGGTTCTTCATGCCGTAGCGGCCGGGCACCAGCATGCGCGCCGGAAAGCCGTGGTCGGTGGGCAGCGGTTCGCCGTTCATGCGCCACACCACCCACAGCGGCTTGGCGAGGTCCGTCGCCGGCAGCCCGGTCGAGAAGCCGTCGAGCGC
This sequence comes from Deltaproteobacteria bacterium, assembly GCA_016875335.1. GTDB lineage: Bacteria > Myxococcota_A > UBA9042 > UBA9042 > UBA9042 > SXRM01. The sequence continues at coordinate 18,290 of VGRO01000076.1, read as the reverse complement.
GGTCACCTTGAGGTACGCCGCCTTGGGCAGTTGCAGACCGCGCGTCGCCAGCAGCTTGTCGACGGGCAGGCCGCGCCAGACCGCGTTGGAGATCGCCTGGCCACCCGGCCCGGTGCCGATGCACTCCAGGGTGTGCTCGCGGTCCAAGGCGGCCAGCGCCTCCAACTCGGCCAGGGTGAACGCTGTCAGCGGCTTGCCGCGGTCGAGGAACTGCAACTTCCAGGTCGCCGCGTCGGGCTTGGGGGCCGGACAGCAACTGGTGATGTAGTGGTCGGGGTTCTTGGTGAGGGGCGAAATCGCGACGCCCTCATTGGCGTAGGGCGACGCGGCGTCGCCCGTGGCCGCATCGGTCGCCGGGGCATCGGTCGCAGTTGGCAGTTCTGCGGTCGCCGTATCGACCGGGCCGACCTCGATCGCCGCGCCCGAGTCTGATGCAGCGGCCGTGTCGCCGCCGCCGATGTCGCCGCCCGCGCCCGCATCGGCCTTGGGCGCCGCAGACGCCGCTGCGCCCGCTTGGCCGTCGCACGCCACCGCGGCGAGGCCGCCCAGCGCTACCAGCACCTGGCGCCGCGTGCGCTGCCGCACGGGGTCGTAGGATTCCGCCATGGTTGTCCGCCCGCCCGCGCCCCACGCGCCGGGTGGCAGGGTACGGCTTTTGGATGGGTGGTGCCAACGGCGCAAAACAACCCCTTGCCACGCCCGCAAAAACGCCTACACTGCGCGCCCCCGCGCCGCACCCGCCAAGGGCCGCGGCCCCGCCGGCGCGACCGCCCGTCGCGCTCAACCGGAAGGAACCCATGAAGAAGACTGGCCACCCCAAATACCTCAAGTCCACGGTCAAGTGCGGCTGCGGCAACACCTTCGAGACGCGCTCGACCCGCGGCGACCTGCACGTCGACATCTGCGCTGCGTGCCACCCGTTCTACACCGGCAAGCAGCGCACGCTGGACATCGGCGGCCGCGTCGACCGCTTCAACCGCCGGTTCGCGATGGCGCAGGCGCCCAAATAGACCGGCCGCGCCACCGTCGCGCGCACTTCGCGCCGCGATCCTTCAAAATGGCCGCCCGTGTCAAAACCGGGTATCCTCCGTGCGCGCCGCCCCCATTCGGCCGCCGGTGATCCGTCCATGACCGCCCCGCGCCGTATCCCCGCTGCCACGCTGTGTTGCTTGGCCGCGGCGCTCGCGGCGTGCGCGCAGACGGCGGCGCCCGCGGGCGACGGCGGCTTGTCGAGCGAAGTGTTCTTCGGGCCGTCGCTCGACGCCGCGCCCAAGGATGCCCCGGCCCCCGACACCGCGGCCGATGCGGCCGACGCCGCCAGCGCGCCGCCCTCCGATGCGACCGGCACCGCCGACGCCGCCGCCAAGGACCTCGCGGTCGGCGCTGAACCGTGGGTGTGCAAGACACCCGGCACGGCCGGTTGCGCCTGCGACGCGCCCGCCGACTGCGACAGCGGCCACTGCGTCGAGACGCCCAACGACGGCAAGGTGTGCAGCGCCAACTGCACCGACAGTTGTCCGCCGGGCTGGCAGTGCGTGGCGCAGGGCACCACCGACATCGTCTATTTGTGCTTGCCGCAGTGGCCGGTGCTGTGCAACCCGTGCGACAGCGATGCCGACTGCGCCTCGGCCGGCGTAGGCAAGGCCCTGTGCGTCGATCGCGGCACGCTCGGCCATTTCTGTGGCGCGGCGTGCGCGATGGACGGCGACTGCCCGCCGAACTACGCCTGCGATCCAGTCAAGAGCGTGGCCGGCAAGCAAGGCAAGCAGTGCATGCCGATGCCGACCAAGGATGGCAAAGCCAAGGAGTGCACGTGCAGCAAGGCGGCCATCGCCGCGGCGCTCGGCACCAGTTGCAGTGCGGTCGCCAAGTCGCCCGAAGGCGCCGAGATCGGCGTGTGCGGCGGCGTCCGGCAGTGCACCGCCCAAGGACTGACGGCCTGCACCGCCATTGCCGCCAAGGAGACCTGCAACGGCAAGGACGACGACTGCGACGGCCAGACCGACGAGGCAGCCTGCGACGACAACAACGCGTGCACCACCGACACCTGCGATCTCGCGGCCTTGCAGTGCGCGCATTCGCCCACCGAGGGCAGTTGCAGCGCCGACGACAACGCCTGCACCGAAGGCGACGCCTGCAAGGACGGCAAGTGCGCAGTCGGCATCGCCAAGAAGTGCGACGACGGCAACCCGTGCACGCTCGACGCCTGCGCGCCCGCCAAGGGGTGCACCGCCACCCTGGATGACGGCGCCGGGTGCGACGACGGCGATCTGTGTAGCGTGGGCGACGTCTGCGCCGCCGGCCAGTGCCTGCCCGGCAAGCCCAAGCTGTGCGCCGCCGGGGCCGCCTGCACCGTGACCGCATGCGGCAAGGCCGACGGCGCATGCACCACCCAGAGCCAGCCCGACGGCACCGCATGCGACGACGGCACCGCTTGTACCGACAAGGACGCCTGCGCGGCCGGCCTGTGCAAGGGCGCGGCCGCCGACTGCAACGACGCCAACCCGTGCACGCAAGACACTTGTCAACCCGCAGATGGCTGCAAGCACCAGCCCAACGCGGCGGCGTGCGACGACCTGAACGCCTGCACCGACGCCGACACCTGCGGCAAAGGATCGTGCGCGGGCACCCCCAAGGCTGCCAAGGCCTGCGACGACAACAACCCCTGCACCAGCGACGGGTGCGACCCCAAAGCCGGCTGCGGCAACGCGCCGAACACCGCGGCGTGCGACGACGGCAACCCGTGCACCAGCGGCGACACCTGCAAAGCCAAGGCGTGTGTGCCCGGCGCCAGCACCTGCCAGTGCCAGGGCGACGCCGACTGCAAGGATGACGGCAACCTGTGCAACGGCACGATGTATTGCGACAAAAGCAAGTCGGCGTTCGAGTGCAAGGTCAACCCCGCGACCGTGGTCAGCTGCCAGACCTCGGCCGATGGCGTGTGCGCGCAGACGCTATGCGACGCCAAGACCGGCACCTGCGCCAAAGTGGCCCAGGCCGACGGCAAGGCGTGCGACGCCGACGGATCGCTGTGCACGCCCGGCGACGCCTGCAAGGCCGGGGTGTGCGCCGCCGGAGCCAAGCTGAACTGCAACGACGGCAGCCCGTGCACCGACGACGCCTGCGACCCCAAGGCCGGTTGCACCCACGCCCACAACGCCGCCGCCTGCGACGCCGACGGCAATGGCTGCACGACCCCCGACACCTGCAAAGGTGGGGTGTGCGTCGCCGGGCCGGCCAAACCGTGCAACGACGCCAACGCCTGTACCTCGGACAGCTGCGACAAGGCCACCGGCGCCTGCAAGAACGACGGAGCGGCGCTGCAAGGTCAGGCCTGCGACGCCGACGGATCGCTGTGCACCGGCAGCGACACCTGTGCCGCCGGGATCTGCAAGGCCGGGCCGATGCTGGTGTGCGACGACAAGAACGCCTGCACCACCGACACCTGCAGCCCGACCAAGGGCTGCCAGCACGCCGCTTTGCCCGACAAGACCGGCTGCGGCACCGGCCAATGGTGCATGGCGGGCGCGGCCGGCACCCAATGCGTCAAGGCGCCCAATTGCGGCGACAAGGTGGTCGATGCCGGCGAAGAATGCGACGACGGCAACCAAACCGACGGCGACGGCTGCAGCGGGTGCAAGAACGACAAACCGCCGTGGCCGGCCCCGGGCGAGGTGCTCATCACCGAAATCATGCCAGCGCCCACCAACCAGCAAGACGAATGGGTCGAATTGTTCAACGCGAGCACCAAGATCCTGTCGCTGCAGGGCGTGTTTTTCGGCGACAGCAACTACTACACGGCGTTCGACAAGACCGGCGGCGTGTTCCTCATCAACCCAGGACAATACCTGCTGGTGGCGGCGCTCAAGAACCCGGGCGGTGCGGGCGGGCCGACGCCGGACTACGTCTATGGCTATTCGACCCAAGGCATCGCGCTGACCAACACCGGCGAATACGTGTGTCTGAGCACCAACACCCAGTGCACGGGCACCGGCGTCATCGCCAAGGTTGCATATCCCAAGGCCACTGCTGGCAAGAGCTATCAGTTGGCGGCCGGCAAGCTCGACAAAGCCAGCATGGACAACAGCGCCAACTGGTGCCTCGGCAAGACACCCTATGGGTCGCTCGGCGACCTGGGCACGCCCGGCAAGGCCAACACCAGTTGCCCATAGCGCGTCCTGGCGCGCGGATCGCGTTCAGTCGGCCGCTGGCGTCAGACCCGCCCGCCTGCCGGCGAACCACCACACGAGCACTGCACCGCCGACCAAGAGGTTGCCGCCGGCCGCCAGCAGCACTGATCCGCTCTGGCCCAGGTGGCCGAGGATCCAGATGCCTGCGGCGATGCTGGCCACCGCCGAGCCCAGCGTATTGATGAAGTAGAGCATACCCACCGACTTGCCGACGTTGTGCGAGGTGCGCACCGCGTAGGCGACCAGCATCGGCAGCGTCGATCCCATCAGCAAGGTCGGCACCAGCACCAGCCCAAACGACAGCAGGAACGTCGCCAGACCCTCGGCGCCGGCCGTGACCTCGCCGACGGCGTGGAAAAGCTGCAACGACACCAGCCCGAAAAGGCCGATGCCCAGCTCGACCAGCCCGAACCACAGCGGCAACGGCGCATCCGGCCGCTTGGAGAGCTTGCCTCCCGCGAAGCTGCCCAGGCCCAGGCCGAGCATGAAGGCAGACACCACGATGGTCACCGCCTCGACGTTGACGCCATACAGCGCGAACAGGCTGCGCTGCCACACGACCTGGTACAGCAGCGCTGCCGCGCCAGACACCAGGAAAAGCGCGTAGATGAGAGGCAGCGGCAAGGCGCGGGCGTCGGCGGCGACCGGGCCGGCGGCGGGTGAGGGGGCTAGGCTGGGCACAGCGGATCCTGGGGCCGGGTGGCCAAGGCCGCGTAGGATGCTGCGGGCGGCCGGGGTTGGCAAGGGCGGCCGGATCCGGGCGCGGGTGCCGGGCGCAGGATCGCCTGATTGCCTTGGCACGCACTTTGCAGGAAATTGCCCGCGCCGAGCGGCCCGCCGCTGTCCGGCGGCCTGCGCTCCCTGCGCGCCTGCGATGCGATGACTGCGCACGACGACCCCTCCACGGACTCAGCGCCGCGCCTGCGCGTCAGCAGCCGCAGCCTCGCCGCCGGCCATTGGCAGTTGCACGTGGTGGTGGCACCCGACGGGTCGGTGACGCACAAGCCGCACCCGCTGCCGGCCGGCGCCACGGTGGTCGGCCGGCAGCCCGTCGGCCGCCACGTCTTGGAGATCGACGACACGTCGCTGTCGCGTTCTCACGTCCAGATCGAGTGCAAGGCCGGCCCCGACGCGGTCGTGGTGCGCGATCTCGACAGCCGCAATGGGGTGTACCTGTCCGGCCGCCCGTGCGATGGCGACCGCGCCGGCCAAGGGGCGGTGTTGCGGTTTGGCCGCTGCGTTGCGGTCCTCGAATTCGCGCGCGGCGAAGCGCGGCCGACCCTGGACGGCCTGCACCGCGAGATCCCAGGCGCCTCGGCGGTCGCCCAGGCCTTGCGGGCCGACCTGCGCTACGCCGCGACCACCGCGCACCCGGTGTTGATCGAGGGCCCGACCGGTTCAGGCAAGGAGTTCGCGGCCGGAGCCCTGCACCGGCTGAGCGGGCGCAAGGGCGCCATCGTGCGGGTCAACGTGTCCGCCATCCCAGAAACACTTCTAGAATCCACCCTTTTTGGTCACGAGCGCGGCGCGTTCACCGGCGCCCGCGACGCGGCCAAGGGCCTGATCCGCGAAGCCGACGGCGGCACGCTGGTGCTCGACGAGGTGGGTGAGTTGCCGGCGACGCTGCAACCCAAGCTGCTGCGCGCGGTCGAAGAGGGCACGGTCCGGCCGATCGGCGGTTCGCGCGACCTGCCGGTCCAGGTGCGCATCGTCGCGTGCACCAATGCTCGGTTGGATCGCCTGGTCGAGACCGGCCGCTTCCGCCGAGACCTGGCGGCCAGGTTGCGGGGCCACCACATCTGCATCGCCGGCATGGCCGACCGCAAGCCCGACATCCTGGCGCTGGCCGATGCGGTGTTGCCGGTCCCGGCCGACCTGCCGGTGCGCGGTGCGTCGCAGTGGCGGCAGGTGCTGGAACCCGAAGTGGCCGAGGCGCTGTTGCTGCATCCGTGGACCGACGGCATGCGCGAGCTGCGCGGCGTGCTTGTTCATCTTTTGCGCGACGCGCCGTTGCTGGACGACGACGAGCCCAAGTTCACGCTCGCCTCGCTGCCGCCGGCCATGGAGGCTTGGGCGCTGGGCCTGTTCGGCGGGCCCGACGGCAGAAGCCGGGCCAAATTGGAGCCCCAAGCGGCCATCGACCGGCCGCGGCCCGGACGCGGCGACCTGCTGGGCCTGATCGGCCAGCACGGCGGCAATATCGAGGCCATCGCCCGAGAACTCGGCGTGCACCGGCGCCAGGTATATCGGTGGCTGGCAATGGCCGGGATCGACCGGGTGGCGCTCAAGCAGCTGCGGGCGGGCCAGTAGGCGAGCGCTGGCGCGAGGCCGCAAAGATTGTCCTTTCAAGCAACGTCGGGAACCCGTGTGCCACGGCGCCGGCCGTCTTGGAGGTGGCATTGCAGAGATTTGGCTGCGGGGCAGTGGGACAGTGGGACCTGTCGCGGGTGGGACGCGTCGCGGGGTCGCGAAATCATGTAAGGGACTGGAAAATAATAAGTCGATCGCTCTCACATCAGGACGGAGCCGCGAGTCGGACCCTTGGTCCGCGAGCTGGCGACCCACTGAGCAAGCAAACGGGCCCAAGAAATGATTGAGTAAATCATTTCCTGGCCCTAACAGCGCCCTGCATGGCATTTTCAATGTTGCGCGGCAAACCCGCAGGCAACGCGAACCGCCATGTCGACCTCCGGCCAGCGCGGTTCGGGCAATACCGCCAAGACCCCACCCAATCGGTCCAAGCGTGCCGCAGCAAGGTGGTCGGCGTTCAGGGCGCAGTGCGTGGGCATGCCGTCTGCCTCCGACAACACGACCTCCGTTTGCAAGCCGCGCACAGTTCGCGTGGTCGGCACCACGATCACTTGGTGCAGTGCCCCCAGCACCGACTGCCGGCCAAGAATCAGCACAGGCCGTCGCTTGTCCGGTTCCGCGAACTGGTACCAGCGGATTTCACCGCGGCGCATAGAACTCCTCCCACCCGTGGCCATCCCAGGCGAGCGGATCCTCGCCATCCTGCGCTTGGAACTCTTCCGGGTTCGCCGGGGTTTGCGCGTATCGATCGGCGTCGGTGGTGGGGTTGCCACAGGCGGCGACCAGCGCCCCAAGGCGGGCTCGCTCCGCGGGGGACAGCTTGCTGACAAGCGGCATGAGGTCCGCTGCGGTCAGGGGTAGGGGTGCGGGCATTGGCGACCTTGCGCGGCGCAACGCCGCCAGATCGCAGCATAGCCACGCGGCGCATGCCGGGCAAGGCCGTTGGGGCGCGTGGGCGGGTGGCGGTCCCGCGGGACAGTGGGACCTGTCGCGGGTGGGACGGGTCGCGGAGTCCCGTTCGTCGGGCCAGACAGCTTGCCGGCGACCGATCCTGCCGCGTTGTGCCTGCCGCACCGCGCAAGGCCCGCGCAGTGGCCTCGCGCCGCAACCGCCACCGGCCCGGCCCCAGTTTCCGCAGTTGGCACGACCCTTGCAAAGCTGCCCCACTGCCGACCACGCCCACGATGGCGCGCAGCCCGCGAAAGCGGGCGGTCCGATCGGCCAGGGTGCATATGCTGGAGGGTTCAGATGGTTGTAGCGCGGTTGGGGTCGGTTTTGGCGGTGGTCGCCGTACTGATGGCCGGGTTTGCTGGCGGGTGCAGCGACTTCGAGGGTGAGGCGAAGGCGACGGCGGCGGCCAAGGCGGCCGCAGGCGACTCTGGCGGCTCGCTTGGCGACAGTGCCGCAGGCGCGGGCAGCGAGGTGGCGGCCGCGGACACCGACACCGTGGGCGAGGACGTGCCGGTCGACGCCGCTGCCGACGTGCCCCCCGACGTTGCATCGGAGGTCGACGCTGTAGCGGACGTGCCGCCGGCCTGCACGCCGACACAGTGCGACGACGGCAACCCCTGTACCGACGACGTGTGCACGGACGGCAACTGCGCCCACTCGCCCAATACGGCTGGGTGTGACGACAAAGACGCTTGCACGGAGGCCGACAAGTGCGCGGCCGGGAAATGTGCAGGCGGTCCGGCCAAAAAATGCGACGACACCAACCCATGCACCGACGACGGCTGCGACAAGCTCAAGGGCTGCATCAGCAGCGCCAACACCGGCCCTTGCAGCGACGACAACGCCTGCACCGAGGGCGACAAGTGTGACAAGGGCAGCTGCGTCGCAGGAGCGACCAAGGCGTGCGACGACAACAATCCGTGCACGCTCGACAACTGCGGCGCAAAATCGGGCTGTTCCAACTCGCCGAACGCGGGTGCGCCGTGCGATGACGGCGACAAGTGCACCACTGGCGAAAAATGCGACAGCGGCGGGGCTTGCAAAGGCAGTGCGCTCACCTGTGACGACAAGAATCCGTGCACGGATGACGGCTGCGACAAGGCGAAGGGGTGCGTGAACGCCGACAACAAGGCGGCTTGCGACGACGGCAATAAGTGCACCGCGGACGATACCTGTGCGGCGGGGGTGTGCAAGGGCGGCCCGGCCATCAACTGCGACGACAAGGAGGTCTGCACCAACGACGCGTGCCTGGCGACCGTGGGCTGCGACTATACCAACGTGGTGGGCCCGTGCTCCGACGGCGACAAGTGCACCGACGGTGACGCCTGTGGCAACGGCAAGTGCAAGCCGGGCGCGGCGCCCAACTGCGACGATGGCAAGCAGTGCACCGACGACGGGTGCGACAAGGCCGTCGGCTGCACCAACGTCAACAACACCAAGGGATGCGTCGACACCGACCTGTGCACCCAAAACGAGACCTGCAAGGACGGCACGTGCGGCGGCGTGCCGGTGGTGTGCAACGACGTCAACCCGTGCACCTCGGATAGCTGCGACAAGGCCAAGGGCTGCGTGACAGCACCGGACAACGAATCGGGTGCCTGCAACGACGGCAACGACTGCACTACCGGCGACAAGTGCACTGCGGGCACGTGCAAGGGCGCGGGCAAGAGCTGCGACGACGGCAACCCTTGCACCAGCGACACCTGCGCCAACAACGTGTGCTCGAACACCAATTCGACCGGAACGGCGTGCACCGACTCGAACGTCTGCACCGTGGGCGATGCCTGCAGCGCAGGCAAGTGCGTCCCCGGCCCGCAGCAGGCGTGCAACGACAACATCCCCTGCACCGATGACAGTTGCGACAAGGTCAAGGGCTGCGTCGCCACCCCCAACACGGCCGAGTGCAACGACGGCGACGCCTGCACCACCAACGATGCCTGCGCGGCCGGTGCGTGCAAGGGCGGCGCCGCGGCCAAGTGCGACGACAACAACGCTTGCACCACCGACAGCTGCGACAAGACCAAGGGCTGCCAAAACGCCAACGCGGCCGATGGCACCGCTTGCACCGACAACAACGCCTGCACGACGACCGACAAGTGCACGGCCGGCAAGTGCGGCGGAACCGCCGTGGTGTGCAACGACACCAACCCCTGCACCGCCGACACCTGCGACAAGGCATTGGGCTGCAAGGCGACCAACGATGACACGCTCACGTGCACCGACGACGACGTGTGCACCCAGGGCGACAAGTGCGCGGCAGGCGCGTGCAAGCCGGGCGTGCTCAAGAACTGCGACGACGGCAATGCGTGCACGACCGATAGCTGCGACAAGATCAAAGGCTGCCAGATCGCGGCGTTCGTCGGCCCGTGCGATGACAGCAACGGCTGCACCAGCGGCGACAGTTGCGTCAACAGCGCATGCAAGGCCGGCACGGCCAAGGTCTGCGACGACAAGGACGGCTGCACCATCGATAGCTGCGACGCGGCGAGCGGCCTGTGCAAGACCGCGCCGGCGCCGCACGTCGGCAGCGAGGGCAGCGCGCCCGACGGCGTCGACAACGACTGCGAGGGCGGCACCGACGAGGAGTTCGACCTCGACCACGATGGCGAGTACTGCAAGGGTGCCAAGTGCGGCGCCAATGAAGCGGACACCTGCCCGACGGTGTGGAATCCGGGCAACGACAAGGCGGCCTGTGCGGCGCTCGGCAGCGGGTGGTCCGGTTCAGTGGCCGTCGGGCTGGGCGTGGCATCGGCCAGTGGCACGGCGCCAGAGCGGCGCACGCACGAGGTGGTGGAGGTGCCGTTGGTCAATGGGTATTTGGATGCGAGTGTGCTCGGCTACTGGCCGCTCGACAACGCGGCCGCCACCGACAAGGGTCCAGCGGGCAACAACCTGACGCTCGGCGCGACCGTGAACAAGGTCGCGGGCGCGTGGGCAGACAGCAATGGCGCTGCGAGTGTGAGCCTGAACCGGGTCGGCAGTGTCGACATGGGCGCGGCGGCGCCAAGTCCGGGTGCGGCGCGCAGCATCATGGCGTGGGTCAAGGTGGCCAGCTACCCGGGGAGCTACAGCGTGGTTGCCGGGTGGGGGAGCGGGAAATCCTTCACCCTCTACGTGAAGTCGGACAAGTGGGGTGTGTTTGGCGGAGCCTCGGCAATCGACGTCAAGGCGGAAGTGGACGCACTGCCCAAGGGTGAATGGCACCACGTCGCCGCAACCTACGCCGCCGGGCAATTGGCGTACTACGTGGATGGCAAGCTGGCGGCGAGCGCGGCCAAGGCGGAAATCGCTGTCGATACACAGTTCTCTATTGGCGCATGGTCCGGCGACGGCGACAAGCTGGACGGCAGTGTGGACGACGTGGTGGCGTTTTCGCGGGCGCTGTCGCCGGGCGAGATCGCGGCGTACGTCGCCAGCAAGAAGCCCTACGCCTCTGTGCTCGTGCCGGGCGCTGAGGCGGACTGGGATGATCTGCGGGTGACGGAGGGGACGCCGTATCAGGCTAACCATTCGAGCCACTCCGAGGTCGTCGGCGTTGCGCCGCACAGCGACAGCGACCTCAAGGACGTTCTGGGGTACTGGAGATTCAACGGTGACGGCCAGGATCTCGGGCCGGATAAGCTCCATGGCGTGGTTTCTGGCGGTGCGGTGCCAGTCACTGGGCGGTTCGGCGACGCCAGCGGGGCGATGCGGTTTCCGTATGGTGCCCAGTACACGATGCCGACCAAAGCCAAGGGCAGCGCGCTCAACCTCAAGGCGGGATCGCTGGAAATGTGGTTCCGCATTGATGCTTGCGGCAAGAACATAGTACTGCTGAACGCTCACAAGGGCGGCGTTTCGGACTATGGCGCATGGCTGGCCGTGAGTCCCGAGTGCAATATTGCGCTCGCGCCTCAGGGTTCGCCAGAAATCGACATTGTGAGCACTTCGAAAGTTGTGCCGAAGCGCTGGACGCATGTTGGCATCTCGTGGGACGGCGCCACTGGCGTCATCTACCTCGACGGCGCGCAAGACGGCAAGGTCGCTACGCCCTACCCTGTGAATTTCGCGGGCATGGATATGTGGGTTGGCAACTTTTACGACTCTGGACCACAACCATTTGAAATCGACGAAGTCCTCATCCACTCCGTCGCCAAACCCGCCGACTACTTCGCCAAGCGCGCCCGCCCCGGCCTGCCAACCCTGCGCTTCCTCGCCAGCACCAAGCCCTACGCGACCGCCGGCGCGTTCGACTTCTACAAGTACGCCGTCCGCACCGGAAATTCCACGGCGCCGGCCCTGCCGCCAGCGCTCAAGGCGCTGGACAAGACCACGACGTGCAACGCGTTGCTATCGCCGTGCTTGGGCTACACAGGGTGGTGGCGGTTCGACGAGGGCTTCGGCAAAGTCGCCCTCGACAGTTCATCGAGCGCCGTCCATGGAACAGCCAACGGTACGCCAACGTGGAGCGCTGGCGCAGCCGGCATCGGCATGGCGTTTGGTGCGGGGGCAACCTCCTCGGTGTCGTTGCTTTTCCCGTCGTGGAAGGTCGGTGACGCCACGACGGTGGAGTACGCAGCCAAGCCAACGTCTTCGTCTTCGGACGGCTCCGTGATCTCCAACGACAACAAGGGCGTGTTCAACGCGATGTGGAAGTTCAGCAATTTCAAGTTCAAGTTCTACGCCGAGCAGTTCGACGTCTTTCCCCTGCAGACCAACGAAGTCCAGTGCAGCACCGGCAATTGGTGCTACCAGGGGTTTGTCGGCGTGCTGGGTACCAAGCAGATGGGCTTCTTTGCCAACGGGACCAGCGTGGCCTCCTCGCTGAGCGGGTCGGCGACCGGCGGCCCCAGCACGAGTTCGCCGATCGCGTTGACATTTGGCAATCGACCCGTTGGCGACGACGGCATGACTGGCGTACTCGACAACATCCGCCTGATGTCCCGCGCCCTGACCCCCGACGAGCTCCTGCACTACCCGGTCGCCACCGCCACCCTCGCCGCCAGCTCCGCCGACCCCTGCGCCACCAAATCCTGCGACGACGGCAACCCTTGCACCACCGACACCTGCACCAACGGGACCTGCAGCAACGTCTCCGTCACCGACGGCACCGACTGCGGCGGCGGCAAGGTCTGCGGCGCCGGCACCTGCAAGGTCCCGGCCGGCGTCATCGGTTCGTGGACCGCGACGACACCGCTGCCGGCCCCGACCGGCAGCCTGTTCGCAACCGCCGCCAACGGCTACCTCTATGCGATCAGCGGCCAAACCTCCGGCGCGCCCCAATCCGGCAAGGTCTACTACGCCCCCATCGCCAGCGACGGCAAGGTCGGCACCTGGCAGGCGACCTCTTCCTTCTCGCCGGCCCGCAACGCCTTCTCGATCGCCGTGGACGCCGGGTACCTCTACGTCTTGCCCGGAAGTCTCGGCGGCAGCCAATCCACTACCAACGTATCGGTCGCCCAGTTACTGCCCGCCGGCGGTGCGGCCGCCTTCGCGGCCACCAAGGAACTGCCGGCCTACGCCGACATGGCCGGTTCGGTGGCGACCGGCGGCTACGTCGTGATCACCGGCGGAGCTTTCGCCAGCTACTTCGCCGCGGTCTGGACCGGCGCCATCGACAGCGACCACAGCATCAGCGCGTGGAAGACCACCACCTCGCTGCCCGCAGCCCGCGGCCAGCATCGGGCGTTTGCCTACGGCGGCTACGTGTTCGTCGCTGGCGGCTATGCCAGCGGCGCGGTGTTCCAAGAGGTGCTGGCCGCCCCGCTGCAGGCGGGCGGCACCCTCGGCACCTGGAGCGCCACGCAACCGCTGCCCACCAAGCGCTCCGGCTTCGGCCACGTCAGCAACGGCGCGGTGCAACTGGTCCTGGGCGGCTACGACGCCAGCGGCAACGCCACCGCCGAGACCGCGTCCACCTCAGCGCTGGCCGGCGGCAAGACCGACCCGTGGAAGGCGCAAACTTCGCTGCCCTACCCGGCGGCGGGCTGCGGAGCGGCGTACTGGAACGGTCGGGTATACGCGGTCGGCGGCGTCAACGCCACCGGCCTCTTGAACGCCGTGTCGTTCGCGCCGGCGCCGTAGCCTGAATCGGCGTTCGCCGCAGCCGCCCCTTGACGGTCTCTAGCTGCCGCCCCATTCCGGTCGGGCGGGGTGCCGACCGCCGGACGCACCGTGGCCAACGCCGCAGAACCAAGCGCAACTGCCGAGCGGGGCCGCGCGCGAGCCGCCGCCCTGGCCGCCATGGAATGCCGGCAGCGCCTCGCCCAAGCCACCTGGACACCGAGCGAGCGCCTCAGCTTGTTGCAGGAGCAGTGGGATCTCGCCCGATCAGCGCGCGGCACCGCACCCCGTTCCGATCTCGAATCGCTGCGAATGCACCAACAGGTGCGCGACGAAGTCCGTGCGCGGTGCAAGGCATGACGACCTTCGCCCAGGTGTTGGCGGCGGTGGCTGCGGTCTGCGAGCGAGCGGGCGTGCCCTGGGCGCTCATCGGCGGCGTGTGGCGCTTGGGGTGGCGACCCACCGAGAAAGCAAGCGGGGCCCAAAAAGGACTGAGTCCATCGTTTCCGCGCCCATGTGTCACCGCAGCGCCTAGCGCACCCATCGCGATGCGCAAGGATGTGGTCACTTGCCGCCCAAGACCAACCCCGCCTCCCGCCAGCCCATCACCGCCACGCCCTGCCGATCAAACGACGAATCACCGCCATAGACCAACGCCATCTTGCTCAGTTCACCCCCGAGCAGGGCCTTGAGCTTGTGCAGGCCCCCCAGCCAGTCGCCGGCCACCGTTTGGCCGCTCTTGACTTCGATCGCCGTCAGTTGGCCGCCATGCTCGACGATCACGTCGACCTCATGGCCACTACTGTCGCGCCAAAAGCTGAGCCGGGCGTTCAGACCGCGGTGGTCGATGGCCTTGTGCAGTTCGGCCACCACCCACGACTCGAACAGGGCCCCGCGCAGCGCGTGCACCTCGAGCAAGCGCGGTTCGTCGATGCCACACAACCACGCAGCCAGGCCGCTGTCGGTGAGGTATAGCTTGGGCGTTTTGACGAGCCGCTTGCCCACGTTGCGAAAAAACGGCTGCAAAAGCACAACGATACCGCTCGCCTGCAAGACGGACAGCCATGCACGGGCGGTATTGTGGGTGATGCCACAATCTGCGGCGAGCGCCGACAGGTTGAGCAATTGCGCAGTCCGAGCGGCGCACATGCGTACGAAGCGCTGAAAGGCGGCAAGGTCGCGCACTTCCAGCGCCTGCCGGACGTCGCGCTCGACGTAGGTGGCCACGTAACTACTGAAAAAGACGTGCGGGCGAACCGGGCGGTCGAAAAGCGGCGGGTAGCCGCCGAGCAGCAGCGCCTCAGGCAACGTTGCCTTCAGGGCTGCGGCGCAGAGCAACTCGGAGGACGAAAACGGCCAAAGCTGAACCAGGCCGACACGCCCTGCCAGCGACTGGCTCAGTTGTTCGCGCAGGCCAAACTGCTGCGAACCTGTCAGCACCCATACGCCAAGGCGGCGGTCGCCGTCGATGATCGTTTGCAAGTACGACAGCAACCCCGGGGCGCGCTGGATTTCGTCGAGGATGGCGCCGGCCCCAAAGCGGCCGAGGAAGCCGCGTGCGTCGGCGTCGGCGAACGCGCGCACATCGGGGTCTTCCAGTGAGACATAGGGCTTGTCGGCAAAGGCGTCGCGCACCAAGGTGGTCTTGCCCGATTGGCGCGGGCCGGTCAGCGCCACGGCAGGAAACTCCGCTGCGGTCCTGAGCAAGTTGGCGTGGGCATCGCGCGCAATCATCGATGCAGCGTGGCGCGAGTCGTGCAGATTGTCAATTCAATTGCCAATCTGCACGATTCGCGCCAACCCCTTGACCCGCCGTTGGTTTCTGACCGTCACCAGCCGCGCGGCCATGGGTTGCTACTCGGTGGCGACGCCGTGCCCGGCCTTCACCGCTGGCATCGGCCCACACGGCAATGCTCAAAGCTGCGCACCTGGCCCCTCGCGCCCCCGTGCAAGCCATCGAAATTCAAACACCGTCTGCCAAGGCGGAGGCCGTTGCAAAAAGTCCGCGTGCAAGCGCTGGCCGCTTGCCGCGCAGGCGGAAAGCGCATAGATAGCCCTAGGTTTCAACCCGTCGGTCCCTCCCGGCTCGGGGTCGAACCTTGCTTCTGTGACAGTCTCCTGCGCGGCAATGACGGGTTGCCGACAGCGACCGTGGCGTCCGGTTGCTTGCATTTGGCGTATCCGACCAGTCAGCGCACCACGGGCTACACCACACCCACCGCGCGCAACCGCGCCACGGTCTGGGCCGGCGACAGCACCTCGCAGGGTGCCAATACGTCAACCGGAAAGTGCCTCTGGTTGCCGGTGACCAGAATTTGCGCGTTGCCAGCACGGGCGACCTCGATGAACGGCAAGTCGCCTGCGTCGGGCAGCACACCCTGCCATGGTGCCGTCGCCACCCGAACACCCAGCGAATCGAGTCGATCGGCCATCAAGCCGCCGACGATCGGACCGAAACTGAACTTGCTCCGCGTGAGAACTTCCCGGTATTCCGTAAGAATGCGGTTGTCAACCAACAGGGCGATTGCACCCAGCAGGACTTGGTCGACAATCCATTGCGACGGCCCGCTGCGCGTCAGCAAGGCAGAGACCACGACATGGGTATCCACGACGACGCGCATCACGCCGCGCTTCGGCGCTGCCGTTCAGCCCGAACCTCGGCGATCTCGGCGTCGATTTCTTCTGCCGTCAGCTTATCGGCACCCGAAGCGGCGGTTATCTTGCGCATGTGGTCCGCCAACGCCAACGCGCGCGCCCGGCGGACGGCCGCCAGTATTGCCTCCAGGTCGCGCTCATCGATCCGGGTGAGCAGCGCCATCGGCCGACCGTGGTTGGTCACCACGATCTCGTCGCCGGCCAGTTCATCGCGCAGTGCGCCAGTCGTGCTGCGCAGTTCGCGAATGGTTAAGAACTTCATCGCGTCACCCTTGCGCCGCCATGGGCGCTTTCCACAGCCTGTCGTCAATGCTCTGTGTACGCAACTGTGCACTTTTCTGGACCTGCGAACAGCAAACAAGTCCCGCGCATCGAGACACTGAGACACGTCCCACGCGCGACACGTCCCACAGTCCCAATGACGGCCTGCGCGCCCCGCTCGCCCGCCCGCGCCGCCCAAGATCCGCCACCTGGCCACGACGACCAGCCCGCGCCGCCGCGTTCGCCTCTGGCACGCAATTTGCACGGCGCAGCACGCCTGATGCGCGCGCGACTGCCCGCCCACGGTGACCTATGGCTGAATCCACAGCGAGCGTGACGACCCGCGTGTGCCCGGTGTGCGGCGAACTGACCGCCGCCGCGCACTGCCCAAAGGACGGCACCACCACCGTCGCGCAGACCGAACACCAGAAAGCCGCCACGGCCTTCAAGCCAGGTGAGCTCGTCGGCGGCCGCTACCGGATCACCGGCACGCTCGGCCGCGGCGGTTTTGGCGCAGTGTATGCTGCAGAGCACACCGGCACCTTGCAGAAAGTCGCGCTCAAGATGTTGGCGCTCGACCACAGCACGGCCGGCGGCGACGACACCGTCAAGCGGTTCTTCAAGGAGGCACAGGTCACTGCCGGCCTGACCCATCCCAATACCGTGCGCGTGTTCGACGTCGGCCAGACCGACGAGGGGCCACTGTACATCGCCATGGAGATGCTCAAGGGCGCGTCCCTGGAGCAGATGCTGCGGCGTCTGGCCAAATCCGGCCAGGCCATGCAAGAAATCCAGGTGCTCGACATCGCCATCCCGGTGTTGCGATCACTTGGCGAGGCCCACAAGGCGGGGCTGGTGCACCGCGACATCAAACCGGCCAACATCATGATCGTGCCCGGGCCCGAAGATGAACCCCTGGTCAAGGTGCTCGACTTCGGCATCGCGCGCACCACCGACAGTTCGCTGACCGGCAGCGGCCGGGCGCTCGGCACGCCGCAATACATGAGCCCGGAACAGTGCCGCGGCCGGCCGATCGACGGGCGCGCCGACTTGTATGCCCTTGGCATCATGCTCTTTCGCTGCGCCACCGCGAAACTGCCGTTTGAACATGAAGACCTGATGGCGCTGATGTTCAGCCACACCCACGACCCGCTGCCAGACCCGCGACAATCGACCGCCAATCCGCTGTCCGACGGCTTCGTGGCGATGCTGGTCAAGGCCACGGCCAAGGAACCGACCGACCGCTACGGCGATGCCCGCGAGATGCGGATGGCGTGCGAGGCGCTGCGCGGCGGCGCCTGGGCCGCCACCCCGAATTTTCCAGTGGCCACGTCCGTCGATGGCGACAGTGGTCGGCCGACGACGCCCTACCAGGTTTCGGCCCGCACCGGCCGCGACGGAGAAAGCATGCCTGCGGCCGACGAGACGCCAGCGCGCACCCCGACGGGCACGATGTCGGTTTCCAATACGTTGGCAGGCATCCTGACTGCGGAACTGAACGACCAGCGCGCCCAGGCCGAGGCGAGCGCGCAGCGCCAGGCCGACGAGGCCGCAACCATCGCGGTGGCCGCGGCGGACGCCCAATTGGCCGCGGGCAGGCCGTCCAACAGTTCGAAAACGCTGGCCCTCGACGCTACAGCGCCGGGACCGGCTGCCGCTGCGGACAAGCCCAAGGCCCCGGGTGACGCTGCGCCGACTGCCACCGCGCCGGTGGCGACCTCCAAGTGGGTTGCCATCGCGGCCGCCGCGGCTGCTGTGGCGGCCGCCGCTTGGTGGTTGAGCGGCCACAGCACCGAACCTGCTCCTGCGCCGGTCGCGCCTGCGGCACCGGTGGCCGCGCCCGCCGCGGCGGCACTGCAGCCTGTCGCGGCGCCGCCACCT